>JAFYWY010000084.1 GCA_017546455.1 Opitutales bacterium
CCGCGGTTATCCCATGTAGTACACCTTCGGCACACATGCTCTCACGCACGGGAAAAAACGATTTCCCGTAAACACACAAAAAAAGCGTTCCCGCAAGTCACCCTGCGGGAACGCTCCTCTTTAAGCTCTAAGCACTAAGCTTTAAGCTCTTACTTGCGGCGGCGACGCGTGCCGACGAGCAGAAGCGCGCCCAAGCCCGCGAACAGACCGAACATCGACGGTTCCGGAACCGCAACCGCGTACGACGAGAACGAATTCGCCTTAAACGAGAGCTTACCCGTTTCCTTGTCGTATGCGACGTCGCTGACATTCGCGTTCGTCCATTCGGAAGCGTCGTCTTCCTTGTGGAAGATCTTAATTTCGCTCGTACTGAAGCCGGCGCCGATGTTCGTTTCGACAGTAACCGATTGATTTTCTTCAATGCCCGAGACATCGAAGTGCCATGCAATCACAACACCCTGGTTCGCTTCGAGCGTGATTTCCGTGTTCGCAGATTCTGTGACTTCCTGAACGCCGCCGAACACAATCGTACCCGCCGAAGCCGAAAGCGCAACCGAGTTGCTTTCCGTCTTAACCACGATGGAGTCAATTTCAACACCGGAAGATCCCGATTCATCCTTGACCTGCGAATTACCCAACATCGTCAGCGTACCCGTTCCCGTGAGATTCGTCACGTTGAAGGTCGCATTGTTCAGCGTAATCGAGCCGTTGTTGACAATCGTAACCGCCGTGAGCGTCCCATCGTTAACATTGATAACGCCATTGTTGGTAAGCGTACCTTCCACGATGACCTTGCCTCCGTTGAGAACATTCAGTGTCGCTTTCTTTCCGGCATCATCAGCGTGAATCGTCGCATCGGAAAGAGCTTCCAGTTTCGCATTCTCTCCTGAAACCATTACAACTGTATTGGCTCCACCGATATGCCATTCGCCCTGGTAAATAGAATCAAAACCAATAAGCAGATTCTCCTTTGCCGTAACGGTGCCTGCGATTTCGTAATGTTTTTGCGAATTCGCGTTCCCGTAAAGATGAACGTAACCGGCAACAATCTTACCGTTCGCTCCGACCGTTCCATTATAGCTACGATACGTCGTTGCTTCAACGGTTCCATTGACTGTCGTGCTGCCGGAAGCCGTGTCTCCGTAATAGCCAACTTTCATCGTCGCGCCTTCAGAAACAGTAAGCTGTCCGTAGTTGTACCAATCTCCGGAGGTAACATTGCCGGAAATCACAGATTTCGCATTCGCAGCCGTTGCCCACTCTCCGTCGACGACACCATAGCCGCTGTAAACGTTTCCAAAGCTTCCGCCGTTGACGTTGGTGCCCATCATGTAGACGGTATTGCCGCTGACGCTGACATTGTTGAACTGAGCATTTTCGGCGTAAACGTAACCGTTACCGGAAATCGTCTGATTCGCGAGAGTGCTGTTGTAGATGTCAAACGAGTAGTTATTAACAATCTTGTTTGCGCTCAAGCTACCACCATTTTGTACCAACAACCAGTAGTTGTTCGTAATCGTACCGGCAACAGAGAGGGAACCATTGTCAACATTGATGATACCGGAGCTTTCGATGCTTCCATCCGTTTCGAAGATTGCGCCGTTTTCCACGGTCAAAGTACCGACCTTGCCGTTTTCATCCGTATAAATCTTGGTAACTGCAGACGATTTCCAATCTCCGCCATTGACAGTAACCTTCGCACCTTCGCCGGAAACAACCAAGTTCGCGGTCGTGTCAATATTGCCGATGGAGCTGGCGTTCGAGTAGCCGATAATCAGGCTGTCGCCCTTGTTCTGGCCGTGGGTAATGTTCAGTTCTCCGGTAACAGTGACATTGGATCCGTAAATGCAGGTCTGGCCGTCAAAGTTCGCCGTTCCGCTAATCGTCGTGTTCTTGGCACGGCTAAAGCGAATGCTGCAACCGTCGACACTCAAATCGCCGGCAACATCCAAATTCCCGCCAATTACGAGAAACTGATAGTCATCCGAAGAAGGTACCCCAAAGAACGAAAGCGTGTTGCCTTCTTCAATCTTCAGAACTGCGCCGTCGTCGACATAGAGCTTCGATCCGCTAATGGATTTGTCACCAACAATCTTCATCGTGGATCCGAGATTATCTGCTCCGGTAACATTATCCTTGCCAACATAAATTGCACCGGATCCGGTAACATCGCTATCCCACGAGGTTACTCCATCGCCTTCCACGTAGATTGTCCCGTTGTTAACGATGTTGCCTGCGCGGAGCGTAGAATTGGAAACGACAATCTTGCTGTCGTTCTTAATGCCAGGGAGGACCGTCAGAGTCGAATCAACCACATTAATTGTCCCTCCTACCTCATTTGACAGAAGAGCACTGTAGGTCAGCTCGGAGCCATTGATGACATTCAGCGTGCCCGCGTTGTAGTTGCCTTCGTCGGTACCATTTGTCGTCGTCGTCGAAAGAAGCTTCGTATTGTCCAGCGTGAACACGGAATCCTTGTCACGCGTCATGAACGTCCCGAGCTTCACATCACAATCTTTGAATGTGAACGTCGTCGTCGAAAGAGCTTCGTAGAACGTAATGCGGGAAGCATCAAGGACCGAATTTTCGAAATAGAATGCGTAAGTTCCCGTATGCTTCGTATTGGATGAATTCCCAAAAGAATTGTTTGACCCGATAATCACATAAGCATCATTAACCGTAAACGAAGACTCTACATTCCAGGTACTCATCGCAACCAAACCATGAGTGAAGAAAGAGATGTCACCTTCCGTCAAAGATTCACGAGCTGTCAATGCATTTGTAATATTACCCAAAATCGTAGCTTTATCGCCATACCCTAAACCATAGCGAGCCTTCTCCGTCAAAAACACAGAAGCGCCCCGCTCAACAGTCCAGTTTGCCGACTCATCACTATAAGCGTCACCAAAGTCTTCGAGCATCGCAAACGTATTTTTCCCTTGGAAGACAACATCACCCAAAACGAGAATATGTCCGCCGACAGTTGAGTCCTTAATCGTGGCACCATGATAGATATTAACCTCTGTTTCCGAAAGCACTCCGATATTCAACGTGCTTTCGCCGTACACTTCGAACGCACCGTTGTTGGTCAAGCTTCCCGAAGAAAATACAGAATCCTTGACAATAACTTTCGACCCTTTCTCAATCACACTTCCGTTTCCGGCAATGTTCATAACACTACCATCCGTGAGCTCAAGAATTGCTCCATCGGCATGGGTGCTGGACAGCTTCAGTGTACCCGCCGTATTCCAAATCGTGTTGTTCAATTTGACATGAACGTTTCCTTCACCGGCGTAGCGACCCGTATTATCAACCCACAGCTGTCCGCAATTGACGAGCGTATTGTTTGCCACAATGTTCCCCGCAAGCAGGTTGAAGTAATTTGCGTCAATTTGGCAAGTACGTTCAGCTTCCGAAGCTCCCAACGTAGCCGTGCCATTGACAGTGACGGTCGCTCCGCGGCGAAGAACAAAAGCCTCACCGGCAGACACAAGCTTACCGGTATTGCCAACTGTCGTATCTGCGCCAATCCAAAGCTGGTACCCCCCCTTGAGCGTCCCATCTACCTGAATATCGACATTATTACCATGGTAACCAGCCCAAATGACTCGGTCTGCGACCTCAAGCGTAACATTCTCACCAATCGTAAGCTTTTCTCTCACATCATTGTTGCTGTTTCCGTTAAGAACCAAATCATAGCTCGTTCCGGAATTAGAGAGGCTAACCTTGGAAGCGGAATCCGCGGTAATCGTCAAGTCGCTATTGATGATAAGCTCCTTGTCGTTCGTAAGGACTTCCGTAACGTCACCATGCACCTTAACAACCGACGTCGTCTCAGAAGCAATTACTGCGTCAACAACCCCAGTAAACGTTCCGAATGCATTGTATCCGACAATTTTGTCGTCAACAATATCTCCGGTGGAAGCGTTAGCGAAGCCCGTACCGACATGTAACGTACTCGTATTCTGCTCCGTCACATAAAAATCGTTATTAAATTCTAACACGTTTCCGGAAATGCACGTTGCAACGCCGGAGAATCCGTTGGAATCAACCACCTTGTAGGTCTTTCCGTCAGAATAATTCGACGTATCGACGGCAATGCCTCCAAGCGTTGCAAAATCGCCGAAATTAATCGTACCTCCAACCTTCAGAGTGGACGTGTAATCAATCGTCAAAACCGTATCGGAAAAGCTCTTTCCGTTCAAAATCAAATCACCGGCAACCTCCACGAAAGATCCGTTGGCGATATTGATCATCCCGCTGTTGTTCGTGAGTGTACCCGCAACAGAAAGCGTTGAATTATTCGTCATATTCACAACACCATTAGCGTGAACCAGCAAATTTCCTTTAGCTTCCAAAATCCCTTTATCCATGGTGATTTTCCCGCCTTCTCTGCCTTCTGCGCCGACACAGGGATAAGACGCATTGTAGGAACCAAGGATTACCTTCCCGCCGTTGGTTACAGAAATTTCTCCATTCGCTTTGTAAATTCGAAGACCTGAAGATTTCGTTTCAAAAACAGAACCTTCTCCGTCAACGCTGACAAGCCCTTGAATAACAGCATCTTTATCATGCGCAACAATCACAGAGCTACCATTAGAAATGTATAACTTACCGCTCTCACGAATAGCGATGTTTTGACCAACCGTCAAATCACTATCACCCATAATCTTTACAGTCGCATACTTCCCGTCCGTTGTATCGTCGGCATACTGGGCCCCAATATAGAATTTCCCAATTGAAGCGGACGTAGAGATAACCAAATCCGAGGCCTCAACCTTAGAAAAATCCGTTTCGTCAGCGGACGTATTCATCGTTCCTGCAACGATATTTTTTCCATCGAGAACCGAGCGATCATCGATATTTTCTTCTCCGGTAATACGGGTCCAAGCATTATCTTCGCTAATGGTCGCGTAAGCGGTAGAGGTCATCGCGGCGGCCGCGACGAGAGTTGAGAATAGAAATTTGACTGTTGTATTCATGGTTAGTGTAAAAAAATTGCTTTCTGCCTATAGTGGACTTTTCCAAAGCAATTCACAAGAGTAATTTTTAAATAAAAGATATTGTATAGGACTAATAGGATTTCACACGATTGGATGAATTCCGCATAAATAAAGGGACGGAGGAGAATCCAGAAATAACGACTCGGGAGATTTTAATGGCAATTTTTTGCAAAAAAAATTCATTTTATTTGTGCCGCGAGGAGTCGCAAAGCGGTTTTCCTGCGGAAAAAGCACTAAGTCTCAAACATCGAATATCAAGCGTGCGCCGAAGGCGGATGACTGCGGCGAGAGCTTAAAAGCTTAAGGCGACCTCTAGAAATTCGCTTTTTGCGAAAACACGCAACTCATTCCATTGCGCCGCAGGCACGCAAACAGAGCTTTGCCTGTCACTTTGCGGCGCTTGTTTTTATGGATTATCCGCGGGTTCCGGTTTCACCTGCACCCGCGGTTATCCAATGTTGTGCACCTCCGGCGCACAGCCTCGAAGAGGCAATTGCGAATGGCGAATCTCGAATTCCGAATGATTACCGCTTAGGGAATTCTTTAATTGGCTTTAGGGGGACAGCCTCTCGGCTTTTAAACTTCTAAGCTCCTAAACTTTCACAAAAGGCGGGTATAGATGAAGCCGAAACCCGCGGAAAGGCGCCTCGCCGTCATGCGCCGTTAGAAAACATGCCTACGCTACAGACGTGCCTACGGCGCAATGAAACAGGAAGCTTAAGTCCTCCATTCCATTGCGCCGCAGACACGCAAACAGAGCTTTGCCTGCCACTTTGCGGCGCTTGTTTTTTTATGAATTATCCGCGGGTTCCGACGACGTTTCCACCCGCGGTTATCCAATGTCGTGCACCTCCGGCGCACAGCCTCGAAGAGGCGGCTACGCAATTGCGAATCTCGAATTCCGAATGATTACCGCTCTGCGGATTCGATAATCGCTAAAATATCTATCCGCTTTCCCTTTTTCCGCTCACGGTGTCGTCACTTGATGCTCGATGCTTGATACTTAGCGCTATCCTGTTCCATTGCGCCGCAAGCTCGCCTCCATTTACTGCTCACCACAATACCATTCACCTTTCTTTGTGCTTTAAGCTTGCGGCGAGCATCAGTAGGATTCTCGGCATATGGCAACACTTTCGGACATTGTCGCGTACTGCGACGCACGCACCCGCCGCATCGGTTTTCGGGATTTCCCGGGGGCGAACAACGGGCTTCAATTCGAGAACAGCGGCGAGGTCCGCAAGATTGCGGCGGCGGTCGATGCGTCGTCGCTCGTGTTTGAGGAAGCGGCGCGGCGCGGGATCGATCTTTTGCTGGTGCATCACGGCATGTTTTGGCACGCGCAGCATCCGGTGACGGGCTCGATTTACCGCAAATTCAAGACGCTTTTGGATGCGGATTTGGCGGTGTATTCCTCGCATTTGCCCTTGGATGCGCATCGCGAGATCGGCAACAACGCGATTTTGGCGCGGGAGCTCGGCGTGAACATCCTCGACTGGGGATTGGAATACGAAGGCAACACCTTTGCCGCGATTTGCGAAGGCATGCCGCGCGAAACGCTGCGTGCCAAGCTCAAAGCGCTTTTCCCGAAAAGCTTCAAGGCCATCGAATTCGGGTCGGAAACGCCGGGGAAAATCGCCCTGCTCTGCGGAAGCGGCAACACGGCGGTGCCGGCCCTAAACTCGCTCGGCTGCGACACACTGGTCTGCGGCGAGCTGAAGCAGGAATACTTCACGGCCGCGCAGGAAGGCGGCTTCAATCTTTATCCCTGCGGGCACTATGCCACGGAAAAATTCGGGGTTTGCGCGCTCGCGGCGGAGGTCGCCGAAAAGTTTTCGCTTCCCTGGGAATTCATCGAAACCGAGTGCCCGCTGTAAAATTTTCCGCTATTTCTTTGAATAATTCATGAGTCCGGACCTGATTCTCTCACTCGTTCTTTTAGGCATTTGCGTCGTCTTTTTCGTGCTGAACAAGCCGCGCATGGACATTGTCGCCCTGCTCGCGCTGATGTCACTCCCGCTCCTGGGGATTATCGACATCAAGGAGGCGCTTAGCGGCTTCAGCGACCCGAGCGTTATCCTGATCGCGCTGATGTTTGTCGTCGGCGAAGGCCTGATTCGCACGGGGATTTCGACGGATGTCGGGATTTGGATTCTGAAAAAATCGCGCAACAACCCGACGAAGCTGATTATCTTCCTGATGGTGGCAGTCGCACTCATCGGTTCGGTGATGAGTTCGACGGGCATCGTCGCGCTTTTCATCCCGATTGTCCTCGGCATCTCGGCACGCATGAAGATTTCGCCCGCGAAGCTGATGATGCCGCTGAGCTTTGCCGGCCTGATCAGCGGCATGATGTCGCTCGTCGCCACGCCGCCGAACATGGTGGTCAACGCCATTTTGACCCGCGAAAGCTACCCGAGTCTCGGCTTTTTCGCCTTCACGCCGATCGGTCTGATCGTGCTCGCAGCGGGAGTAGGTTACATGCTTTACGTCCGCAAATTCCTCGGCAAAGACGAAGACACGAACAGAAAAAAGGCGGCCCGCGACGAGCGCACGACAAACTTTGCGGAGCTCGGCGAACGCTATCAGGTCACCTGGCGCGACGCCGTTTTCGTCATCACCCGCAATTCGCCATTGCACGGAAGAAAAATCCGCGAGTGTCCGCTGCGTTCGGACTACGGTGCCAGCATCGTCTGTATCGAACGCCGGGAACAGCGCCTCGGCAAGCGCAGCCTGATCAATCCCGTCGCAGACACGGAATTGCGAGAAGGCGACGCCCTGCTGATTGATTTTCTGCATGAGCCGCGCCCGGGCGAAATCGAGTTTGTTTCCGAAAAACTCCGCTTGGAGTGCCATCCGCTCGACAGCCGCCACTTCACGAAGGCGGAACGCGAATTCGGGTTCGTCGAAATCTCCGTCATGCCGGGCTCGACGCTCGAAGGCAAGACGCTTGCCGAAGCCAATTTCCGTGAAAAATACCGCATGAGCGTTTTCGGAATCCGCCGCAACAATGCCGCCGTTCCGCAAACGGAAATCATCCGCGAAACGCTGAAAGTCGGTGACACCCTGCTGATCGGCGGACCGTGGAAGGAAATCCCGACGCTCCAAAAGCACACGCGTCATTTCATCATTCTGAATCTTCCCGCCGAGTACGCGGGTGCCATTGCGGCGCCGGGCGGAGCTCCCTACGCACTGCTGAGCGTAGCGGTCATGGTCGGACTGATGATTTTCACGAACATTCCGAGCGTGCTGGCCGCGCTGATCGCCTGCATGATTCTCATTTTCTCCCGTTGTATCGACATCGACCGGGCCTACCGCTGCATCAACTGGTCGAGCCTGATTCTCATCATCGGCATGATTCCGTTTGCGACGGCACTTGAAAAGACCGGCGGCGTCGAACACGCAGTCAACGTCCTGATGTCGTTCTTCGGTGACGGCTCGCCGCGCCTTATCCTCGGCCTGCTGATGGCGTTTACGATGGTCGTCGGACTCTTCATGTCCAACACGGTAACGGCGGTGCTGCTCGCGCCGCTCGCCGTCAGCATCGCCCAAACGCTCGGCGTGTCGCCCTATCCCTTTGCCATCGGGATTGCGATTGCGGCCTCCACGGCATTTATGACACCGATTTCCTCGCCGGTGAACACGCTCGTACTCGAACCCGGCAATTACAAGTTTTTTGACTTCGTAAAAATCGGCGTACCCTTCTCAATCATCGTCCTCATCATCGGCGTCCTCTTCATTCCGATCTTTTTCCCGTTCGCGTGAGCGAAGCGGGCTCGCAGCCCGCTTCGCCAATTGCGAATCCCGAATTCCGAATGATTACCGTTTATCGGATTCGATAATCGCTAAAATATCTATCCTTTTCCCCGCGCCCAGCGTCGTCCTTGATGCTCGTGCTTGGCGCTACCTGTTCCATTGCGCCGCAGGCGCGTCAGGGATGTAAGCGTGTCCTCGAGCGGCGCATAAGACCAGAGGTCTATCCGCGGGTTTCGGCTATCGCCTGCACCCGCGGTTAGCGTTAGTATTCCCGCTTCACGGGAATTCGCCATTTCCAATTGTCTCTTCGAGCTGTGCTCCGGAGGTGCACTACATGGGATAACCGCGGGTGTAGGTGAAACCGAAACCCGCGGATAATCCCTGAAAAAACAAGCGCCGCGAAGTGACAAAGTAGGTTCCGTTTACACGCCTGCGGCGCAATGGAACGAGCTATGTGCTTTTTTCGTAAGGAATACGCCTAATGGAAATCATTCGGAATTCGGAACTCGGAATTCGCCATTGCAAGCCACGGCTTGCCGCTAAAAATCGAACGCTTCCAGTTCGTCGAAGCAAACGTAGTCGTCGGGACCGAACAGGCCGCCGCCGAAGCAGATTTCGCAGTAAGCAGCTTCTTCGGGAGCAATGCCCGCCACGACGAAGCGTTCCCAATCCGCCGTTTCGCCGCAGGAGAGCCCGACACTTTTGCGTTCGCCGAGATATTTCCCGCGCGCATCCCGCCATGCGAGAACAAAACCGGCCGACGCACCCACGGAAATTTTCCCGCGCGCCCGCACGCTTGCGGCGATACCCTGGCCCGCTTTGACGGGAAAGCGGCGCGAAACTTCCGCCGACTCGCAGCCGCCGGCAATTTTCATAGCACGTTTACCGAAAGGCGTATCGCTGATTTCCCCGCAGAAAAGATTTTCCGCCGGACCGACCAGCAGGCGCAGCGACTCGGGCGCCGCAATGGTCTTACCCGCACGCCAACCGTCTTGGTCGAGCGCAACAAAGCGGGACTGCAAAGCGATTTCGCCGTCGTCGGGACGACGCACTGTGCGCGGCTCAAAGTCTTCTTTAAAAATCGGAATGCCGCGGACGGCGGGTACGAGTTTACGAAGTGCAATTGCATCGTCGGAAGACGGCAGAGATTCCAGGATTTCCTTCAAACGGTTCTCCGCCGCAAGGCGTTCCGGCGATTGCGGTTTGCTGCTCAAGGCTTCTACGAGGCGCAGCCAAGCCGTCGCCCGCGGATCGCTTCGGCGCATTTCGCAGGGAGAAAATCCGTCATCGGGGTACTTTTCGAGCCACTCGACGTCGTTGTAAATCGTTTCAAAAGCCCATGCCGGCGAATCGAGAGCCGCCGCTAAATTTTCGGGTTTATCCAAATCCTGCGAAGCGAGCTCCAAGGTCTCACAAGCGCGAAAGGATGCGGCAAATTTTTCCGCACGCTCCAAGTAAAGGCGCGTCTGCTCCAAGCGCGCCACGATACGGCGCTCCCGCGCGTCAGTCGGCGTCCTCGGGAAAAGCTCGCGGGCTTCGTCGATCAGTCCGATACATTCGGGGCCGACGCGGAAAAGATGTGCCGAATTCTCGTTGCGCCAGGCCTTGATCCAGCGGCATTGTCCGCCCTGCTCGCGCCAATCTTTTTCACAGCGTTTGAAAAAGTCGTACATGTGGCGCGCGGCCTTTCCGTAGGCGATTCCGCAGAAACGTTTCAATTCCGATTCCGCGTCGGCTTTCGGGTTTTCGAGAAGGCGGGAAAGCACCCAGATTTTCGGCGCGTCGAAAGGAACTTGCGGGAAAATTTCGGCGTAAAACAGGCGTGCGCCGTTGTCGTAAGCACAGCGCAGGGAATCCGCCTGGGCCTTAAAAAAGAGTCGCGGGAAGAAAAAGGGATTGCCGTAGTAATAATCGTAAATACCCCAAGCCTCGACGCCGGATTGGCCCCAGCGCTGCATCAGCGTCCGGTCTTCTTCGGCAAAATCCGGAAATATCCAGAGCGAGCGATCGGCACAAACCACGGGGAAAACGTTTTTCGAAAGCGGAAAACTCGGCGCGTCCGTACAATCCAAATACGCGATGGCGGAGATTTTTTTGTCGGCGTATTCCGTCTCCGCGAGCGCCTGCGCCACGCGCTCGGCAAAGCCCCAAAAGTAGTCCGATCGGTTCGGCAAATTGCGGAACCAACGCATCGCTCCGTCTCCGTAAAGCGCCGAAGACTCCTCGGATTCGTCCCAGGAAAAACAATCGTTGATTCCGACGGAAAACATCGTTGCGTCGGCATGCTCTCCGAAAAAGCCTTTGGCCGCCTCAAGTGCGACGTCTGCCGCCAGCGGATTCGCCAGATTGGCCTGAGGCGCAAAGCCGCCGCGGCGCTTGGCATCGACCTTGCCGAAGGATTTCGGAGCCAATTCCGGATGCTCCTTATAAAGTTCGGGCGTAAAAATCGTATAGAGATTATGCGAAACCTGCGGCCGCTCCCCGAAGCCTAAGTGCGCCGCCCATGCCGAATCGGCTTCACCGCGCACGGCGATGCTACGCCAAGTCCAAGCCCGCGCGTAGCTCCTGTCGTCGGGGAACGCCACCTGCGCCTTCGGACTCCACTCCGCGCCGTCGTCGCCCGGGAAAACGAACTCCACGCCGAAATCCCGATTGAGCAGCTTCGCCGCGGCATGACGCGTCGCCATCCCGCCGGCACCGACGAGGAAAAGGCGTTTGCCCTTCGAACAAATGGTAAACCCTTCGGGACCGAGAGGAGCCGGATCAACCCCTTCCCGCGCGGCGGCCCGGGTTTTCCCGACGAAAATGCCGCTCTGCGTTTCCGGATCCGAAAAACTTTCCAGGCGCACAGAAATTTCGCCCGTTCCGCCGACTTTCGCAATCCACTGCGCCAAATCCTGCGCGGCGATAAGTTCGTCCATCGAACAGTCGTCCGCTACAAAAATCTCCCCGCAGAAAACGCCGTCGCGTACCAAAAAGCGCTCTTCGGAGCCCGTCTCGGGTGCCGCCGGAAGCGTCTCCGCAAAAAAGCAGGAAAGCCCGAAACACAAAAACACATTGAAGCTCAAATTCATAAAAAGCAAAAGCAGTTTAAAGCTTAAAAGCTTAAGAGTTTAGTCGGCAGAGCCGAGTAAAAGAATGCAGTCGCTCCGGCAAAAAAAATTGCGAAACACCAAAAGCCAACAGCCAATGGTATTTCGCAAAATCACGACTTCGTAAACGCTTAAACTTTTAAACTCTTAAACTGCGCGAAGCGCCGAGGTTTACTTCCAGTCCAGACCGATGTCGATCCAGGGAACGTTGTGCGTGAGCGCGCCGCAGGACACGAAGTCGGCTCCGACGGTGCCGAGGACGGGCAGGCTTTCGAGCGAAACGCCGCCGCTGATTTCCGTCCACGCGGCATCGCCGATGAGCTCGACGGCCTTGCGGAGGTTTTCGACGGAGAAATTATCGAGAAGGATGATGTCGGCACCCGCTTCGAGAACCGGCGGGATTTGTTCGAGGCGGTCCACTTCGACTTCGCAGGGGAGGTCCGGACGTTCGGCGCGGGCGCGGCTCACGAGATTGGCAAGCGCAGCTCCGGCAGTAGCATCGTCGGCGGCCAAGTGGTTGTCTTTGAGCATGAGCTGGTCGTACAGGCCGAGACGGTGGTTCCAGCCGCCGCCGCAAGCGACGGCGTACTTGTCGAGCACGCGGTGGCAGGGAGTCGTTTTGCGCGTATCGAGGAGACGCGTCTTCGTATCGCCGAGAGCGGCGACGTAACGTGCAGTCTGCGTCGCAATACCGCTCATGCGCTGGAGGAAGTTCAGCATGATACGTTCCGCCATCAGCATTTCGGAGGCGTCGCCGCGGATGGTCGCCACGACGGTGCCGGCAGGGACGCTGTCGCCGTCCTTGGCATGGAGTTCCGCAGTCGCGTTACCGCCGTAAATTTTCAGAATCGAGGCCAGCATGCTCAGGCCGGAAAGCGTGCAGGGCTTGCGGGCAACGAGGTCGGCTGCGGCGACTTTCCCGCGCGGGGCGGACACTTCGGTCGTCGGGTCGCCGGCGCGTGCGGGGCGCATCGGAGCGATCAGGCCTTCTCCGGCCGTATCTTCGTCGCGTGCGAGGCAAACGACTTTTTCGATGTAAGCGGGATCGATTTTTTCCCAGGTGAGTTGGTGTGCCATTCCCGGCATGTTGTCCAGTGATTTTTTCATATTAATTAATAAAACTACCGCCGTCGCCCGCCTGCAAATCGAAAATGCCGCTTGCGATAATTCCCGCATGAGCAAACAATGCTTTTCATGGAAACGATTCCGAACACTCCTTACGCGCTCTGCGGCAAGAGCGGACTTTATCTGCCGAAAATTTCGCTGGGACTCTGGCACAATTTCGGACACGTCGATGATTTCGCCGTCGCCGAAAAGACCCTGCTCACGGCCTTCGAACACGGAATCACGCATTTTGACCTCGCAAACAACTACGGCCCGCCGCCCGGTTCCGCCGAAGAAAACTTCGGGAAAATGCTGCGCGGCGCCCTCGCCGGCAAACGCGACGAAATCATCGTTTCCTCCAAAGCCGGCCACCGCATGTGGGACGGTCCCTACGGCGACGGCACGTCCCGAAAAAATCTCATCGCCAGCTGCGACCAAAGCCTGCGCCGCACCGGCTTGGAGTATTTCGATATTTTTTACGCCCACCGCTACGACGGCATCACTCCGGTCGAAGAAACGGCCAACGCCCTTTCCGCGCTCGTTCATGCGGGAAAGGCGCTTTACGTCGGGCTCTCGAAATTTCCGCCGGAGCAGGCCCGAATCGCCTGCGAAATTCTGCGGGAAAACAAGACTCCCTGCCTTATTTTTCAGGACCGCTACAGCCTATTCGAACGGGGCGTTGAAGCGGAAAAACTCGCAACCGCCGAAGCCAACGGCGCCGGATTCATCGCATTTTCGCCGCTCGCCCAAGGCTTGCTTACCGACAAATACCTGAACGGCATTCCGGAAAATTCCCGCGCCGCCAAGGCAAGCGGATTCCTCCAACGCGAACAGATCACCGAAGCCAAGGTGGAAGCCGCCCGCCGGCTCAACACCCTCGCCCGTTCCCGCGGCGAATCCCTCGCCTGTATGGCCATCGCCTGGCTATTGAAAAATCCTCGAGTGACGAGCGTGCTGCTCGGCGCCAGCTCGCCGGAGCAACTCACGGAAAACCTGAAAGCCCTCCGGTCCCTGGATTTCTCCGACGAAGAGCGGGCTGCGATAGGCTTCGCCATTTAAAAACTTAAGACTACCTCCAGAAATTCGCTTTCTTAGATTTGGTTTCAAGCTTTCTTCCATCCTGCTCGTCAGAATGCGTGCGCCGGAGGTGCACTACATTGGATAACCGCGGGTGAAGACGTCGTCGGAACCCGCGGATAGTCCATAAAAACAAGCGCCGCAAAATGACAGACAAAGCTCTGTTCGCGTGCTTGCGGCGTAATGGAATGAGTTGCGTGTTTTCGCAAAAAGCGAATTTCCGGAGATTTATCTACGAAAAGAGCGCGTAAGCTCGTTCCATTGCGCCGCAGGAATCTCGGGGACAAATCTGCGTCGCTTAGCGGCGCATAAGGCCGGAGGCCCTGTCCGCGGGTTTCGGCTCTGCCTACACCCGCGGTTATCCTATGTAGTACACCTCCGGCGCACGTAACTTAATCTTGAGACAGATTTTGAATTTCTAGAGGCAGCCTTAAGAGTTGAAGAGTTTAGTCGGCAGAGCCGAGGTGTTTGTAGGCTCCGATAAGAATACATCTCGAGAAACCTCTCGGTTTACCGACTAAACTTTTAAGCTTTTAAACTCTTAAGCGGCGAAGCCCATTCCGCGAGCACATTAGTTCTTCGTTGCAACCGCAAAGCAAAACTGCCATAGTGGACCGCTTATGAGCAAAGAAGAAACTACTAACCCTATTGAACAGGAAGTCGATACTTCCGTGTTCGCTTTGGACAGGATTCCGCCGGAGCAGCGCGACGCCTACTGGCGTAAGCACATCTACCGTGCGGACAAAGAACCTCAGCTGACCGTTCGCGGCGCCATCTTCGGCGGTCTCATCGGGATTCTCGCCTGCGCCTCCAGCATGTACACCTCGCTGAAGATCGGATGGGGCTTCGGGATCGCCCTCGTCGCCGTCATCCTCTCCTTCGTCGTATTCAATTTCATGCGTTCCATCTCCGGCGGACGCATCAAGCCGATGGGCATTTTGGAAAATGCCGCAACGTCTTCCGTCGCTTCCGTGACGGGTATGACGACGACGCACACTGTCGTCTCCGCGTTCGGGGCTTTGATGCTTTTGGAACTCAGCACCTCCGGACTCGCTCCGGAAGCCATCGGCCCCGCACCGTGGTACAAGATGGTCCCGACGCTGTTTTTCGCAGCACTGCTCGGTACCTGCCTCGCCATCCCGATGAAGCGTGCGCTCATCAACCAGGAACGCCTCCGCTTCCCGAGCGCCATCGCCTCCGCGGAAACGCTGAAGTCCCTCTACGCCACCAGCGGAAGCGCCGTCACGAAAAACAAGGTGCGCACCCTGCTCGGCTCCCTCGGCTTCGCCGCCGTCCTCGGTCTCATCAAACAGCTCCCGACGCTGGCCAACGCCTTTGCGGAAACGGGTAAAAACGCGATTGCCGATGTCTGCACGCGTCTGGCATTCGTTCCGGAAGTCATTAACCTTCCCGATTGGGTCAATCCGCTCAAAATTTGGGGCGGCATCCAAGGCTCGACCGTCGTTACGGACAAGGGCATCAAGACCGTTGTTTCCGAAGACGCCAACCTCCCCGGGGTTTCTCTCGATGCGTCCGTATTGCTCATCGGCGCAGGGATGCTCTGCGGGCTCCGCGTTTCGCTCACGATGTTCTTCACGGCTATTGCCCTCGACTGGGTCATCGCGCCGTGGCTGATTTCGCAGGACATCCTTCACGTCGCCTCGGGTTCGGACATCTTCCGTAACATCGAAGCCACGGTGGACGCCAACGGCAACTTCGCCGGTTTCCGCGTCGTTTACTGGTCCCTCTGGATGGGAACGGCCATCATGGTGATGTCGAGCTTCACGGCTCTGGCGTTCCAGTGGCGCACGATCGGCCGCGCCTTCTCCGGCCTCTTCCCGAAGAAATCCTCGGCAACGACCGACGAAGCTCATGACCCGGTCGCCGACGTCGAAGTCCCGATGAAATGGTTTGTCATCGGCGTTATTCCGTCCGCAATCGGCCTCATCGTCACGCTCCACTTTGCGTTCAATACGGCTTGGTATCTCGGCCTGCTCGCCATCTTCCTGGCGGGTGCCTTCGGTCTGATCTGCGCCCGTTCCTGCGGGGAAGCCGACACGAACCCGATCGGCGCTATGGGGAAGATTTCCCAGCTCATTTACTCCGTCATGCCCGGTGCACGCGGTAGCGTCAGCACGAACCTCATCACCGGGGGTGTGACCGCATCCGCAGGCGGTGCCGCCGGTGACCTCATGACCGATATGAAGCTCGGCAACCTCCTCGGCCTGAAGCCGCGCATCCAGTTCTGGACGCAGCTCCTCGCCATCTGCATCGGCACGATTATCGCCTACCCGATCTGGACGCTCCTCGTCCCGAACGCCAAGGTCTTGGACGAAAACTACGCCGCGCCGCCCGCACGCATGTGGAAGGCCGTCGCCGAATTCCTGAACGACGCCTCCGTCTCCCTTCCGACGACGGTTTACTGGGCAATGTCCATCGGCGCCATCATCGGCATTGCGCTTCCGATTCTCGACCGTCTGCTTCCGAAGCTGCGCCCGTACATGCCCTCTGCTATGGGTATGGGGATTGTTCTGACGCTCCCGTCGGCATTCAACAACTCGGCGTCCTTCGCAATCGGCGCTATCGCCATCTGGCTCTGGAACAAGCTCCACAAGAAGAGCGAAGAAAACTACTCGGTCGCTCTCGCCTCCGGTTTGGTCGGCGGCGAATCCATCGCCTGCGCTCTCGCGGCAATGGCGGCCACGGCCATCCTCGCTTCCGGCAGCTAATTCCCGGACACGATTAACGCCTATCGACGTTCCCGCAACACGCTTGCGGGAACGTTTTTTTATGCACATGCAAAAAGATTAAAGGTGAAAGATTAGAGATTAAAGGTTTGGAGCCGAATAGATTCTCTAATCTTTCATCTTTAATCTCTAATCTTTAATCTCTCATCTTTAACCTATTAATCGCAACGCGTAGCCCTGCTTCGTTTCTTTACACTTAACGTACTTTTTGTCATATTAACCGAAACCCAAACAGACAAAGTTTTTATATGAAACAACGTACAATCCAAAAAGACGCTTCCATTCGCGGAAAAGCGCTTCACTCCGGCAAGGACGTAACGCTCACGATTAAGCCCGCTCCCGTTGATACCGGGATTGTTTTCCGCCGAATCGATCTCTATGGAAAACCCGAAGTGCGCCCCGTCGCCGACTTGGTTCTCGGCTCGGAAATGCAGCGCCAAACGACGGTCGAACAAAACCATATCAAGCTCCACACGATCGAGCACATCAATTCCGCCCTCAACGGGATGGGAATCGACAATTGCTACGTTGAACTGAACGAATCCGAACCGCCGATTCTCGACGGGTCCGCGCGCCCCTACGTGCTTCTGATCCAGGAAGCCGGCATCGTCGAACAGGACAAGGAACGCAAATACTTTGAACTGAAGGAACCCGTTTCCGTCACCGACGGCAACCGCTCCATCATCGCGCTCCCGCACGACGGCCTGCGCATCACCTGCACCTCCGCCGACGACCGCGGCGTGCACACCCAGCACCTGACCATCGATATCTCGCCGGAAGTCTATGAAGCCATGGTCTCCCCCGCGCGTACCTTCACGATTTACGAAGACATCGAGCCGCTGCTGAAAGCCGGTCTGATTCAGGGCGGATCGCTCGATTCCGCCATCGTCATCCGCGGCGACAAAATCATTTCCAAGGAACCGCTCCGTTTCAAAGACGAATTCGTCCGCCACAAAATTATGGACTTGGTCGGCGACATCGTCCTCATCGGTGCTCCGATCAAGGCCCACATCATCGCCGTCCGTACCGGTCACGCCCTCAACGCCAAGCTCTCGGCGAAGGTCCGCGAACAGATGCTCGCGCCGAAGAAAAAAGCTGAACCGGCCAAGGTCGTCGTCTCGCCCGATGCCGTCCAACTCGACATCCGCCAAATTTTGAACCTCGTCCCGCACCGCTACCCGTTCGCCCTCGTCGATCGCGTCCTGAACATCGACCATGAAGCGCAGGAAATCACGGCAGTGAAAAACGTGACGATTAACGAGCCCTTCTTCCAAGGCCACTTCCCGGGCAATCCCGTCATGCCGGGCGTCCTCCAGCTCGAAGCCATGGCGCAGGTCGCCGGTCTGCTCCTCCTTTCCAAAGCCAGCATCGAAGGCAATGTCTGCTTCTTCATGAGCGCCGACAAGGTCAAGTTCCGCAAGCCGGTCACGCCGGGTGATCAAGTCGTCATCTCCGCCAAGATCACAAAGAACCGCGGCAACAAGATCGTCGCCGCCTCTGCGGAATGCCGCGTCGGAGACGAAGTCGTTTCGTCCGCAGACGTCATGTTCACGCTGACGCCGGCTCCGAAGTATTAAAAAAGCTTAAAGGTGAGAGCTTAGCGCTTAGAGATCGGGGCAATTTATCCTCCCCGCTAAGCCTCAGCTCTCATCTTTCATTAGAACTCTCATCTTTCTCTTTACACAATGATTCATCCCACTGCTATTGTTGAGCCGGGCGCGCAGCTCGGAGAAAATGTCGAAATCGGTGCCTACGCCTACATCGGCGGCGAAGTCACGCTCGGCGCGGGAACGATTATTCACCACCACGCCTGTGTCGAAGGCTACACCGTCATGGGTGAAAACAACGAAGTTTTCCCCTTTGCCGTTATCGGCGGGAAGACGCAGGACCTGAAGCATGACGGCGGCCGCGTCGGCACGAAAATCGGCGACCGCAACGTCTTCCGCGAATACGTAACCATTCACAGCGGCACGAAGGAAGGCGAATGGACGACGCTCGGCAACGATAACAACATTCTCGCCTACTCGCACGTCGCGCACGACTGCATCATCGGCAACCACCTCGTCATGAGCTCGCAGGCGGCTTTTGCCGGCCACGTCGTTTGCGGCGACCACGTCAATTTCGGCTGGGGCACGGGCATTCACCAATTCTGCCGCATCGGCGACTATGCGATGCTCGCAGCCTGCTCCCGCATCGTTCAGGACGTTCCGCCGTACATGATCGTCGAAGGCACGGAAAACGTCAGCGCCAAGATGGTCAATATGGTCGCGCTCCAGCGCAAAGGCTTCCCGACGGATGATATCAAAGCGCTCCGCCTCGCGCACCGCATCATCTACCACCAGAATCTGAACCGCACGCAAGCCATCGAAAAGATCCTCGAAGACCCGGAACTCGCGGCCAATCCGCACATCCAAAAACTCATCGAGTTCTATCGCACGAGCAAGCGAGGCGTACACTAAGCGCCTGCAGCGCAGACGCAATTACCGATTCCGAATCACGAATTCCGAATTGAGGTAATTTTTCGATAAAAAGAACGGAACCGAATAAACCATCGGCTCCGTTCTTTTTTGTGATCGGCAGTAAGCAATAACTCGCAACTAACGACCGGGTACCGCTCGGTGAGCAGGCTCCCATTTCCGATTTCCAGTCACTGCCAACGGCCCTGTTCCATTGCACCGTAGGCACACCGAATTTGCGAAACGGGAATCATTCGGGATTCGGAATTTGGGATTCGCAATTGCGAGTCGCATCCGCCTTC
This sequence comes from Opitutales bacterium, assembly GCA_017546455.1. Classification (GTDB taxonomy): domain Bacteria; phylum Verrucomicrobiota; class Verrucomicrobiia; order Opitutales; family UBA953; genus Spyradosoma. Next base: position 19,535 of record JAFYWY010000084.1, read on the forward strand.
GGCTTCGCAAACGCGAGGAAGATTGCTCCGACAACGAAGAGGAGGGAAATACCGGCGATACCGGCACGCGTCGAATAGAGCGGCGCGTCTTCACGGTGCATGAGCACGGCGATAACGCTGAGCAGGATGGGCCCGAGCACCGTCGAGCAACGCCCGATCATGCTGTAGAAACCGAAGAAAGACACCTCTCTGCCCGCAGGAATAATCGTCGCAAAATAGGAGCGGGAAAGCGCCTGAACACCGCCCTGCACCATTCCGATTAAAGCAGCAAGCACGAACATCGGCGACACCGCAAAACCCAAAAGCGAAATCGGTTCCACCGGCATCAGCGCTCCGTAAAATGCCACCCCCACGTAAATGGCAATCGCGGCAAAAAGCACCGGGCGCGCCCCGAGGTATTTTCCCAAAACGCCGAAAATCAGCGCACAGGGAACGCCGAAAACCTGGACGATGAAAAGCGCCATGAAGAGATCCCCCTGAGAGAATCCGAGCGCGTTCCCGTAGCGAACCGCCGAGGTGATAATAGTGTGCACACCGTCGATGTAGCAAAAATATGCGAGCATGAACCAACGGACGTTTTTCGTGTGCCAGAAAGCGAGACAGGTGTCGCCGAGGTCGCGGAGGCTCTTACGCCAATCCAGCGCCGTTGTTCCATGATGCGTCCGCTTGCGGGAAAGCAGGGGCAACGCGAAAACGAGCCACCAGACGGCACCGAGTACGAAAAGCCAGCGAGGATCCGGAGCGGCTTCAAAGCCGAGCAAGGTCCAGTGCTGCGTCCAAACGGCGATAGCGGCGAGCAGCAACACGCCCCCGACATAACCGACGGAAAAGGAAACACCGCTAATGGCGTGGCGATTTTTCTCCGTCGTCACGTCAATCAGGAACGAATCGTAAAACAAGTTAGCCCCGAAAAAGCCGACGGCGGCGACGATGTAAATCAGCGAGGCCCATTGCCAGCACCCTTGATCAACGAAACTCAACAAGGCCATCCCGACGATGCCGAGCGAACAGAGCACGCGGAAAAGTACGGTACGCAGGCCGCCGGATTGAGCGATGCTTGCGAGTACGGGCGACATCAGCGCGACGAAGATGCTCGCGATTCCGAGCGTCAGCCCGTAGCGCGAGGTTTTCAAGTGCTCCGGAAGTGATCCCGCCCAGTAGTTCTGGAAAAGAATCGGGAAAAGCACCGCCATCACGATCATCGTGAATCCGGTGTGTCCCAAATCATAGATCACCCAACGCAAAGCACCCGAAGGAGCGGGAACGCCGCCCTCCGGGTGAGCTGTTTTATTCTCGTTGTCTTCCACGGGAATTTTATTTCATCGGCCATTCCGTCTGGCGCCAGGCGTAAGCCTTTGCCAATTCGCGAGCGAAGAACGGGCCGCGGTAAATCATGGACGTATAAATCTGAATCAGCGAAGCCCCCACGGCGAGGAAGCGGTCTGCGTCGTCCGCCGTGCAAATGCCTCCCGAACCGATAACCGGCAACTTGCCGTCCGTCGTGCGCACGATGTAGCGTACCATGTCGAGCGATTTGCGCATCAGCGGCGCACCCGAGAGTCCGCCCTTCGTGACGACATCGCCCATGAATTCCGGACGCGTAACCGTCGTGTTCGTTGCGATAATCCCGTTAAATTCGGTTTCTTCGACAACGGAGAGCACGTCATCCACCTGATTGTAGGAAAGGTCCGGAGCGATTTTCAGGAGCATCGGCAGGGGCTTTTCCTTGTTTCGCAAGGCATAGGCGCGGTTTTCCTTTTGGAGCTCGGTCAAAAGTGTGACGAGGTGCTTCTTGTCGTGGAGTTCGCGCAGGTTCGGCGTGTTCGGCGAGCTGATGTTGACCGCCATGTAGTCGGCCAGGCCGGCAAGCTTGCGGAAAGAATTGAGATAGTCTTCGACGGCGTTCTCAATCGGGCAAACCTTGGATTTGCCGATGTTGATGCCGAGAGGGAAGGCACGCTTGCCTTTCTTCGGGCCCTTGGCGATGCGCTTGGCGATTTCGTCGGCACCGTCGTTCGGGAAGCCGAAGCTGTTAACCGCCGCTTCAAATTTCGGGTAGCGGAAAAGGCGCGGCTTTTCGTTGCCGCTCTGGGCCAAATTCGTGATCGTCCCGATTTCGACGTGGCCGAAACCGAACGCGCCGAGGGAGGGCCAAGCGCGCGCCTGCTTGTCAAAGCCGGCGGCGAGCCCGACGATGTTCGGGAACTTCAGGCCGAAGAGCTCAATCGGCTTCTGCTCCGGCAAGCGGCCGTTGTGCATGTTAAAGCGTTCCAGAAGCGAGAGAATCGGCTTCATCTTGCTGAACAGGCTCAGCCCCTGAAGCGTTCGGTCGTGAGCGGTTTCAGCGTCTTTCCAAAGGCGGAAAATTAAAGGACGTACTGCGTATTCGTAAAGATAGTCCATAGCGTAAAATTAAAGCCCGCATTCTATCCGAGCCCTCCCCGCGAAGCAAATAATTTCGCTTCACGAAAAATGCCCGCGCAAAGGCAAAATGCGTCACGGGAAAAGCGTATTTCGTCCGCTTAGCGGCCGGCCGCCAATTTCTCTGCAAAACGTTCGGCGTAGAGCGGAAGCCAAGTAACGCCCTTGGAGCCGAAGCCGTTGAAAAGGAAAAGCTTGGCATGGCTTTCGTGAGCACCGACCTTCGGGAGCGTGCCCTGAACCGCAGGACGCACCCCCGCGCGATGGGCGACGATCTTCGCCTCCTCCGGATTTTTTGCGGGCGCAAACGTATTGCAAAACGAACGCCGCAAACGCTCCGCGACCTCCGCCGTCGGTTGCGTATCCAACTGCTCGCGGTCGTAATTCGTACCGACGCGCCAACGCGTCCCGCCGAGCGGAATGGCGGCGACCGAGCTTTTCAAAATTTGTCCCTGGAAAACTTCCGTCCCCGCAAGTTCGATTTCGATAAATTCGCCCTTGGCCGGTTGCCATTTCAAATGCCCGAACCAGGGATTTTCCCGCACGCGGAAGCCTTCGCAGAAAATGACGCCGCCGCAGAGTTCGCGTCCGCGCCACTTCGCGCCCGAGCGACTCACCTCAAGGTCGGCGTACTCGAATTTTTCTTCGAGCAAAGCACCGCGTGAAACCCATTCCGCACGCGCGCACTCAAGCAAGCTCGGAATGTCGAGCCAGCCGGCGCGCTCGACGAAAAAACCGCCAAGCCTGTCCGCCAGCCCGCCGCCGCAAAGCGAATACGCGGAGACGTCCTGCGAAAGCCAACCCGCGTAGTCCGGATCCTGTTCGCGCTTAGCTTTGACGCTACGCTCGTGTTCCGAGGTATAAAAGCGATAAAACGGTGTTTCTCGGAAAAATGTCTTTCCGAAACGTACCGCCAAATCAGCATAGACACGCTTGGCCGCCGGAACAAGATCGTCGGCGCCAAGCGTCTTGACGATACGCATCCCCGTCACCGGATTAAGAACACCGGCCGCCACCTGCGAAGCCGCCGTCTTCCAGCCGTCATCGACAACGAGGACCTTGCGCCCGCGCTTTTCCAGCTCCAGCGCCAGCAGCGTTCCCGCTAGGCCCTGCCCGACGATAATGAAATCGAGTGCGTCGGGCGCGGGAGTCGGTGACTTCTTTCTGAAAAAATTAAAAAACATAATGCGAATCCGTTTCTTCCGCTAATCGTGCATCTGAGCGGCCGGCACGCAAGCTTAGTTCTCAAATAAAATTCGGAAGCGCGGAAATCCGGATACAAAAAGAGCCTGCCCGAAACGGGCAGGCCTCATGGAAGAAAAAGCAAGGAGCTTATTTCGCCTTAGCAGCAACAGCCTTGAGAGCGGAGCCGGCTTTGAATTTAACCGACTTGGAAGCCTTGATCTTGATCTTTTCGCCCGTCTTCGGGTTAACGCCCTGGCGTGCAGCGCGGGTCGCAACCGCAAACGTACCGAAGCCGATAATCTGGACGGTCTTGTCGGTCTTGATGCCGGCCTTGATTGCTTCGAGAACGGCTTCAACAGCGCGTTCTGCAGCAGCCTTGGAGGTATCTCCGCCGAGCGTTGCTTTTACTTTTTCGATGAGTTCACCTTTGTTCATAATTATGAGGAGTAAGTGGTTAATTTGGTGTTAACGAAGTTAACGTAGATAAATACAGGCGTGAAACGCCGTTGCGTCAACTGTAATTTCAAAAAATCCTACAAAAAGTTTTTTGAAGAAATCTTAAAAAATACTTGTAGAAATCAGGGATTCGTGCTTGCCGGAGCTTGAGAAATCAAAAGTTCGATGCGACGTTCGCATGCAGCAAATCAACTAAAGAATATACAGGCAATAGGAATAATAGATTTAAGGAAACCTCTGGAAATTCCTTTTTTAGATTTGGTTTCAAGATTTCTTCTATTCTACATTGTCAGAATGCGTGCGCCTCCGGCACACATAACTTAATCTTGAGACAGATTTTGAATTTCTAGAGCTTGCCTTAAACAAAGAAAATAAATTGCCGCAGCTCCCGAACGAAGCGGCGGCAATGTGAAAAGCCGAGACGAGTCCGCTTACTCGAAAGCCTTCAGCTTGGTTTCCGTCGGAATAATATTGTCCGTCGGGAGCAGGAAGGCCGCCTCTTTGTTCTTCACCCAAACGTTTTGGTCTTTGAAGAACTTCGCGGGAACAAATTCGCAGGCTTCGGCAATCGTCTTCACGGGGTTGCGGCGTCCCTTACGCGTACGATTGTACTCGTAGGCTGCAATCGTGATTTTTTCCGTTGCGGTAAATTCGCTTTCGTCTTCGGGAATCTGCACGACATAACCCGTCAGCTCCTGGTCTTCCAAGACGCCTTCCGGATCGCAGGCAATGAAAACGTATTTCTTCTTCGCCGCGGGAACTTTGTTTTCCTTGTTCTCCATTTGCTCGAGTTTAATTTCTTCCTGAATCTCGGAAATAATCTTCGCCGTCATGCGTGCATCGACGTTATTGCGCGTCAGAACGAGCTGTAAAATGTCCAAATCTACTTTTGCCATAGTCCGTCCATCGCAACGATTTTTTCAAAAAATGGCAAATGCTTTCCCGCCGCATCGAATTTAAAGCGCCTCATTTCGAGGTAAAATTTTCTCGCGTTCCTCGGCTTACGGTTTTTCCATTGATGTATGCCGATTTCCGAAAAAATCAAAGAATACGCCGAACGCATCGAAAATGCGTTCGAACGCTACGTTCCCGCCGCAACCGTACGCCCGGCACTCCTGCACCGTGCGATGTCCTACAGCCTGCGCGCCGGCGGCAAACGCATCCGCCCCGTCCTTCTGCTCGCGGCCTTTGAAATCGCCCCCTCGGAAAACGATCCGCTCCCCGCAGCCGTCGCCGTCGAATGCCTGCACACCTACTCGCTGATTCACGACGACCTACCCTGCATGGACAACTCCGATTTGCGCCGCGGCAAACCGACCTGTCACAAGGTCTTCGACGAAGCCGTCGCCCTGCTCGCCGGAGATGCCCTCCTCACGCATGCGCTGACCCTGCCGGCAATCGCCTACGCCGACAAACCCGAACTCGCCGCCCGCCTCGTCCGCGTCCTCGGTACCGCCGCCGGCTCCGAGCATCTCATCGGCGGTCAGGTCGAAGACATGCTCGGCGAACAAGGCGAAGCCTCCGCAGAGCGACTCGACTTTATCCACGCCAACAAAACGGCAGCCCTCATTACCGCAGCCGTCGAAATGGGATTCATCCTCGGAAACGCCGGCCCCGAAGCCCAAAAAATCGCACGCGAAATCGGCCACGACATCGGAATCGCATTCCAGATTATCGACGACATTTTGGACGAAACCAGCGACGCCGAAACCATGGGCAAACCCGTCCATGCCGACCTCGAAAACCGCAAGCTGACCTACCCGCGCTTCCATGGCATGCAGCAATCGCGAGAACGCGCCAACGCTCTTTCCGAACGCGCCGTCGAAGCCTGCAAAAAAATCGGCGGCAACACCGATTTTCTCGTCGCCCTGATTCGGCAAATGCAGGAACGCATTTCCTAAAATGCCCTCTTCGAGACATCTCTGGACGCAAAAAATCCTCGGCGGCGGCAAAGCAACCCGACAAAGCGACGCCCCGAGCCCGCGCAACAATCTGATCGACCGGCTTCCCGCAACCCGGGCGGAAGTCTTTCCCGGCAAGCGCGTCCCCTTCGAAGGCTACGTCCTCGGCATCGACCCCAGCTTGCGCGGCAGCGGTTTCGCCGTAGTTGAATTCGCATTACGCCGAGAGCCGAAACTGTGTTTCTCCCGCACGCTCCGCCTCAAGCCCACTCTTTCACTGGCAGACTGTCTCGGCGAAATTTACAAGCTCTGCTCGGACTGTTGCCACGAATATCCGATTCGTCACGTCGCGCTCGAAGAAACAATTTACGTCAACAACTTCAAGGTCGCCCAAGTACTCGGCGCCGCCCGCGGAGCGGCAATTGCCGCCGCCAACGTCATCGGCAAGCCCGTCTTCGAATATCCGCCGCTACGCATCAAGCAGGCCGTGGTCGGATTCGGCCGTGCCGGCAAAGCTCAGGTCGCCGGGATGACCAAGCAAATCCTCCGCCTCAGTGAAGCCCTTCCCTTTGACGAATCCGACGCCGCTGCCGCCGCCCTCTGCCACGCCTACACCTTCCGCGAGTAGAACGAATTCCGGCCTCCCCGGACCTTTTCAACAAGCCGAACAAATTAATCGGAAAATCCCTGCAAAAATCGGGCAAGACGTTCCCGATCTAAATCCGTTCCGTCCTTTTCGTGGTAATAAATTTCAACAAAGTGGACCGTTCCCGCCGATTCATCGAAAACATAAATCGCGCGCAAGCCGCTACACACGCCCTTGTTCTTCAAGGATTTACAGGCGAACTTTACAACTTTGTAAGACAAGCGGGGTTTGGGGCAAAATCCTTCGATTTCGATGCACGCCCCGTTGTCGATTTTTCGGAGATGTAAAAGCTCAATCGCCGCCCTTTTCATCAACGCGAAATCCTCATCAAGCGTCCGAAAACGCTTTTTCAGGCGCTTAAAATCACGCTGAAATTCGGGTGTTTCCCTATATATCAGCACTCCCGCCGCTTCGTTATTCGTCATACTGGCGAACCGAGGTTTCCGGCGTGCGGTAAAAGGCGCTCTCGTAGTCGATCGGCTCGCGCTCTTCCGCGATAATCCACGGTACGTCCTTGTGCGAATAATCGGAAATTTCCCGCGCATTCATTCCCGCATACTTGCGGAGGCAATCATCAATGTGAGCGAGTTCCCGCGCCGAAAACCGGCTCAAATCCGCGTCGCGATGCGGCAGATACTTCGTTTGCTCCTTGGTAAAATACTTATCCTTAACAACGGAAAGCTCGTTCCCGCGCTCCATTTCCTGTGTAATTTTTGCGAAATCCACAGGCGTCGGCCCAAAGGTGTTTTTGATGTATTTGGCGCCGATCAATTGCTCTTCGAACTTCTCGTAATAATCGAAATCAATGAAATAAAGTAGTTTATAAAGCACGGTTTGCCCGATATTCGGGCGTGCTCCCACACGGCTCAGAACGTAGAGCAAAACCTCTTTGAACTTTTCAAGGTTCTCCTGCGGAATCGAAATGCGAATTTCCTGCGTTGCCGCAGGCGTTCCCGCATTTGCCTGAACATCGTAGGAATAAGTTTTCGGCGCGGTATCGTTGATGATGCAGTCGCAATCGACTTCAAAAAGCCTCGCCAAAGCCGCCACCTTTCCCGCCGGGATATTGGCAGGATTTTTCTCGTAAGCGATCAGCGTCTGCTTAGAAACGCCAATTTCCCCCGCAATCGCCTCCTGCGTATAACCGGATTCCAAACGAAGATTTCTCAGCGTACTCATAATGCCTCGAATCTACCCGCCACCCCACCAAAAGTAAAATATTTTTTAATACTTAAATTTAAATATATTTAACCCTTTCAAGAGATACAGAAACCACGAATAAACACAAATAATCACGAACAAATAAAAAGGTCTGCACCGCTTTTAAGCCAAATATGCAGGAAACAATCATCGGAATCGCAATCGGAAGTTTTTTCACCGTCATCGGCGTCATCGCTCAGGGGTTTGTCACTTACTTCTTAGAAGGCAAAAAGCTACGAGTGCAGGCAAAAATTTCAAAGGAATGCTCTCTAAGAGAAAAAAGAGAAGCTGCATATAAAAAATTTATGATTTTTCAGGCACAACTGATATCCGCTCATTCGGTTCAGCGCGAATCTCTAAAAAATCCGCAACTTTATGTAGCGTTATCCGACCCGACTTCATCAAGCACAGACTTCAAACAAATTTTAGCCAATGTCATAAATCGGCTCTCGGAAACACTTTCAGATATCTCCCTGTACGGGAATTGGGATACGGCAGAACGATGTGCAATGTTCTTCGGGTGCCTCAACGAATCTTATAAAAAAACGGACGAAGACTTTGCGGCACTGCTAAAAGAATACGATAGCATCGTCTTGAAAATGCGAAAAGATATCGGCATTCCGGAATAGCGGGGAGCTATTTGCCGGATTCACGCTCCCGACGAAGAGTGCTAAGTGTCTTTCCTTTATAAGTGAAATATTTCGGGCCTTGGTAAGCGCCCGAAGAATTTAGCTCGGACTCCGGCATGAACGTTCCCGTAAACGCCGAAAGTGTATAAAGTCGACCTTCGTATTCGACGTGCTTCTCGCTTGCTACCGTTACCTCTATTTTGGCAGGCTCAAACGTGACTTTCTCGCCAATCTTAACACCTGCCATACTAAATTTAAACGGCGGACGCCTTGGCGCATGTTCAGGTTCTTCTTCTCCGGAAAACAGTTTAATCTCCGCATCATCAAGCGTGGATGCGGCATCTTTTAATATTTCAAATGCCAACTGCGGAGAAACATTGAAAAACTCCCGATTTTGCCGAATCCGTAAATCCGTCAGGCGATCAATCATCTTATGAATTTGTTTTTCAACCAAATGATATTTCGAGGTTTTGAGCGTCGCAAAAATCTCAAACGGAAGCGGAACCGCCGTATTATCTAATTCCTTTGAACGCACATCGACCGGACGGGAACTTTTCCCAATTTTTACCCAATCTTCCCGAAAACTCGGATTCGTCAAAATGTAAACGTAGCCTTTTTTGTCGTTCATAATGATTTAAATTTCAATGAATTTCACAAGGGTATCCATTATTGTGCTTTTTGAACAACCTATCCATTGCATTCCTCAGATTTCCCTCATACTCTTTCTGGATGATAAAAGAATCATGCACAGGCAAGACAGGAATACCTTGTTTCGCAAATTCTTCAAGTATCTCCAGTGCAATGATAGAATCTTTATTCTGAAGTCTCACGCCACAATCACTTCCAAAATATTTCTCAATGGGTTTATGATGTTTTTTTATCTCATCAACTAAATCCTTAAATGTGTTGCCTTTTTCTCTTCCTCTCATCGTCTTGATCGCCGACAAAAGAGAAGCATCTTTATCCCCCCTAAATACTGCTCTAACTCCTTCTCTTTAAAACAAACTTCGTTTAATGCAGCCTCCTCGGTTCTGCTATTAATTAAAACCAGCACCAAATGTTTGACGAGCGGAACCAACTCCGGCTCCGATTCCATAAAATCATAAATTTTCTCAGGAACATTCATTTCATTTTCCGCATAAAGCATTGCAATGTGCATCCCTGAAAAATCTAGTTCTACAGTCTCTTTTCCATCTATTTTAATGCTCTTTCTGATATCTGACGGTAAGCTTTGGTAACTGATTCCATTCCCTCCGGTAGAATACAATCGCCCACCACAATCCCACGAAGCCCTATTAAAAATAGCTTTAAGGGCTGGATAAAAACATATCTGTTTTTTTAGGTGAGGAGATTTGTACGTAAACTTAAATTCTTTATAGAATGCATTAAGAGTGCTAAGCACTTCTTGATACCTTCCCTCTTTTTCAGAATGAAATCGTATCTTGCATATCCTTTTATCTGTCAGCCTCAACTCAACGAAATAATCATCTTGCACCTCCCAAGGTGCCACGTCCTTTCCAAATAAATGGAAATGCTCATACAATTTCTCCTTAGCCCAATAGGATGAAAGGCGGCCTTTCTCTCCTGCACTAGGTCTTCTTCCAAGCCGTTCTCCCACGTAGTTATTGTTCCTCATCCAATCTAAGAGCAAAAGGAATTTTGAATTTTTAAACCTCTCTCTTGGCACAGAAATATTTGAATTTGAAACAAAGCCTAAAAATAAATTTCTCAAAAGTAGCCTTAAACAACGCTCTCCCTCCTCCGCGTCAAGCCCCACAAACTCTCTCTCTGCTAGCCTCCAAATCTCTTTCGAAAGCGCGATTGCTCTCTCGTCATCATAATCCCTACCTTCCAAATTTATGTGCATTGTCTTGCTATTTGGAGATACTTTAGCGCGTATTTCTTCGTCAGAGAGAAGGAAAGATATTCTTTTCTTCTTTAGCGCCACCCACTGATCTTTAAATTTGTTTTTTCCGGAGTCGATTTCCTCGAGATCCGAATCGCCTAATGCCTCGTACACAAAAACCCAGTAACGATCAAAATCACGGTTCAACAAATCCTTCGCCAAATCCGTGTATTTGTCTTGCTCACTCTTTAACTGAAATCGTACGGAATACCTCCATGCCAATATCAATAAAACACAGTCTCCGGAGTTTTTTATACGGTCAAAATCTACCTTTGATAGTCTAAATCCATACTTAAGAGCGTAATAAATAGAAGAGCTTGCCGCTTCGTAATTTCGAACCTTCATGGCAAGCTCATACATTTTCCAGGAAAGCGTACGGATATCCCCGACCTCTACATCAAAAGGCTCAAATAAATTTTTATCTAAAAGCGGGAAAATATAGGGGTAAAGATGAGATAAATGAAATATCGTTTTTATGTAATATTCTCGACCATGGGAATCAGCCGAACGTTCTCGAATCGCTTTCATTGCATAATTGATGATCGCGCTATTCTCTCCGTTGTTTTTAAAAAGCAGTACAACTTTGTTCACGAACGCCTGCAACCGACCTTTTTCAAAACGCTTAGACAGACAAAACGCTAAAAAGTCATTAATTTCATTCACCCATGACTCAGGCCGCATCAACGGAAGTTCTATTATCTCCGTTTTTTTGTGATTTAAGGACAACCCATACTCACGTAATGCTTCCCTCAAACTCACCAAAAACCGCTCCGCCTCGTCGCGGCTTTTCGCATAAAACGAATAATCGTCAATATTTCGAAAATAATTCACCTCGCCGTCATGGTTTTTCCGCAAGCTGGCGTCTACCGCCACGAGAATTATTTCGGAAAGTAGGTTTGAAACATGAGGCCCAATTAAAAAACCATTTGTTTCGTTGTTTTTTATATACCGAGACAGTTTGTCTAACTCGTTATACCATTCCTTCTTACTTCTGCTATTCTCTTTCGCGATCTCTTTCCCGACGAGAGCCCATGCAAGGGCGTGAGAATACATGCTCGGAAAGCAATTTGAAATATCCGCTTTAACTAAATATTTCGCTCCGATTCTAAGATCTAATTCCGGATAATCATCTGTACGATGATTTTTATAATTCATCTCAAATATGCGTTTCTTCCCTTTAATTCTTCGCAGATGAATTTTGCTTACCTTGTGAGAGTCTTCTTCTGTTTTTTCCTTAAAATGTGCAACAATCCTGTTCCAATTATCTTTAACACAGCGGACTAAATTATGGTACGCAAACGGATTAGGAATCCCCATGACACGGGGAACATTCGTATTCCGAATACTTTCATAAACGATATAGCTACATTTTTCTTCTGGGAAAGAAGGCTCGTTCCTTTCCCTAAAAGCTTCCTCAAATCGATCAGACCTAAAAACTGGAGGTAGCTTTTCGGGGAATAATCCGTAGCCAACAAGTCCCGTATAAACATCCCCGGAACTTAACGCCGCCAATGCCTTTGCGTAATCGCTTAAATTCTTATTCATAGCAATTTTCTCTACTGTGGTTTCCGTTTGCGGGGAGAAGGTTTTGGCGTCGCGGGTGCGAGTGGGGTAGCGGCGGATTCGTAGAGGGCGAAGAGGAATTCGACGCGTTCGCGTTCGGAAGCGAAAGGTTCTTTTCGGTAGAGTTTGTCGACAGATTTGTCGAGTTCACGGTGCGCGCGGAGAAGGTCGCCAGGCATCGTAAGCGGGTCATATAAATCGGCGAGAGAGCTGCCCTGCCCGTCGATATAGATTTTGCGGATGTCCAAGATGTTCTGTGCGAGAGCCTCGATTTTTTCGCGAGTTTTCGCGGGAACGTCCGTCGGCCAAACAAAGTTGTTGTAAACGATTCCTGCCGAATATCGATAGCGGCTTTCCAAGCGTCCGCAAACTTGGCGCATCCACGCGTTGTGCATCGCCGATGTCAAAATCCCGAAGTGGTAAAGCGTCGCATCAGGAATGATTTGAACCTGATTTGTCGGAATCGTGTTCCCGTCGAGATACGCCATTGGCAAATATTCGCGCCGCTCGGAAGAAACCATCGGAAGTGCGATGTAATTTTGAGGATTGTTAGTATCGCGGAAAACGGTCGGAGTGTCTGCAAGTTTTCTCGTTCCCGCGTCTTTCATTGCCAAACGGCGTTCCCGACAAAGAACGACGCGCTCCATAACGAGAGAATCCTTACGAATCTCTGCGGGATTTGCACCGACAAGCCAAAGAACGTAGCGTTCCTCATTGTGAAGGAGCTCGCGCCCTCCGATAAGTTTTTTAACAAACTTACAGTCTTTAAACTTCGGGAAATCTTCCTGCTCAATTTTAAGCGCGTCTCCGTCAAGGGGAACATTCCCGTTGAGCATCTTGGGAACCTTGCAAATCGGAGCTGAACGAATAGGCAACGCAACGTTCGGGGCATCAATCAGATAGCCGTTAATATTTTTGACGGTAAAAGAAGTTATCGGTCCCGTCAAATCCGAGGTTTCGTAAATTGTTTTTACGGGAACGTCAAAAAGTCCGAATCCGATAATCACAACATGGACATGAGCTTTCCCGCTTGCCTCGCTCTGCCAAGAAAACGTGTTGTAGGCAAAATGTATTTTCACACCCATGGAAAAGAGTTCGGACCAAAGCGCATTAACCTGCTCGCCTTGCGTAATGGAGTTTGTGGCAACAAATCCGACACAAATTTGCGTTCCTGCGATAAACTGTGCGGCCTTTTTATACCAACACGCGACATAATCAATGTCTTTATACGAGAAAAACGAAGCAACTTCTTTTATTTGTTCCGGCGTGCGGTAGCGACGCCCAGCGAACGGCGGATTCCCCAGAATGTAGGAACATTTTTCGGGAGAAATAATATTTCCCCAATCGCTTGTGAGCGCGTTCCCGACGTGGATGTTGGGCGATTTTTTGAGCGGAATGCGCACATAGAGTTCTCCGAAAATCAGCGAGAGTTGCTGATTCATTTTATGGTCCATCAGCCAGAGGGAAACTTCGGCAATGCGGGCAGGCCATTCTTCGAGCTCGATTCCGTAGAATTGGTCAACATCGACTTTGCTGAAAAATTGGAGAGCAATGCGTTCTTTTTCCTGCGCATAAATCTCTCTGAGGATATCAATTTCGAGCAAGCGGAGCTCTCGATAGGCGATGATGAGGAAGTTCCCGCAACCGCAGGCGGGGTCGAAAAACGTGAAGGTCGGAAGCTTGGCAAGCAGATTTTCCAAGCGTTGTTTTCTCCGGGAAGAGCGATCGTTTTTCGCAGACTCAAATTCGGAGCGGAGAGCGTCGAGGAAAAGCGGGCGAATGAGTTTGAGAATATCGGCTTCGGAGGTGTAATGGGCACCCAGTTCGCGGCGAGTTTTGGCATCCATGATGCCTTGAAAAAGCGAGCCGAAGGCGGCGGGGGAAATGGCGGCCCAATCGAAATTTGCGCATCGCAGGAGGCGTTCCCGCATGGTACGGTTGAGATCGGCGAAGTTTAATTTTTCGGCGAAAAGTCCGCCGTTAACGTATGGGAACGCGGCAAGGTCTTCGTCGAGGTTGGCTTGGCGTCTTTCCGGCGGAGTATTTAAAAGCTGAAAAAGGCGAGCGAGGCGCACTCCGAGATCAGAGCCGTCTTCGTGCGTTTTGTTTTCGATATAGAGTTTGAAAGAGTCGCGCTCAAAGATTCCTGTATCATCCGCAAAAAAACAGAATAGGATGCGAACGAGAAAGACCTCAAGGTCGTGCCCGCCGTAGCCGGATTTTTCGAGTTCGATGTGCAAATCGCTCAAGAGCTTTACCGCCTTGAGGTTAACGGGGGCTTCGTCGTGGTGGCGATACTGTTTGTAGCCCGGAATGAAGGCAAAGAGATGGACGTTTTTATGGAAATCCTTGAGCTCGAATTCGTACTCGACAACGTGGGATTTGTCGATGAGCGGAAGCGCGCTATCGTCCGGTTCGAGGTCAAAAAGCTTAATGCGCTTATAGTCGGAAAGAATAACGTAGCGCGGACATTCGTCTCCGCGCCCTTCGTTACAAAGCGCCTGAATATAGTCAAAGGCTTGGCACTCGGCTTTATCAAAACTTTTGCCGAGAGATTTGTGCTCAACAAGAACCGTTCCTTTCCAAAACAGGTCTATGAAGCCGTAGTCTCCGGAGAGTTTTCTGACGGGTTCTTGGAAAGAAGCGACAGTTCGGCGGCGAATTCCGAATACATCGAAAAAGTCGTTCCAGAACGAAGCATATTCAGCGGATTCTCGCGCTTCACCTTCCCATTCGCGGGAAAACTTGATGGCACGTTGGCGGATTTCGTTCCAAGATAAAGGCATAGTTTATGGGTAGTTGAGATTCGATTTTCGAGTGATATTGAACGACTTTCCCGACGAGTTTTCAAAAGGAAAACGAAATCAACCTCGCAGACGCACAAGCTCCGAAGAACGCGTATGCCTTTTGTCTTTCTTCAATCGCGTTTTACGAAGATACCAATAGTTTCGCTACGTTTCCGCATCTCCGACATTCCAATACTCCTATCGACTCATCAATAGATTTCTTTTTGTTCAGGGATGTTTACGAGCGGGGCGCAAACGTAGAGCGCGCCCTTTCTTCCGGCGGAAGGCTCAATGCAGCGGACAATTCCCATTTTTTCAAATTGAGCGACCAGTTGCATCAAGGCAATCCGCGAAGGCCCTTTTAGCAATTTGAGCGAGGAAATGCGAAACACCGGCGTTGCCACAATGGCATCCCAAAGCGAAATTGCATGTTGCGAGCGCGTATTTTCCAAAATCCGTTTTTTCGCATCTCGGTAATACGATTGAATTTTTTCGGCGATGCCGAGATTTTCTTCCGCCTGGGCGGCAACGGCTCGAGCAAAAAAACGCACCCACGCCGTCCAATCCCCGTTTTTCGTAATCCCGAGGAGCGCATTTTTATACTTCGGCTCGAAGCGCTCCAAATAACGGCTGAGGTAAAACATGGGCGCGGGAAGAACGCCCTTACTGAAGAAAAACAGCGGAAGAAGCATACGCCCCAAACGCCCGTTCCCGTCGCAAAACGGATGGATAATTTCAAACTGCGCGTGAACGATTGCCGCCTGAACAATCGGGTCTTTTTCCGTTGAGGCAAGATACGCCGCCCAGTTATCCATAAGCGCGGGAACGCACAGCGGATCCGGCGGGATAAATCTCGCATTTTCGATACCGCCAAGCTCGGAACCGATGTAATTCTGAAGTTCCCGGAATTTTCCCGGAGATTTGTCTTCCCCGCGAACAGAATCCAGCAAAACGCGATGCAGTCCCTTGAGAAAATCCAGCGACATCGGGCGCCGTTCCAATTCCGCCACGGCATAATCCATCGCCTCACGATAATTGAAAACTTCGCGAAGATCATGCTTTTCGGACTCGTCTCTGGCGGCATCCCCTGCCTCCGAGCGCAAAACCGCAACCGTATCGACCCGCGTTCCCTCAATCCGATTGGAGCGGACAGCTTCGTCACGAAAGAACGGAGAAAGCAAGAGGCGCGGATTTTCCGTTGCGTAGAGCAATCCGGCGTATCTCGCCAAAGCCCGATTCGCTTTCCCCAAATCCTCAACCAGTTCCGACCAATTTAATGTTCCTTCCGGGAGCGGAAGCGTCATCGGATCGGTTGGAACATACTTTTTCTTTTCTCCGTCCATAGAATATGATTTTTTAAAGAAAACTAAAAAAAACACTTTTTCAATAAGAAAAACCAAACTTTTCTTATAACAAACACAATTTGTGATAATCTCCACAAGCGATAAAATATTTTGCTATAAGCAAAACCGCAATTTCCTTATCACAAATTATTTTGTGATAAGCAGAGTTTACACAAAAAAGTTTGTGATAAGGAAAATGCAGGTTTCATTTGCACAAAAAAACGTTCCCGCGAGTGAACACGGGAACGCTCTTTAAGCCTTAAGCTGTAATCTTTAAGCTCTTATTTCGATGCCATCGGGCAGACGGGCTTGATTTGCTTGAAGAAGTCGTTGCCTTTGTCATCGACGAGGATGAACGCCGGGAAGTTTTCGACTTCAATCTTCCAAATCGCTTCCATGCCGAGTTCCGGGTATTCGACGCATTCAATCGACTTGATATTGTTCTGCGCGAGAATAGCAGCCGGACCGCCGATGGAGCCGAGGTAGAAGCCGCCGTGCTTTTTGCACGCATCCGTCACCTGCTGGCTACGGTTGCCCTTGGCAAGCATGATGAGCGAACCGCCGTTGGCCTGGAACAGATCGACGTAGGAGTCCATGCGTCCCGCCGTCGTCGGCCCCATCGAACCGCAAGCCATGCCTTCCGGCGTTTTTGCCGGGCCCGCGTAGTAAATCGGGTGATCCTTGATGTACTGCGGGAGTTCTTCACCGCGGTCGAGGCGTTCTTTCAGCTTCGCGTGCGCGATGTCACGGCCGACGATGATGGTACCGTTGAGCGAAAGGCGCGTAGCGACCGGATACTTCGACAGCTCGGCGAGGATTTCCGGCATCGGGCGGTTGAGGTCGATTTTGACCGCGTTGCCTTCGCCGGCCTGGCGCAATTCTTCCGGAATGAGTTCGCCCGGATTATCGTCGAGCTTTTCAATCCAAATACCGTCCTTGTTGATTTTGCACTTGATGTTGCGGTCTGCAGAGCAGGAAACGCCCATGCCGACGGGGCAGCTTGCACCATGGCGCGGGAGACGGACGATGCGCACGTCGTGGACGAGGTATTTTCCGCCGAACTGGGCGCCGAGGCCGATGCGGTGGGCTTCTTCGAGGACTTGCTTTTCGAGTTCGACGTCGCGGAAGGCGCGGCCGTGTTCATTTCCGGTCGTCGGCAGTTCGTCGTAGTAATGCGTCGAAGCAAGCTTGACCGTGAGCAAATTCTTTTCCGCGGAGGTGCCGCCGATACAGAATGCAACGTGGTACGGCGGGCAAGCAGCCGTGCCGAGCGTCTTCATTTTTTCGACGAGGAACGGAACGAGGGTCTTCGGATTCAGGAGCGCTTTCGTTTCCTGATAAAGGTAGGTTTTATTTGCGCTTCCTCCGCCTTTCGTCACGCAGAGGAATTTGTATTCCATGCCTTCGGTGGCTTCGAGGTCAATTTGTGCGGGAAGATTGCAACGCGTGTTCACTTCGTCGTACATATTGAGCGGCGCGTTCTGCGAGTAGCGCAGGTTTTCTTCCGTGTAGGTCTTGTAAACGCCGAGTGCGAGCGCTTCTTCGTCGCAATAGCCCGTCCAGACCTGCTGGCCTTTCTCGCCGTGAACAATCGCCGTTCCCGTGTCCTGACAGAGGGGGAGCTTACCCTTGCAGGCAACTTCCGCGTTGCGCAGGAACGTGAGCGCGACGTACTTGTCGTTTTCGCTGGCTTCCGGGTCGGAAAGAATTTTTGCCACCTGCTCGTTGTGCGCACGGCGGAGCATGAAGGAGACATCGCGGAACGCGGCGTTTGCCATCGCGGTCAGGCCTTCCTTGGCGACCTTGAGAACGGGAACGCCCTCGAATTCGCCGACGGAAACGTAGTCCTTCGTGAGCAGATAATACTCAGTTTTGTCTTCCCCGAGCGGGAACGGGTGTTGGTATTTGAAAGGAGGAATATTTGCCATAGCGCAGGAAAGATTAAAGAAGAAAGATTAAAGATTAAAGATTAAAGATGAGGGGAGAGCTTAAAGCCCAAGCGATAGTAGATAACTGATAACGGATAGGGTTCTTGTGGCCTCAGGCTCTTTAAGCTTTAAGCCCTAAGCTCTAAGCTTTCTTTAATCTTTATCCTCTAATCTTTAATCTCTGCCTTCAACCTGCTCTCCCGCGAAAGATCGGCCTTAAAGGCGGCCGCCAAAAGCGCGACGCTCAGCAAAAGCGCCGGATTGAAGGAGACGAACTCGACACAGGCGTGTGCGGAAAAAATCCCGAGTCCCGCCAACAGCGCGACGGAAGAAGCCCTCCAACGGCGAAAATTCCAAAGCGCAAAGCCCCAGAACCAAAGCACTCCGGCAAAGAAAATGCCGGCGCCGATGCTACCCCATTCGACGAGGAATTGCCACGGGTCGCAGTGAGCGTACGCCGTTCGCGTAGGCAGGTAAATCTTTCCGCTCCGCTTGTTGACCTTCGCGAACTCGGGCATCGTCAGCTGAAACGCGGGGGCGATCCAGCGGTAGGAACCGGCTCCCCAGCCGAAAATTTCCGCATGCGTGTTGTAATGGAACATCTTTGCGGAGAGCTTCCGCAGATCGGCACGCGGCCCTTTGTCCAACGAGAAAGTCTCCGCTAACTCGTCGCGCACGTCGCCCTGCTCTTCATGGTGAATGACACGCTCGATGTCGGGCAACTCACCGTCGGCGACTTTTTTATCCACGCGGGAGAAGAAAAGCTCGGTATTCGCCGTCGCCCACCAGGTTCCGGCTACGCAGAGCAGCATGCTCAGAAAAACGGCGGCGGTAATCCAGGACGCGCGCGTCATCAGGCCGGAGAAACAGATTAACACGACAATCAGCGGCAGCCAAAGCACACCCAGGAAAACGGCCCCGACGGACTTCGTCGCGAAGGCTGCGCCGAGAAAAAGCAGTCCGAAAATCAAAAGAATCAGGTAAGCCCCGCCGTGCTTTCCCGCGAGAGCGGAATTCCGCCAACTGCGCAGCCCGAGCCCGGCACAAACGGCCATCGCCAGGACAAAGAAAGCCCCCGCGTGATTTTTATACGAAAAGACAGAGAAAAACTGATACTTAGTTTCGCCGAGGTAGGTGTAAATCCCGAAAGCGGAGCGATACAAACCGAAGCCGGCAAGCACGACGGCGTTCAACAAGACACTCCAGAGCAAAATCTTCCAAAGCGTGCGGGAACGCAGGCCGCACCAAAGGGCACATAAGAGCAACCACGGCGTGCCGAAAATGCACAGCTGCCGCCACGCATTCATCCCTTCCTGCGACTCGAAGCCGAAACCGCCGTCAATCCCCGTCGGCAACCACCCGGGAGCCTCCTCCAGCAAATGAACGCGCCAACGCGTCCCCTGCCAGATCAATTCCGCTCCGGGGATACAGGCTTGAACAGCCATGTAAATCCCGAGTGCGAGCCCTATCCAAAAGAGCGGAAACTTCATCAGACGCGCGCAGTTCCGCTTGGCGGAAGCGGCGGAATCCGGAGTTCCGACAGGCAGGAAGAGACAGGCAAAGGTAAGTGCCGCCAAACCCGTCGCGACGACAAGGGTAAAAGCCGTGGACGCCGTCAGCGCCCAAGTGGACCAAATGAGCGTCAGCGCCGCAGCTGTCGCAATCAGTTTCTGACGACGCGGCACGGCGCTTTCCGGGGCCTCGCGCAAATCCCTCACCGCAGTGCGACTGCGGGACTTGCGACTCGAGGAACTGGCGGCTTGCGAACTCAAACCAATCCCGCCTGATAAATATCGTGGATGCGGAGCAGACCGACGAGGTTACCGCCGGGAGCATCCAAAACGGGCAACACGGAAATCTGCGACGGACGGTCTTCCATGATACGCGCGGCTTCCCCGAGGCTCATGCTCGCAAAGGCGCAAATCGGATTCTTCGTCATGATTTCCTGCGCAGAAATACCGTTGAGGTTTTCGTGCTTGTGGAGCGCACGGCGCAGGTCCCCGTCGGTAATAATCCCGAGGAGATTGCCGGCGGCGTCCGTGACGCAAGCCGCGCCGTGCGGGCATTCCGTCATCGCAATCACCGTATCGCGCACGGAAGTTTCCGCCGCAACGACGGCAACCTTTTCGCGCGGGCGCATGACATCGTTTACGGTCAGCAAAAGGTTACGTCCGAGCTGTCCCGCCGGGTGGAATTTAGCAAAATCTTTTTCTCCGAAGCTGCGCTTGAGCATGAGCGCTGCGGCAAGCGCGTCGCCCATGGCAAGCGTGAGCGTCGTACTCGTCGTCGGAACGATACCGAGCGGGTCGGCTTCGGACTTGACGCCGATGTCGAGCACGACGTCCGCCTTTTCCGCGAGCGGCGAATTACGATTGGCGACGATGGCGATAATCTTTGCACCCATGCGCTGAAGAATCGGCAACAGGCGTACCGTTTCCGCCGTCGTTCCGCTCTTGGAAATCAGGACGACCGGATCGCCCGGCTGGCAAATGCCCAAGTCGCCGTGAACGGCATCGGCACTGTGCAGGAAGATGGCAGGCGTCCCCGTAGAACAGAGCGTCGCGACGATTTTTTGTCCGATGAGGCCGGATTTCCCGACCCCGGAAATGACGACCTTGCGGTCGCTCGCGTAGAGGATTTCAACGGCTTTTGCGAAACTTTCGTCAAGAGAGGCTTCCATGACGCGCAATGCGTCCGCTTCCGCTTTCAAAACATGTTTCCCTGCTTCAATAATTTTTTGGTCGCTCATTTGTCGGGAATTAAACCACGTTCCTGCCCGAAAATGAATCTCGAATTGCAGAGCGGCAACAGATTTATTGCGCTTCCGTCCTCTCGCGGGCTGCCCTAAACGTTTAAGCCTTCGGAGGCCCATCGGATTCCGCCGGCTTCGGCAGGCTCTCCGAGAAAAAACGAAGCGTTGGCAGAAAAGCGATCGGGCGATTCCGTCGTCAGAAAACGCACAGAGCCGCCTTCGGAAATCCGCGCATTCATTTCGGGGTGACGTTGTAAATAATCCGCCAGCGCTTCGGCCACGCGTTCGCCCTGTGAAAAAATCGTTACGCCGGCAGGCACGTGTTTCCGGATTTTCTCCAAGAGCAACGGATAATGCGTGCACCCGAGCACGAGCGTGTCGATATCAGGATCACGCTCAAAAATCGCATCGATATTTTTTCGGATAAAATAATCCGCTCCGGGCGAATCGGCTTCCCGATTTTCGACCAGCGGCACCCACAGCGGGCAGGCTTCCTCCGTCACGCGTATATGCGGAAAGAGCTTGGCGATTTCAAGGGTGTAGGAGCAGGAAGCAATCGTCCCGCTTGTCCCGAGAATGCCGACGTGCTTGCTTCGGCTGAGACGGTCGAGCACTTCCACCGTCGGGCGAATCACGCCGAGCACGCGCCGCGTCGGATCATCGCTGCGCGGCAAATCCTGTTGCTGGATTGTCCGCAAGGCCTTGGCAGAAGCCGTATTGCAGGCAAGAATCACGAGCGGGCAGCCCATCTCAAAAAGTTTGAAAACCGCCTGACGCGTGAAGTCGTAAACAATATCAAACGAACGCGGACCGTAAGGCGCACGCGCATTGTCTCCAAGGTAAATAAAATCGCAATGCGGCAACGCCTCGCGGATTTTTTGAAAAACCGTGAGACCGCCGTACCCCGAATCGAAAATACCTATAGGAGCTTTTCCCGTCATGATAATCTTTAAGCTTTAATCTTTAAGCTTTAATCTTTCAATTATCAAAGTTGTGAAAAACGCGAATAACAACGGCCCGCTCGGGCTTTACGTCCACGTTCCCTTCTGCGGGAACGCGTGCGATTACTGCGCCTTTTACAAAGAAGCCCCGAGGCGAGAAGCCGTCGAAGCCTGGCTCAACGGAATCGAACGCGAAGCGGAACTCGTACCGCTCCCGCACCCGGCGGACACCTTTTTTATCGGCGGCGGCACACCGGGCATTCTGAGCGCCCGCGACTTCGAACGCCTCGGCAAAATTCTCCTCAAAGCCAACTACGGGAAAGCTCCGGAGGAATGGAGCGTCGAAATGGCGCCGGCAAGCGTCCGCCCCGACAAAATGCAAGCGCTGGCAGACAGCGGCGTCAACCGCATCTCGATGGGCGTCCAGTCCTTTGACGAAGCCACGCTCGCCCTGCTCGGCAGACGCCACGCGCCGAAAAAGATATTCGCCGCCTACGAAACAATCCGACAAGCCGGCTTCTCCAATGTGAATCTGGACCTGATTTTTTCCGTCCCCGGCGAGCGCGCTTCCCGCTGGCACGCCGACCTCGAGCAGGCCGTCGCCCTCGCGCCCGAGCACCTTTCGACCTACTGTCTGATGCTCGAAGAAGACGCGCCCCTGCTCGCCCGTCTGCAAGCCTCTCCGCACTTTGATCCCGCCGAAAAATCGCCGGAACGCGAGGCCGAGTTGTATCTGCAAACCTGGGAAAAGCTTGCCGCAGCCGGCTACGCACAATACGAAATCGCCAACCACGCACGCGCGGGAAAACGCTGTAAGCACAATTGGAATACATGGCAAATGCACTCGTGGCTCGGCTACGGACCTGCCGCCGCATCCCAATGCTTCGGAAAGCGCTTCGCCAATCCCTCCGATCTCGCACGCTGGCTCGACGGCCTTACCGACGGCATCCCCGCCCGCTGCGACGTCGTCGAACTCGACGCCCCCATGCTTTTTGCGGACGCCATCGTCTTCGGTCTGCGCCTCAACGAAGGAGTCGATTTGGAAGCCCTCGCCCGCCGCTTTTTCGGCAATTCTCAAATCCCAGCCTCGTTAATCGATCTGAAAGCCCGCTTGGCGGAAGCGGATTACTTGGCGGAGAACGCGCATCGCGAAGCCGGAAAGCTCGCCCTGAATGCCCGCGGGCGTCTCGTCGCCGACGCCGTAGCCGAAGCGGTTTTGGAAGCCTTGGACGCCTAAGCGAGTCCCCGCAATCGGCCGCCGCCTCGCCCGGCAAAAACCAAAGGCGTTTCCGACGCAAAATAGATTTGTCGGAAAAGCCGCAAATATGTTTCAATGGCGTATCAATTTTGGCGTCGATGAAATGGGTTTACACAGAGGCGGACGCGACAGCGGTCCACGACATTCGGGAGGAGCTCGGGCTTCTTCCCTCGGTAGCCTCTATCCTCGTTAAATCCGGTTACGGGCGCATCCCCGATGCAGAAAAATTTCTTTCCCCGAAGCTCTCGCATATCGCCGATCCCTTCTGCATTCCGAACCTGGAGACGGCTGCCCGGCGTATCATCCAGGCCATCGATAAAAAAGAGCCGATCGCCATTTGCGGCGACTACGACGTGGACGGCGTAACCGCAACGACCCTGCTCGTGAGCATCCTGCGCGAATTCGGACTGAATCCGCAGTACTACATTCCGCGCCGCAAGGAAGAGGGTTACGGCATGAGCCCGGAAATCGTCAACCGTGCCCTGGCACGGGGAATCCCCAAGCTCTTTTTCGCCCTCGACTGCGGCACCAACGCGTTGGACGAAGTCGCCCACCTCGCCAATTTGGGTTGCGACGTCATCATCGTCGACCACCACCGCAGCAAGACCGCAGAAGCTCCGCAGGCGATTTTGGTAAATCCGAATTCGTCGTTTTCCGCAGCGCCGGAATTTTCGCCGCTCTGCACGGCCGGCCTGATTTTCAAGGTCATTCACGGATTCCTCAAGCTCCTGCGCGCCCGCAACGACGAACGCGCCTTTAAAATCATTTTGCGGGAATACCTCGACCTCGTCGCGATGGGCACGATCACGGACATCTCCCCGTTGCTCGGAGAAAACCGGACGATGACCTGGTTCGGGCTCAAGCAAATGCGCAACACCAAGCGCGAAGGCCTCAAAGCCCTGATTGCCGCCAGCAACATCGCCGACACGGCAGACATTCTTCCCGTCGATATTTCGCACCGCATCGGCCCGCGAATCAACGCCAGCGGTCGCCTCGCCGACGCCGCGCTACCCGTCGAAATGTTCCTTTGCAACAATCCGAAGCGCTGTGCTGCCTTCGCGGAGGAACTCAACGAAATGAACCGCAACCGACAGGAAATCGAACGCGTGATTTTCGAAGAAGCCCTCGCCCAAGTCGAAGCAGCCGGGACGGACCGCAACGCATTGCTCGCCTGCGGCGACTGGCATCCGGGCGTCGTCGGCATCGTTGCCGGAAAACTCGCCCGCCAATTTAACCGCCCCTGCATCGTCCTCGGCATCGAAGGCGATTCGGCAAAGGGCTCCGGACGCAGCGTCGAAGGCATCAATCTCATCGAAGTGCTCAAACCTTTCGGCGACCGCCTGCTCGAAGCTTGGGGCGGCCACCCGATGGCAGTCGGCATCACGGTGGACACACAGAAAGTGGACGAATTACGGGAAACCATCGACCGTGCCGTCGGCGAATACCAAGCCAAGCACAACGGCGAATTTTCCGAAATCGCCCTCGAAATCGCTTCCTGGCTCGAAGTCTCGGATCTGACGCCGGAGCTTTTCGACCAAATTGCCGCCCTTTCCCCCTTCGGCGAAGGCAATCCCGAACCGATTTTCGGACTGAAAAACATCGAGATGCCGGAAGGCGCCATGATTTTTGGAGAAAAGAATTTCCGTTTCCAGATTATACTGCCGACGCTCGCCCGCCTCGGCGTCGTCGCCTGGCACAAGGCCGACCGAGTCCCCGCCGCAGGCACGCGTATCGACCTTGCGCTCAAGCTCTCATGGAACAACTATAACGGCCGCAAATACCAACAGGCCGAGCTCATCGACTGGCGCAACGCCGAGTAAGCGGAATCGAAAAATAAGCGCCTGCGTTTCGCAAGCGCCCGCTTTCAAATTCCCGACGTTCGCAGACGTCTTCAACGGCTTTTCCGCTTATTCTCCGTCCTTCGGAGATTCGGAAACGTAACTCAGCTTTGTTTCCAAGCCGTTCTCTTCGAAAACTTTCAGGATTTTCGCAAGCTCGGCCGCCAAAACCTTATCATTGACGTCAACTCGCCAAAGCGGGCGCTTCCACGCGGGAAGATCGCGGATTTCACCGGCAATCCTCTGCAAATCCTCAATCGAAACGGACGCGCCGTCTAAGCGCAAGATGCCGTCTCCGACATAAAGTTTTTTGGGAGCAGGAGGAGGATTCTTCTGCAGCGACTTTGCGATTGCTTTTAACTCCTCCGGAGCGTCGGGAGGCGGGAAAACATTGACGACGCGCATTTCGCCGTCACGCATTTCCGACTCGTAAAAAAGAAAACCGTCCGCCAGTTGCACGGACTTTAAATTATCAAAAGGAAGGGCTCGTGAAATTGTATCGAGCTGCTCAATCCACCAGGCTTCAGAAATTTCGCCGCAGTAAAGATGCAGTGCCTCTTCCCGGGACAGGGAGCTCGAAAGCTTAGGCGTGCACGCAGCCAAAAACGCCACGGGGGCGGCAAGAAAATAAGCCCCTTTATTCATATTCGTAACAACGAGAAAAAGTTCCGCGGTGTAAATCCCTTACGGAAATTACACCGCGGTTCGGAAGAAAATTATTCCCCGTAGACCGTGCACTCATACGTGCCGATCACACCGAGAACGTTGTTCGCCTTCCAATCGACGTAGTAAACGGTCTTGATGTTGCCGTCGCGCATTGCGGCGTTAACCGAAGCGTCGCCGGTTGCAATGAGACCGAAGAAGTCTTTGCATTGCGACTTTCCGACTTTCGGAGCGACCTTGCACGTGTTGGAGGTCACTGCAACCGGAAGCGTAACCTCCGTGAGAAGAACTCCGGACGGAACGCTACGAGCGCAACCGGAAACGAGAGCAGCGGCAATCGCCGCGAGCGATAATGCGATATATTTTTTCATAGTTTGTTATATGTGAGTTGTTTTAGAAAAATGAAACCGTGAGCCGACAAAGCGCTCTGCGG
Organism: Opitutales bacterium; assembly: GCA_017546455.1. Lineage (GTDB taxonomy): Bacteria > Verrucomicrobiota > Verrucomicrobiia > Opitutales > UBA953 > Spyradosoma. The sequence goes on from JAFYWY010000084.1 coordinate 45,384, forward strand.
TCAACGTTTTCCCTTGAAATTCCCACTGCGGGAATCGCAGCTAAGTAGACCCGACAAGGCATATCCGAGTCAAGACAATAGAACGCTAAGCCCCGGCGATTGCGGCATCACCGGGCAGGGACATCACCGTCGGCATAATCGCTCCGATTCGGCACTGCGTGACGCTTTATTCTTTTAACTTTCCCGCAGCTTCGGTAAACTCTACCGCATCTATGAAGACGCGTATTCTATCCCCGCTATTCGCGAGCCTTGCGCTTGCGGCATTCGTACACGCCGCGCCGGAAAAAATCCCGGCATCGGAAAACAATATTTGGTTTGATAAAGAAGCCCAAACCTTTGATTCCAACAACGGAGCCTGGAAAATCATTCAGGACTCGAACCGCGCCCAAGGCCGCGGCTGGGAATTCGAAGGTCTTCCCGTCGGCAACGGCCGCATCGGTGCCATGGTACTCGACAGCGCCGCACGTGAACGCATCGCACTCAACGAAGCCACCTTCTGGTCCGGCGGAGAAAATGCCGGCGGCAACTGCTCCGGCTACAGCTACGGTCCGCTCGCCGGGCGCAACCAATTCGGCAGCTATCAGCCCTTCGGCGATTTCCTCGCCGAATTCTCCGGCATGGAAGAAAGCCCGAAGGACTTCATCCGCAACCTCAATCTCGAAACCGGGATTGCCAAAACGGCGTTTAGCTCCAAGGGCGTAAAGTACACGCGCCAGGTCTTTGCCAGCCAGGAACACAACGTCATCACAATCATTTACAAAGCGAGCAAGAAAGGTGCGCTGACGGGCACCTTCGCCCTCGCTCCGAATCACTCGGCTAAATTCTTCGCTCAGGGCAACAAGCTCGGCATGACAGGCACGCTCGCCAACGAGATGAAATTCGCCGCACGCGCCCAGGTTATCGCCAAGGGCGGCAAGCTTTCTCCGGTCGGCGGCAATGCCGATATCGACGTCACCTACGCCGGCGGCGGCGACGGCCAGCACGCGGTTTATGACGGCGCCAAGCTCCCGCGTATCAAGGTGGAAGGCGCCGACGAAGTCGTCGTCGTCATCGCTTTGGCGACGGACTACGTCATGGACGCCAAGAAAAACTGGAAAGGCGGCGACCCGGCTTCCGCGGCGGAAAAGACCTTGAAGGCGGCTGCCGCAGCGGCTGCAAATCCGCTTGAAATGGCGGCAGCTCACGTCCGCATCCACCAGAAGTTCTTCAAGCGCGTGGATGTCGACTTCGGCAAAACCGATGCGGAAACGGCAAAACTGTCCACGCCGGAACGTTTGAAGAAATACGGCCAGACGAAGAACGACCCGGACTTGGAAGAAACGCTTTTCCAATTCGGCCGTTACTGTCTCATCGGCTCGTCCCGCGGCAGCGCTCCCGCAACGCTTCAGGGAATCTGGAATCACAAGGTCCACGCACCCTGGGCTTGCGACTACCACACGAACATCAACATCCAGGAAGCCTACTGGCCGGCGGAAGTCTGCAATCTTTCCGAATGCGCGATGCCGTTGATTAACTGGCTCGACGCGACGCGCGAAATTTCCGCAGGCATCACGCAGCGCGCCTTCAAAAATCACGAAGGCAAGGTACCGCGCGGCTGGACTGCCCGCGTTTCCCAAAACATCTTCGGTGCCGGCGGTTGGACGATGTGGAACACCGTTTCCAGCGCTTGGTACGCCCTTCACATCTGGGAACACTTCGCGTTCACGCAAGATAAGAAGTTCCTCAAGGAACAGGGTTACCCGATGATGAAAGAAATTTGCCACTTCTGGGAAGATATGCTCAAGCCGCTCGGCAAAGACGGCAAGGGCTTCCACTCCGGCGAAAAGAATATCGACCTGGAACAGCTCAAAGGCATTCCCGCCGGAACGCTCGTCGCACCGAACGGTTGGTCGCACGAATGGGGCCCGACCGAAGACGGCGTCGCCCACGACCAACAGGTCATTTATAATCTGTTCACAAACACCATCGAAGCCGCCAAGGTGCTCGGTGTCGACAAAAAGTGGGCAGATGAGCTCGCCAAGAAGCGCGACCTGCTCTACGGCAACAAGATTTCGAAGAACGGCTACCTGCAGGAATGGATGATCGACCGCCCGAATATGGTCAGCGGCCACCGCCACACCTCGCACCTCTTCGCGGTTTATCCGGGCAACGAAATCTCCATGGCGAAGACGCCGGAGCTTGCCGAAGCCGCCAAGAAATCCCTCGAACTGCGCGGTACGACCGGCGACTCCCGCCGCTCCTGGTCCTGGCCGTGGCGCACCGCCCTCTGGGCCCGTTTCAAGGAAGGTGAAAAGGCTCACGAAATGGTCCAAGGCCTGCTGACGCACAACACGCTGCCGAACTTGCTCACGACGCACGAACCGTTCCAGATGGACGGGAACTTCTCCTTCCCCGCCGCGGTCTCGGAAATGCTCGTTCAGTCGCACGCCGGCGAAATCGAACTCCTCCCCGCCCCCTGCGCGGCTTGGAAGAGCGGTAAGGTCTCCGGCCTGAAGGCGCGCGGTAACATCACCGTTTCCTTCGAATGGGAAAACGGCCGCGTCAATCCGAACAAGATTAAGCTGGTTTCGCCGAAGGAACAGGAAGTGACCCTCGTCGTCAACGGCAAGAAGCACAAAACCAAGACCACCCTGCCGAAGAAGAAATAAGCTTCCGGCAAGCCAACAAAAAACGTTCCCGTCTGAAAAAGCGGGAACGTTTTTTTGCGCCCTTAAAAGGCAAGTTGAAGCTCTCTGCGGAACATTAAAA
>JAFYWY010000085.1 GCA_017546455.1 Opitutales bacterium
GTTCTTCGCACTCTGCGGTCAGTGCCTCGCGGAAATCGTCGTCATCGCGCGCGAATCCTCCTGGAAATGGGCCGGCATCGCTTGGGCTCAGATGACCTTCCTTGCCTGGCTCGGCGCCGTCCTCTGCTACCAAATCGGCAGTCTGCTCGCTTAATATAAACAGAGAATCGCGGGCTGTGACCGGCGAATAGGAAATAGCACAATTTTCCAAAAACCGTCCACGGCCGACACTTACCATTCACCTTCCGATGCTCGATATCCTCTTAGTTTCGATTTTCGTCCTCGGCGCCCTGCTTTACCTCGCGGTACTCGTCGCCAAGAAAATCCGCGCCCTGCGTGATTCGAAGTCGGCCGCCGGATGCGCCTGCGGGACACAATGCGACGCCAAACGATCGCTCTTGCGCGGCCGTTCCCAATCTCGAAGTCCGGATCGGGTAACTAACAACAGTAGGAAACCAGAAACCGGTGAGCAGTAAGCGCCGAATCCGCTCACTGCTCACCGGTCTCCGTTCACTCCCACTTAGCGCTTGCGGGGAGCTTTAACGCCACCGACGATTTCCGACTGGGACGGACGCACGGTCGCAATTTCGTCGCCGAGTTGCAAGCCTTGGACGACCTGAATGAAGTTCAGGTTGCCGATTCCGATTTCAACCTTGCGGCGTTCAAACTGTCCTTCTCCCTTTTTGACAAAAACGTAGCGGACTCCGTCTTCGATGAAGATAGCGCTCGCGGGAACACTGACGGCGTCGGTAACACCCGCCACGAGAATCGAAAGATTGGCACTCGTACCCGGACGCACCAAAACACCGCCCGTCGTGAAGTTGACGCGTACGGGGAATTTGTAGAGCGTGGACGTCGCGGAATCCTGCACGCCGAACGACGAAAGGTAATTTACCGTTCCCTTAAAGCTCGTCTTCGGCAACGAATCGAAGGTCAATTGCGTTTCCGCACCCAGCACGATTTTGTTGGCTTCGATTTCGTTCAAATCGGCCTCGACGCGCAAATTGCTCATGTCGTTGACCTTCATCAGCGTCGTTCCGTTGGAAAACGATCCGGCGCCGGAAATGACGTTGCCGACGTAAACATCCAAATCGGAAACCATCCCGTCGTGCGGAGCCTTAATCGCCGTTTTCGCGAGTTCGATTTTCGCGTTGTCGAGAGCAGCCTGAGCGATTTCGAGCTGGAGCTTCCTGCTTTCGTAATCGGTAACGGAATCGAGGTATTCCTGTTCCGTTGCGAAGTCTCGTTCAAAAAGTTGCTTGATGCGCTTCATGTCGCGCTCGGCCTTTTCGACATCGAGGCGGCGCTGGCGCGTCGTGCGCTCGTTCGAATCAACGGTCGTCTGATAGGTCTGCGGATCAATCTCCAAAAGCAAATCGCCCCGCTTCACCGTCTGCCCGTTTTCGACAAGGATACGGATGATGCGCCCGTTGATTTCGGACTTAATTTCGGTGACGGTCTCGGGCTTTACAAAGCCGGAAACGGTGATGCGCTCTTCAAGGCTACGCCCGACGACCGAGGTCGTTTCGACGACGGGAAGCACCGCCTTTCCGGAGCTTCCGGCATCGCCGCAAGCGCTGATTAGGCAAGCGCCGAGTCCGATTCCTGCGGCAACGAGCCATTTCTTAAAAGAGGATTTGTTCTGTTTCATTTTAAAATCGTATTAGAGGGATTAAAGAGCGGAAAACTCACGCGGAGTAACAGGAGCTTCGTTGTCGATTTCATTCCAGGAAAAGCCGTTTTCTTCCAAAATGCGGCCGTCGAGACGCAGGATTTTGGCGCGGGAAGTCACCATATCGAGAGCCGCCTGAATCAAATCGAGACGCGCCGTATCGAGCGAATCCTGCGCGGAAAGCACGTCGGTCATCGTTGCGCGGCCGACGCCGTAGCGAGCGACTTGGCCTTCATAGGCCTCCTGCTGCATCTTGAGCGCGAGCTTTGCGGAATCGAGGCGTTCGCGTGCGGATTCCGCGGCACGCCAAGCGGAGCGGGCTTCAAACATGGCGTCCTGAAGCGCTTGGGCGATAGCCAGCTTCGCGTTGCCGCGACGCAACGAGGCCTGGCGCAGTTCCGCCTGCGCGCGACGGAATCCGATCGGCATCGAAAAGCGAATCCCGGCCGACAAATCGTAGCCCGTGCGGTCAACGATGCCCGAAACGGACTTCGCCGGAGAGCTTTCGCTTCCCGAAGCCTCCGCGCCCAAAACCAAGTTCAGCACGGGGCGGTCAGCATCCTCGGCGACACGATAGTCGAGTTCGGCCTTTTCATGCTCCAGCTCCTGAATACGGGCGTTAATATCAAATTCACGAACCTGGACAATCCAGTCTGCAAAGTCGAGAGTTTCCCGGGGAACATCCGCAGAGAGCTTGGCGACGGCATAAGTGCCTTCCAAAGCATCTCCGTATTCGCCCAAAAGCTTACGTAAAGCATCGTCCCGGTCCTCGACCGACTGACGTGCCGCCACCAAATTCACGCGGCGGGAAGCCAAATCCGCCTCCGCCTGAAGCACGTCCTCCTTCGTCGCATCCTTGAGAGCCCGGCGCTCCTTCGCTTGGTTCAAAAGCAACTCGGCGTAACGCACGCTACTCAGGCGCGCACTGACCAAAGCATAGCTCGCGGAAAGATTCCAATAAGCGATCTCCGCTTCGTAAATCAGATCCAGTGTCTGTTTGCGCAGGCTCAAAGCGCTCTGTGCGACATTTTTGCGTGCTTTCACGAGCGGAGCCAAATTGACGGCTTGGTCGAAGCCGCTCATGAGCGGTTGGATAAGTTCCAAGCCGATAGCCGCTCCCGAATCCGGAGACGCACCCGCCAGCGTGTTGTAATTACGGTTAAAATTCCCGTAAAGCGTCGCTTCGGTCCCGTAGGAAAAGCGCTTCGTGAGCTCGGCCCGATTGGTCCAGGACTGCGAAGAAGTCCCCTTCGCGCGCTGCCCCTCCCAATACGGGTTGCCGGTATTTCCGTAAATCGACGAAAACGAGAAACTCGTATCAAACTCCGCTTCCTGGATTTCCGGAGTCGCCTCGACAATTGCCTTGTCGGTGCGCGCCACGGCGATGCCGAGATTTTCCCGCAATGCCAGAGGAACGGCTTCCCGCAACGAAAGCGACTTGCCGACGCGGACAATCTTTCGGATGTCTTCGTCGCTCACTTCCCGTACGCTGAGGCGACGGCGTTCCGGAGCAATCTGCTCCGCCGGAGCGCCCGCAGAGTCCGTCGTTTCCGCAGAAAATACCGGCATCGTACCCAGCAGAAAACCGAGCGCAAGCAGTGTCAGATGAGAAAATTGGTTCGTTCGCATTTTATTAATGGAAATAAACGTGTTAGCGGAGAAAATGTTTCGCGCATCAAGCGTTTTTGGCGGCATGGAAGCGCGCGATTTCGTCGATAAGTAGGCGCGCAATTTCCGTCTTCGGGGCGAGGTCGAAAGCTTTCCGGAAATCCCCGTGGCCGAGTAGCACCACGGCATTATCATCCGAGCCGAAAGCTCCGACATTCCCGCGGCCGACGAGATTCGCTACGATCAGATCCAGATTCTTTTCCCGGAGCTTTTTTTGCGCGTACTGCTCGATGTCCTGTGTTTCCGCAGCGAATCCGACCACGGTCTGGCTTGCGGTCTTGCCCGCAGCGAGGGTCTTCAAAATATCCGTCGTCGGCTCAAATTCGACGACCATCCCCTTGCCGTCCTTTTTCCGCTTGTGGGTCTCGTAATGCTTGGGGCGAAAATCGCAAACGGCGGCGGTCTTGACGAGGATGTCGCAATGCGGAAAGCGTTCGCGCGCTGCGGCAAGCATATCGTCGCCGGTAACGACCTTCGTGAGGCATACGCCCGGCGGCGGCGTAAGCGACACATTGGCGGAAACGAGTTCCACGTCCCAGCCCTTTTCGCGTGCGGCAGCTGCGATGGCGTAGCCCATCTTTCCGCTCGACGGATTGGAAATGTAGCGCACGGGATCGAAAAATTCACGCGTTGCGCCGGCAGTAATCAAAATTTTCATGTGTTAGTCTCCTCCGAAAATATTCCAAGCCCACAGGCTTTCATAAAGTAGCCACAAAAAGCCGAGATAAATCCAAACAAGCAGGATGCGCCCGACCCAACGCCAGAAAAAGGATTTCGGCGTGAAATCCTCCGAAAAGGGAGCGCCGAAAATGTAGCGGACAAAGCGCTCTCCCGCCGGCGGCTGCGTTTCCTTCCAGGCTTCGGGCAATGCAAGCGCAACGCTCGTATCGGTGCTCCCGGCGAGCTTCCGACAAATCCAGGTAAAAAAACGGCGAACAAGTTTCACGGTTAAAGCCTTTTATTTGCACCAAATCCGAATTGCGTGCTTGGCGTAATCCGCCCAAATCGAGTCCGGATCCAGCGCAATCATCTCCTGGTAAAGCTTTTTCACTTTCGCATTGTCGTAGCCTTTGCGGCGCAAGTGGCCGACCGCCGCCGCATAAATTTCCTGCTTCTGTCCGGGCGTATAGGTTTCCCCGCCCGTCAGCGCCTTCAGCTTTTCCAAGGTTTCCTCCGTGCTCAAAATCTTCTTCGAAGGATTGTCCTTATCGTAAGTCGTCTGATCGACAAGCAGTTCGTAAATATTGAAAACGGCGCGGGCCGAAAGCGGCTCTTCAAGCTTCGGATCGTTTTCTTTGATGATTTTGACATGATCTCTCGGCGGAAGGATACCTTCAATCGTCGCCGCCTGCGCGTAAGCCCGCGCCTTGGCACGCCCCTTGGCCTTTTCCGCCTGCTGAAGCAATTTGCGCTGCTGTTTGTAGAGCTCAAATTTCGCCTTCATCAGCTCGACGACTTTTTCGACGGGCTGCGCGAGCTCATCGCCGCAGATGACGTAATAATCTCTTCCCGAATAATCCTGAAGCACGAGCGCGGGAATGCTCCGCACGTTCTTCGTGCGCTTAAAGCCCTTCGACTTGTCGTCGGCGGTTTTCTTTTCCTTCTCGTCGGGACGCTGGTAAATCGGAAGCGCCACCAGATTGGCGCCGCCGCAGGCGTTCTTGAGCTTCGGATTCTGCCACTGCTTTTTCAGAAACTGCGGGCCTTCCTTTTCCCAGTCCGGGCCGTAAAGGAAGACGACAATCCCGTCATTCGGATTGCCCTTAATCGCCTGTTCGTAGGTTTTGCGTTCGGACCCGCCCCAAAGCGCGCCCGCGCAAATGCCCATAAGACCGAGTGCCAAAATGATGCGTTTCATCGTTATTCCTTTTTGTTGTTGCGGGAATTGCCGCTCGCCCAATCGTTGAAGTTTTTCTCAAACTCGCCCTTGCCCTTGAAATGTTTTTTGCCGAGTTCGACAAACTGCTTTTTGCCGTCGGCGGACAATTGCTCGCTCTGGTAATCCCAAAAGCTTTCCATATCCCAAGTCGCCGGACCGACCGCACTGATTTTTTCCATAAACTCGGCGTAAACCTCGAGCTTTTCCTTGTCGCTTTTCAACGACGCGAAGAGGTTCGGATAAACGTATTTCTGCAGGGCCGTCGCCGTCACGTCCGGGTATTTTTCCGTAAACGCATCGATGATTTTTTTGTTCACGACCGACCAATACTTTTTCGGTGCCTTTTGTTCCTTGAGATAGTTGCAGTAGTCGATCCAGACCAGATAATTCTTCGGCTGGGTCGAAAGCGCCTGCCCGTAGAGCGAAAGTGCCGCAGCCCGTTTTTTATCCGCATAAAAACGCGCCAGAGCTGCCTTGCGGAAAGACTGCTGCGTCTTTTTCTTGTCCGAAAAAAGATCCTGCGCCAAATGAATAAACGCCCAGGTTCGGCCTTCAAGCAAGGTCCAATGCAAATCGCGCTTGTAGGAAACCGAATTGTTGTCCCGCCAAACGCCGTTCACGCGCACCGCAAACGCGCAGTGCCCGGGCTCTCCCATCGTCACGGCGGGAATCCCGTTGGCAACCGCTCCGGCAACCCCGTAGTGCGAAATCCCGCCGCAAACGGCGCCGACTTCGAGCGCCATCGCCGACATGTTCACTTCGCCCTTTTTCGTACTGAAATACGGGCGGAACGGCGCGTAATAATCGCTGTTGTGAACACTGTCTCCGGCCTTGTTCCAGAGGCGGTAGTCGAGCTGGTGGATATCCGTAGCACTCGCGTAGCCCTCCTCCGTGAGCTTGACGTTGTCGCGTGCCCAACGCATGGAATACTCATTTCCGAAATCGTTGTCGCCCTTCCAGCCGCAGACGACGCGCATGTCCCAATAATCCAGCTCGTCAAACAAAGCATTCAGCTTGCCATTCTCGCGGCTTTCGACGAAGAAATTGTAGCGTTTAACGGCGCGGGAAGGCGTATCCAGGCCCCACCCGTGGCGGGAAAACTCTGCCGCCGTAGCCATGGCGATCTTACGTCGCATCGGGTCTTTCACCATTTCCTTGTCCCGCTTGGCAATCGCCAAAAGCATTTCCAAAAACTTATCCGCGCGCTCCGGACGCCCCGTGTAGAGATAGCCCTCAAGCCAGTCCAAATCGGACAAAAATTGGAAAAATACGCGGCGCTCCGACAGTTTGTCGATTTGTGCGACCACGGCCTCCGCTCCGGCAACTTCCATAAAATACCAACGCGCCAAAGCCATTCGATTCGCCGGATCCTTCAAAAATGCATCGGTATCCTTCGCGTTGCGCGCCTTATCCGCAGGAAGCGCCGAAAAAATCTTTCTCTCGAGCTCCTTAAAAATCGTCTTCGCGTCCAACCACTCGCGGCCGAGCTGGCTTTCGCCGTTAAGCTCCGGATCAATCTTGATTTCATCCGCCCCGAGCGGACACGCCGCCAGCAACAGGGACAGAACAATCGCACGGCATACAGTCCGCGAAAATGGATTACGGGATAACATGCGCACAAGCCTAACAAAGGCTCCCCGCGATTGCGAGCGGGAAGAAACGCTTGGGGGCTCAAACGACATTCACAGTCTTCATTTCCAAACACAAATCTCCAAGAAGCTTGAATTGGAAGCACGATGATTTCCTCTCCGACGACGCTCCGTGCCCCCGTGCCTCTGTGAGAAATATTATTGGAGACTCTCACGGAGACACAAAGACACTGAGCGTTTACGGAGCTTCCGACGCCCTAATTCCAATTCAAATTCCGGTCGGATCGAGACGGGGATAAAGACATCGAATGTACCCCTGACGTTCCGCGTCTCCGTGAGAAATTCTAATATCTCCTCTCGCAGAGACGCGGGGACGCAGAGGCTCAAACGACATTCACCGTCCATTTCCAAACACAAATCTCCAAGAAGCTTGAATTGGAAGCACGGTGATTTCCTCTCCGACGACGCTCCGTGCCCCCGTGCCTCTGTGAGAAATATTATTGGAGACTCTCACGGAGACACAAAGACACTGAGCGTTTACGGGGCTTCCCCCTCTCCCGGACTCGAGAAATTCCTGTTTTTTGAATCGCGGCGAGGCAAGTTAAACTTCAGACTGTCTTTATTTTATCTCTATGGACGTTTTAAGAATCAGAGGCGGAAAAGCTTTACACGGCGAAATCACAGTCGGCGGCGCGAAAAACGCGTGCCTCCCGTTGTTGGCGGCGACGCTTCTGACGGACGAACCCTGCATCCTGCGTAACGTCCCCGACCTGAGCGATTCACGCTTCATGATTGAGATTTTGCGCCATCAGGGCGCGACGGTCGAAGCACTCGGCAACAACGCGTGGCGCATTTCCGCCGGTTCGCTCCAAGCCAAGACGCCCTACGAACTCGTCCGGAAAATGCGCGCCTCCATCTGCGTCATGGGCGCTTTGGTCGGACGCCTCCGCCGGGCCGAAATCCCGCTTCCGGGCGGTTGCGTCATCGGACAACGCCCGATCGACCTGCACATCAAAGGCCTGAAAAAACTCGGCTGCGTGATCGAAAATCATGCAGGGATGATGCATATCGACGCCGCCGCATTGCGCGGGGACTACGTTTTCCTCGGCGGGCGCTACGGCAGCACGGTTACGGGGACGGCCAATATCCTCATGGCGGCCGTACTCGCTCCGGGCATCACGCAAATCGATTGCGCCGCCTGCGAACCGGAAGTACAGGACCTCTGCCGTATGCTCGTCAAAATGGGCGCCAAAATTACCGGAATCGGTTCGCCGATGATTCGAATCGAAGGCGTCGAAAAACTGCACGGTTGCGAATATTCGGTCATTCCAGACCGCATCGAAGCCGGCACGTTTTTGCTTTGCGGCGCCATCACACGCGGCGACGTCACCGTACACGGTGCGGTTTCCGAGCACCTCGGTGCTTTCCTCGACAAGATGGATGAAGCCGGCATTCCTTTTGAAACCCTTTCGCCGGATACCATCCGCGTGCGCGGCGACCGGATAAAAGAGCTGCGCCCGATTGACATCGTCACCCTGCCGCACCCGGGTTTCCCGACCGACCTGCAGGCACAGTTTTCGGCGTTGCTTGCGCTGACCCCCGGTCTGAGCATTATCACGGAACGCATTTACCCGAACCGTTTCATGCACGTCCCCGAACTGCTCCGCATGGGCGCGGACATCGCCATCGAAGGCCCGAGCGCCATCATCAAGGGTGTCCCGGCACTCTCGGGCGCGCCGGTCATGGCCTCGGACTTGCGCGCTTCCGCAGCGCTCGTCCTCGCCGGACTCGCCGCCTCGGGCGAAACCTGGGTTCAACGCATTTACCACCTCGACCGCGGCTACGAAAAATTCGAAGTCCAATTGGCGCGTTTGGGTGCAGACATTCAACGCCTCAACCACACCGATATGCCGTCGGAATTTTTGGGAGACTAAACCATGCTGATCACATCCCGACAAAACCCTCGTATCCTGCGCCTTGTACGCCTGCGTGAACGCGCCTCCCGGGAACGCGAAGGCGTCTTCCTGCTCGAAGGCCTCCGCGAAATCGAACGCGCCGTCGCAAGCGGAATCCGCGTCACCGAATTTTATTTTTGCCCGGAACAGATTCGCTCCCGCGCCGCTCAGGCAATCGCCGAAAAAATGCAGGCCTTGCTTCCCGAAGACGCCTGCTTCGAGCTTTCGGCAAGCGCTTTTGAAAAAATCAGCTACCGCGACAAGCCCGAAGGCGTTCTCGCCGTCGCCGCCATGCGCGAACACAGTTTGGAAGCGCTCCCGTCCCCGAAAAACGGGGAAGCTCCGCTTTACCTCGTTGCCGAATCCATCGAGAAACCCGGTAATCTCGGCGCCCTCCTGCGAACGGCGGATTCCGCCGGCTGCACGGCACTGATTTGCTGCGGAGCCGGAACGGACATCTATAATCCGAATGCCGTCCGCGCCTCGCAGGGAACCCTTTTCTCCATGCCGCTCGCGGTCGCTCCCGTCGAAGCCGTTTACGCCTGGTTGAAAGAGAAAGGCGTGACGATTTTCGCCACGACGCCCGATGCCGAAAAAATTTACTGGACCTGCGATTTCCGCCGCGCAAGCGCTATCCTGCTCGGCACCGAAGCCACCGGACTTTCTCCGTTCTGGCTGGAAGACGCGGAAGCCAAATCCGTCGTCCCGGTCGCCATCCCTCAACGCGGCATGGCGGACTCGCTCAACGTCTCCATGGCGGCAGGCATCTGCCTCTTTGAAGCCGTACGCCAGCGCGCTCAATAATTTAACGCACAAAATCTATGATTATTCGACCCGACAATCGTGAAGCCGACGAGCTTCGCCCCATCACCTTCCAGCCCGGCATCGCGCCGCATGCCGCCGGTTCCGTCCTCGCCTGCTTCGGCAACACCCGCGTCATCTGCGCGGCCACGCTCGAAGAAAAAGTCCCGACTTGGATGCGCGTCCAAGGCGTCAAAGGCGGATGGCTCACGGCGGAATACTCCCTCCTGCCCTACTCGACCCTCGACCGCAAGGCCCGCGACATTTCCCGCGGCAAACTCGACGGCCGCACCGTGGAAATCCAACGCCTCATCGGACGCTCGCTCCGCGCCGTGCTCAATCTGGAAAAACTCGAAGGCATGACTCTCTGGATTGACTGCGATGTGCTTCAGGCCGACGGCGGAACGCGCACCGCTTCGATTTCCGGAGCCTACGTTGCCGCCAAAATGGCGATTCGAAAATTCATGGAAGCCGGAAAAATCAAAGAAGACCCGTTCACGGATTCCGTCGCCGCCATCAGCGTCGGCATGTATCAGGAAACGCCGATTCTCGACCTGTGCTACATCGAGGACAAGGATGCCGCCGTGGACGCCAATGTCGTCATGACGGGAACGGGACGCTTTGTCGAATTGCAATCAACGGGCGAAGAAGCGACCTTCTCGCCGGAAGACCTCGCGTCGATGATTGCACTCGCGAAAAAGGGAATCACGGAAATTTCCGGAATCCAAAAACGCGTTTTGGCTTAATCCGTAGCTCTTTAGAAAACAAGGCGGCGGGAAGCGAAGTCCGAGGAATGACTTGCTTCCCGCCGCCTTATTTTTCGGGGGCAAACCCTCCCTTAGCTTAATTTATTTTTATAATCGGCATAACCGAAACGGCGGATGAGCTTGTACTCGCCGGTCTCGGGGATATAGCTCGCAATCGCGGGCAGGCAGATACCGTTGAAGGTCGTGTTCTTTACCATCGTGTAGTGCGACATATCCAAAAGCGCGAGGCGTTGTCCGGGAACAAGCGGCTGCGGGAACGAATAGTCGCCGAGCACGTCGCCGGCGAGACAGGTCCCCCCCGCCAAGCGATAAGTGTACGGGAATTCGCCCGGCATACCGGCGCCGAGAATATCCGCGCGATACGGCATTTCAAGCGTGTCCGGCATGTGCGCACTCGCCGAAGTGTCGAGTACGGCAATCGGTACGCCGTTGTTGACGATATCCAAAACCGTGCAGACAAGCACGCCCGTGCGAATCGCAACCGCTTCGCCCGGTTCCAGATAAATCTGGATATGCTCACCCCACTTCTTGCGAAATGCCAGAATGGTTTCGCAGAGCAAATCGACGTCGTAGCTCGGATGCGTGATCCAGTGTCCGCCGCCGAAATTAATCCATTTCATCTGCGGAATAAACTCGCCGAATTTTTCTTCAAAATGCGGAATCGTACGCGCAAGCACGTCGGCGCCCTGCTCGCACATCGTGTGCATGTGGAGCCCCTCCAGACCGTCCAAGTCGCCGGGCTGAATTTCCGAGCGAATCGTCCCGAGGCGGGAGCCCGTCGCGCAGGGATTGTAGATTTCGTGCTCCACCTCCGCGTACTGCGGATTGACGCGCATTCCGCAGGAAATCTTGCGTCCGCTCGCCTTTACGACCTCACGAAAACGCTTCCACTGCGACGGCGAATTAAACGAAATATGGTCAACGAAACCGACCAAGTCGTCCATGTCCGCCGGCGGAAACGCGGGAGAATATACATGGCATTCGCCCGGGAAAAATTCTTTGCCGAGCAAGGCCTCGTGCAAACCGCTCGCCGTCGTCCCCGCAAGATACTTTGAAATCAGCGGAAACTCGCTGAACTGCGCAAAACCCTTCAGCGCGAGCAAAATCTTCGCTCCCGTACGATCCATGACCGAGCGCAGCACGCGGCAGTTTTCTTCGAGCAAGCCGCGGTGAATCAAATGGCACGGCGACGGCACTTGCGACAAATCCAAAGCGGAAAAAGCTTCAATAAAACGATCCTGACTCATGCGGGCATTCTCTCAAAACTCCTCTGTCGATTCAAGTGAACTCAGACAAAAAAAGAGACGCGCCCCTTAGCGGAACGCGTCCCTCTTCTTTAAGCTCTAAGCTTTAAACTTTAAGCTTTTCAAAACGCTTATTTGCAGCGCGCGATGATTTCGTCGGAAACCGCGAGGAGTTCCGGCGAAGCGTGACCGATCGTGTTTGCGAGGTAATCGGTGTTGGCTTCGGCGAGTTCCTTGACGCGGTTAGCGTCGATAGCCATAACGGCGTCGAATTCTTCCTTGGAGAAGTCAAGACCCGTGAAGTCCATGTCTTCGTAGGACGGAATGTATCCGAACGGAGAATCCTTCGCAGCGGCGGTACCTTCGACGCGGCCGATCATCCATGCGAGGACGCGAGCGTTGTCGCCGTAGCCCGGCCACATGAACTTGCCTTCCGGCGTCTTGCGGAACCAGTTGACGTGGAACACTGCCGGCGTCTTGGCAATCTTGGCCATGGACAGGTAGTGCGCGAAGTAGTCGCCCATGTGGTAACCGCAGAACGGGAGCATCGCGAACGGGTCGCGGCGGAGAGCGCCGACCTGACCTTCAGCAGCAGCCGTCTGTTCGGAACCGACCGTGGCGCCGAGGTAGACACCGTGTGCCCAGTTGTGTGCCTGGAACACGAGCGGGATGTCGTTCATGCGGCGGCCGCCGTAAACGAAGACGTCAACCGGGACGCCTTCCGGGCTCTGCCAATCCGGGTCGATGCACGGGCAGTTAGCAGCCGGAGCAGCGAAGCGGGAGTTCGGGTGCGAGGAGAGTTTGCGCTTGCCGGTCTTTTCGTCGATCATGTCCGGGGTCCAGTCGTTGCCCTGCCAGTCGATGAGGTGTGCCGGCGGTTCCTTCGTCATGCCTTCCCACCAGATGTCGCCGTCGTCCGTGAGAGCGACGTTCGTGAAGATGGTGTTCTTGGAGCAGGAGAGGAGCGCGTTCGGGTTCGTGTCCATAGCCGTTCCCGGAGCAACGCCGAAGAAGCCGTTTTCCGGATTGATGGCGCGGAGCTGGCCGGTTGCGTCCGGCTTGATCCATGCGATGTCGTCACCGACGCAGGTGATTTCCCAGCCCTTTTCGCGAAGTTCCTTCGGCGGGATGAGCATTGCAAAGTTCGTCTTACCGCAAGCCGACGGGAATGCAGCCGTGACGTAGTGCTTCTTGCCTTCCGGAGTCTTGACACCGAGGATGAGCATGTGCTCGGCGAGCCAGCCCTGCTTGCGGGCGAGATTGGAAGCGATGCGGAGAGCAAAGCACTTCTTGCCGAGGAGAGCATTTCCTCCGTAGCCGGAACCGAACGACCAGATCGTGCTTTCTTCCGGGAAGTGGACGATATAGGTGTTGTCCGGGTTGCACGGCCATTTCACGTCTTCGACGCCCGGCTTGAGCGGCATACCGACGGAGTGGACGCACGGAACGAAGAAGTCGTCCTTTTCGATGTGGCGGAGCACTTCCGTGGAAACGCGAGCCATGATGCGCATGGAGACAACGACGTACGGGGAGTCCGTGATTTCAACGCCGTACTGAGCGATCGGGGAACCGAGCGGACCCATCGCGAACGGGATGATGTACATCGTGCGGCCTTCCATACAGCCGTCGTAAAGAGCACGCATTTTTTCCTTCATGACAACCGGATCTTCCCAGTTGTTCGTCGGACCGGCGTTTTCCTTGTCCTTCGAGCAGATCAACGTGCGCTTTTCAACGCGAGCAACGTCGCGGGGGTCGGAACGATAGAGGTAGCAGCCCGGACGCTTTTCTTCGTTGAGCTTAATCGCCATACCGCTGGCGACCATTTCTCCGAAGAGCTTGTCGGCTTCTTCCTTGCTTCCGTCGCACCACTGAACCTTAGCCGGTTTGCAGAGCGCAACGAATTCATTCACCCAGTTGATGAGTTTCTGATTGGTGGTAGGTGTTTCCATAGGTTTGATAATTTGAATTAAAAAGCTCCGCTGAATGTAATGCAGGAACCCCTCTCTGAAAAGCTTTTTCGTCGGAACGACAGGAAAGCAATCTATCCCGAAACATTCCTTAAAAAAAAGGCGAGGTCTTTCGACCCCGCACACATTGAAATAACACAACGGAATAATCCTTATTGTGAGTTGCTTTCAAATTTAGATTTAAAATTGTCTTTCCCGTGTGTAATGTAAAGACGAAAATTTTCTACACCTCAATTCTCAATTTTTATTTCCCCATGTGTGCAAAAAACATTTTAGGATTAGATATCGGAACGAATAGTATCGGTGCTGCTGTTATTCGTATAGATGAGAACGGAGAAAAAAGCCTTTTCGGGCTTCCAGTCTCCCGAATTATTCCGATGCCGGAAGACGAAATCGGAAAATTCAACGAAGGTACGTTAGTTTCGGCGGCGGCGGGAAGGCGGCAGGCAAGATCGTTGCGACGGAGAACAGCACGGTTTCAGCAACGGAGAGAACGCCTTCTACGGGTAATGAATATTCTTGGTTTTCTGCCACCCCACTTTGCGAAAGCAGTAGATTTTGAAATAAGAAAAGGGAAGTTTAAATCCCCTAGCTCAGAACCTAAGATTGCGTGGAACACTACGGAGAAATCACCATCAGATGCCTTCCTTTTCGAAAGTGATTTTTCCGAAATGTGCGCCGAGTTTAGACAACAGGGTAAGTCCGCATTCGGGAAAAATATCTCAAGAGATTGGACACTGTATTTTCTTCGAAAAAAAGCTCTCAGCGAGGCAATTTCTCCGGCAGCATTAGCATGGATTCTTTTGTCGTTTAATGCGAAACGCGGTTACAATGCAGAGCGTGGAGATGATGATACGGAGGATGAATCTAAAAGAGAATATTTCGTAACAGCGTGCGTAGTTTCCGTTGAAGAAGAAGGCTCTGATGCTACAGGGAAAAAGTGGTTTAAGCTAATTTTTGATCAAAAAGACTCTGCAGGGAATCCACTATGCAAGAAAACTCCGAATCTTCAATCCCCGGGAAAGATGGTCGGAGCAACATTCAATCTTGTCGTGACAGAGAAAGTCGGAGGAACAAGCTCAGTTCGCCACGTAAAAGACGACGACTGGAAATTGCGCAAATCCCGAAACGAATCAAAAATCGGAGAAAAAACGGTTGGCGCGTTTATTTACGAATCGTTATTAAAAAATCCGGAAAGCCGCATTGTTGGGGAAATTGCCACGATTGATAGGAATTTCTATCGGAAAGAAGCAGAATCAATTTTGCGAAAACAAGCAGAGTTTATCCCGGCACTCAACTCCCGAGAACTTTTTGAAAAGTGCGTCCGAGAGCTTTATCCGAATAATACATCCCATGCAGATTTACGTTTATCTCGTAAAAGCACGGGTATCATTGAATTTATCTTGGAAGATGTTCTTTTTTATCAACGCCCTCTGAAAAGTAAGAAAAGTGAAATTGACGTTTGTTCACTTGAACATTGCCGTTTTAAAAACAATAAAGGAGAAGAAAAAATGTACGGGTTGCGTTGTGCATCTCGTAGTAATCCGCTTTTTGCCGAATTCCGAATTCGCCAGTTCATTGCGAATTTGCGAATTATTGACGAAGCAGGATTTGGGGACGGAGATATTACGAATGAAGTTTTCCCAACGGTCGAGGACAAGGAAAAGCTTTTCGAATGGTTGAATGACAGAGATTCTGTCAATCAAAAGCAGTTTCTGAAAGACTTTTGTAAATTCGGAAAAAAAGGGACGAGATACGATAAAGAAGCATTGGACTCCGGACGCATTCATTGGAACTATCTCGGTGACGAGAAAGTTTATCCGTGCAACCCAGTTCGGGCTGAAATTCGGAAGCGATTTACTTCCTGCGGAATGAACGTTCCAGAGCTATCGTCTCGAATTATTCGTAGAGAATGTGAAACGGATGAAACACTTGAGCATGCGCTTTGGCATTTACTCTACTCCGTGGTCGATCGTGAGGAATTGAGAAAAGCTTTGATGAAATTTACATCACTGCAATTTGTCTCCAGAAGCACGGTACAAGACGTTGTTCCGGCAGAGTTTCGCGAAGCTTTTGTTGCAGAATTTTTGAAGATTAAGCGTCTGGACTCCTTGAAACACGTCGGGAGCGGGTATGCTTCGTATTCAGAACGGGCGTTGCGGAAGCTACTTCCGTTGATGCGTTGCGGGAAAAGTTGGAGCGCAGAGTCGATTGATAAGAAAACACGAGAGCGCATCTCTGCATTTGTTTCGGGCACGCAGACTTTCGATGCAAATATTTTGATGCGTGCTAGAGCAAGCGGGATTGATTTTGAGACAGAAAAGTCTTTTGAAAAGTTTTCCAATCTTCCGGTGTGGCTTGCATCTTACATTGTTTACGGAAGACATTCCGAGGCCTCTTCGGAATCTTTGGGAAAATGGACTTCTCCGGAAGATATCACGCACTTTTTGACTAAGGAGTTTCGTCATAATTCCCTGCGAAATCCGACAGTGGAAAAAGTCGTTTTGGAAACGTTGCGTGTCGTTCGCGATATTTGGAAGTCTGCGGGAACGATTGATGAGATTCACGTCGAACTCGGACGTGAGATTCGTCAACCGGCAGAGAAACGTGCTCGAGTGACGCAATGTATTTTGGAAAAAGAGAATGAGAATCTGAGAATAAAAAATGAACTAAAAAAATTAGCAGATAGCGGCGCCGCGCCCGGGTTGCATCCGGGATCTCCTGCGCATTTGGAAAAATATAAGCTTTGGGAAGAAGGGAATAGAGTCTCTCCTTACACAGGGAAAGGCATTTCGTTAAGCGAGTTGTTTACTGAAAAGTACGAAATCGAACACATAATCCCCAGGAGTCAATTTTTTGACAATTCGCTTGCAAACAAAGTTATTTGCGAGGCCGCTTTGAATAGCGCTGGCTCAGATGGCCAAGGCAAGGGAAACGAGCTCGCGATGAACTTTATCACTCGTGCAAATGGAAGTAAGGTTCATCATATTGATGTACTCCCTCCCGACGAATACCGAACATTAGTAAATCGTATTTATTCCGGAAAGAAACGGGAAATGCTTCTCGCGACGGAGACTCCATCGAAATTTACGAACAGCCAACTTGCGGGAACACAGTATATCACAAAATATGTGCGGACACTGCTCTCTCGAATTGTTCGCAAGACGGATGAGAATGGAAATGCGATCGAAGATTCAGCCGTCGCCTCCGGCGTGATTTCTTGCACGGGAACGATGACGGACGAGCTCAAAAAAGACTGGGGACTAAACGATATTTGGAATCGGATTACGCTTCCGCGTTTTAAAAAAATGCGGGAAATAACAGGCAAGGAATATGTAGTCAAAAACCGAAACGAAAAGGAAACCGGGACTGTGCCACTTGAAGAGTCGAACGGATTTAAGAAAAAGCGTATCGATCATCGGCACCATGCAATGGATGCGATTGTCATTGCCTGTTGCTCGCGAGAGCATGTTCAAATGATGAGTAATGAATCTGCGGGAACACGAAGCACTTTGAAGTACAGCGATCTGCGCCGAAAACTTAAAGAGCGGAACGGAAATGGCGACTTTAAAAAACCATGGGAGACGTTCACTCAGGATGTTTTTATAGCGTTGGAAAAGATGATTCCGACGTTTAAGAAAAACGTACGTGCAATGTCAAAAGGACGGAATGTTTACGAAAAGATTGATCCAGAAACAGGCACCCGAAAATCTGTTATTCAAGAGCAAGGTGACATTCGGAAAATTCGTAAACCACTTCACAAAGAAACATTTTACGGGAAAGTAAATTTATTACTCCGAGAGAAAAAAGCATCGCTGAAAGAATTGCTTCTTCCGAATTTCGATGAAGGTTTTCCGCATCAATTTAATCGCGTATGCGATCGAAATTTGCGCAAAAAATTGTGCGAGTTGTTTAAGGACGGCAACAGAGAAAAGGGAATAAAAGTATGGTTTCAAAATCATACAGATGCTTTCCCGAACGTGAATTTGAACAAAATTCCAGTCCGAAAATACTCGGACGAAGTTCCGGGAGAAGAAATGGTCGCTGCACGTAAAGCAATAGATAAAGATATCAATCTGGAAAAAATAACCGACGAAAGCATTCGCAAAACCTTAGAGAATTTTCTTGTCGCGAAGGGCGGAGACAAGAAACTCGCATTTTCCGCAGAAGGTCTCGAGGAAATGAATCGGGAAATCGAAAAATATACTCCGAACGGAAAACCGCATAAACCGATTTGGCGGGTGAGGGTCGCCGATAAGCTTGGCGAAAAATATCGAGTCGGAACAAGCGGAAATAAGGTGGCGAAATTTGTTGAAGCACAAGCGGGAACGAATCTTTATTTCGCCGTTTACCGTACGCCGGACGGAAAGCGGGAATTTTCGACAATTCCTTTGCGTGTCGCGCTTGCGAATATTCGCAAAAATAAACCTCCTGTTCCGAAAACAAATGCTTCAGGACATGAACTTTACTTTTCAATTTCGCCGGGGGATATTGTGTATTTACCCAAGCCGGAAGAGATCAATTCTGGGGAAATAGATGTAATAAATATTGACCGAGGAAGATTGTTTAAGATGACAAAAACAACACAAAATCGTTCCTCGTTTGTACCTGTTTTTGTCGCTCATCCAATTAAGAGAAAGGTGGAGTTGGGGCCTGATAACTGTATGCAAGTCTCGGATGATGGGCTTACAATAATGGTTCATTGTATCCCCGTGAAGCTTGATCGTCTTGGCAATATTTTGAAAGTTGGCGTTTGATGGTAAAACGTATTCTTTATTTTGAAAATCCTGTATTTCTCTCGTTGAAATACAGGAGTCTTCAGATTCGTTTTCCGGAGGAAACAGGATTAGAGCTACGAGAAGCCCCGATTGAAGATCTTGGTTTTATCGTGCTTGATAATCCTCGTATTACCATTACTCAAGCACTTATCGCTGCATTAATGGAAAATAAAGTAGGAGTTGTTACCTGCGACTCTGTGCGCATGCCGACAGGACTAATGCTCCCTTTCAACGGACATACGCTTCAAAGTAAAGTTTTTCGCTTGCAGGCAGAAATATCTCTTCCATTGAAAAAACAGCTTTGGAAGCAAATCGTCTGTGCAAAAATTCAAAATCAAAAAAAGATTCTTGAATGCGAAGGACTTGATTTCGCCCCATTAGACAAGATTGCAAATAGTATAAAGAGTGGCGATTCAGAAAACTGCGAAGGACAAGCAGCGGCCTATTATTGGAAGACACTGTTCCCCTCTATCCCGAATTTTGTACGTTCCCGCGAAGGAGAACCGCCGAATAATCTGCTTAATTACGGATATGCTGTTTTACGGGCGATCGTTGCCCGTGCGATTGTTTCCTCCGGATTACACCCAACGCTTGGAATTTTTCACCGAAATCAATACAACGCCTATTGTTTGGCGGATGATTTAATGGAACCATATCGCCCTTTCGTTGATAAGGCGGTTCTCGGAATTATCGCGACTAATCAAGATATTTCTGGATTAACTAAACCAATAAAAGGACGGCTTTACGGTATTTCTGTAGATGACGTGCTAATGAACGGAATACGACGTCCATTAATGGCGGCAATTTCACAAACAATAGCCGGGTTTGTCCAAACGCTCACCAACGGGAATCGGAAAATACCCCTTCCTGAAGTACCTGTTTATGCAACGCTTTAACGCTTATCGACTCATGTGGCTTTTTGTGCTTTTCGATTTACCGGTATTGACAAAAAACGACATGAAGAATGCAAACTTGTTTCGAAAAAATCTGATAAAGTACGGTTTTAACCGATTTCAGTTATCCGTATATACACGGCACTGCTCTAGTATGGAGAATTTGATAAAACACAAACAGCGAATAAAAAAAATTCTACCAGAAAAAGGACTCGTTTGTGCGATTCCATTAACGGATAAGCAATTCGGAGAAATCGAAATTTTTTGCGGGAAAAGCCGACTTCCGGTTCCGCCTGCTCCTCAGCAACTAGAATTATTTTAAATCAATCAGAAAAATCCTTTTTTAGCGATAAACCACCAGAGATTCTTCATTTTTTATTGCCTGGATATTTTCGAAAACGTAGATTTAATGCGGTTTTGAAGCGCAATCGGTTCACCTAGGTTGTGAGTTGCTTTCAAAACTTTGTTCCTTACAACTGTCGATGAGGAAGCGATTTATCCATGCGTGTTGTGAGTTGCTTTCAAAACTTTGTTCCTTACAACGAGACCGACGCTTTACACGAACTCATATGAGTTGTGAGTTGCTTTCAAAACTTTGTTCCTTACAACCGCGCATGAATATTCTTGTTGAGCCTTTTGGTTGTGAGTTGCTTTCAAAACTTTGTTCCTTACAACTCCTTAAGGTCGGCGTATTCAACCGGCATCGTTGTGAGTTGCTTTCAAAACTTTGTTCCTTACAACTGTAGCGAGTACCGCCACGAGCATCAACCTGTTGTGAGTTGCTTTCAAAACTTTGTTCCTTACAACAAACAATTAGTTTAAAAATGCCTGACGCAGGTTGTGAGTTGCTTTCAAAACTTTGTTCCTTACAACCCGAGCTCTACCTTGATTCTGGAACATATGGTTGTGAGTTGCTTTCAAAACTTTGTTCCTTACAACCATAAGGCATCATTCGGCGCTGCTCGAGCTGTTGTGAGTTGCTTTCAAAACTTTGTTCCTTA
>JAFYWY010000086.1 GCA_017546455.1 Opitutales bacterium
CCTGGCGCGAGTGCGGCGCCGGCGGCATGCGCGACACCACCCGCGTCTCGGCCGGCAATCCGCAGGTCTGGCGCGCCATCCTGGAAGAAAACCGCCACGAAATCCTGCCCGCGCTCAACGCCTTCCTCGACCGTTTTTCCGCATTAAAAAACGCCCTCGAAACCGGCGACTCCGAAAGCCTCCTGCAAATGCTCTCCGAGGCCTCCGCCTGGCGCATCCCGCTTTCTCAACCACCCGCCAACCAATAATCCTCTTATGATTACCTCAATCCGAAAATTAAGCACCCTCCTCGCCGCCGCCTGCCTCGGCCTCCTCGCCGCCGCACCGGCCCAAGCCGAAAAAGCGCAGGAACCCAAAACCTGCATTCCCGCAAGCCGCGAAGGCCAGGAATGGTGGAAAACGCGCAACGCCGCATTCAACGTCATCGCCCAACAGCGCAACGCCAAAATCGTCTTCCTCGGCGACTCCATCACGCACAACTGGGAAATCCCCGGCCGCGTCAGCTGGGAAACGCATTTCGCCCCGCTCGACGCCGTCAATTTCGGCATCTCCGGCGACAAAACCGAAAACATCCTCTGGCGCATCGAAAGCGGCAATTTCAGCGGAAAGATGAACCCCAAGCTCATCGTCCTCATGATCGGCACCAACAACTGGCGCGACGAAGCCGGAGACACCGCAAAAGGCGTAAAGAAAATCCTCAAAACCCTCCAAAAATCCGAGCCGCAGGCCAAAATCCTCCTCCTCGCTATCTTCCCCCGAGGAGCCGATAAAAACGATGCCGCACGCCAGAAAAACGAACGCGTCAACGCCGAAATCGAAAAATACGCCGACGGCAAACGCATCTTCTGGCTCAATATCAACGACATCTTCCTCGAAAAAGATGAGGCTCGCACCCTCCCCAAAGCCGTCATGCCCGACCTGCTCCACCCGAGCGCCGAAGGCCACCGCCGCTGGGCCGAAGCCGTCCTCCCCCTCGTCAAACAGCTCTCCCGATAAATCGTGCAGGCAATCTATAAAAATTCGTTTTTTTAAAAGCTGTCTCAAGATTAGGCCATGTGCGCCGGAGGTGCACTACATGGGATAACCGCGGGTGTAGGCAGAGCCGGAACCCGCGGACAGGCCTCCGGCCTTATGCGCCGCTAAGCAACGCAGATTTGTCCCCGAGATTCCTGCGGCGCAATGGAACGAGTTATGCGCCCTTTTCGCAGATAAATCTTTAAAAACGAATTTCTGGAGGTAGCCTGCAGCGGGAAACGAAAGTTTTTTCAAAATAAGCTTGCGTTCCCGCCGTCCGGAATGTTTTATTCACACTTCAATATTTTTTAGCAAAGCAATGAAAGCGACAATTATCACGCAAGGACGCCAATTCACCGTTTCCGAAGGCGATATCTTTACAGTCAACCGCTATCCCCAGACGGTAGCGGGCGACACGGTCATCGTTGACAAAGTTATTTTCGCCGGCGAAGGCGCAGAAGCCAAAATCGGCACGCCGACCATCGAAGGCGCGAAAGTCACGCTCAAAGTTCTCGAAAACAAGCGCGGCGAAAAGATCACGATCTTCAAAATGCGTCGTCGTAAAAGCTACTACCGCCGCCGCGGTCACCGTCAGGAGCTTTCCGTCGTCAAGGTCGAAGCAATCGCCCTCTAATTCCATTTAACTAAAAATACTTAACAACCATGGCACATCATAAAGGCGGAGGAACTTCTTCCAACGGACGCGACTCGAATGCACAGCGTCGCGGTGTTAAACTCTATGGCGGACAATTCGCAACGGCCGGCAGCATCCTCATGCGCCAGTGCGGTACGAAGATGCGCCCGGGCAAGAACGTCGGTTGCGGTCGCGACTACACGCTCTTCGCTCTCTGCGACGGAACGGTCGTTTGGGATCGCGAACATCGCAAGGTTTCGATCGACCCGATCGAAGCCAAGTAAGTTTTTCAAACTTAAAAAAAGAGCCGCATCACGCGGCTCTTTTTTTGCGTAAACGCAAAAAAGTGAATGGAAACCGGTAAATAGTAAGTGGAATTTCCCGCTTACTAGTCACTATTCACCGCCGAAGGCCCAAAGGGTGCTCGTTCCGTTTAATCTCTCTTTCGGCATCCATACGCATCCCCGATAGGCGCCTCCGCCTTTCACCAGGGTTTCGCTTGATGCTTGGCAGGAATTTGCAGTTATACCGAAATCAAATCGAAAACCATCAATCTTGTTTCGAGCGCGTTTTTCTTAAGAAATTTCTTTTCGTCTTCTTCCGGGAAAACAAACAGAAATCCATTGTTTTCGTAAAATCTTAACGTATCGTCGTTGTTGTAAGCATCAACGACCAAAAACCGACATGCGGATTTGATTTCATATCGAAAATACTGTTTTAGCATATCGAGGACTTGAGTACCGATTCCACGTCGACAATATTTTTGGCTAACGCCGATACGTCCGAGAAGCACTGCCGGATATTCCTTGCGAGCCCGTTTAGGGCGAGGAAAATTTTTCCTGAGGACTTTTTTTGCTTCATCCGGAATTTCCTTATTTTTCACTGATACGTTCGCGAGCGTAAACGCACAAACAATGTTTTCTGTTTTTTCTTTTTCGACAAAGCAAAATGTTTTCCCGAGAAGCTGTCCTTCAAAATTATGAGCTTCGTTTAAGAAGAAATCGTCCAAGTCGCTATCGCCGCAAGAAAAATTCCCGCATTTTTGCGGGAACGGTTTCATGTCGCAGTTTTCAAAAAGTGAAAATCGATTAGACATTACAAAATAACTTGGCAAGTTTTCGGGCTTCTTCGGCTCGACGTTTTTGCGCGGGAGTGAGACGGGCAGGCTTGCCCGAGCAGGCACGAAAACGGGCTTCGGCTTCGCGTGCTCTTTTCGCAAAGTCGTCTGCAACTTTTCCGGTAAGCTCCGGGACACTCCTAATTGCCATTGCCATACCCGGAATCGTTTCAAATGCCCTTGCCTGCGTCAAGCACTAACCGAAACTAACCTTTTCTAACCCTTTTGCCGATTGTTCGAGGATTTTTGCAAAGCAAAATTTCGGACATGATGCTTGGCGCTCGCTTCGCCTTCGGCAGGCCATGTGCCCAAAAAAATCGCTCCCGCGGAAACCCACAGGAGCGCTCTCTTTAAGCCTTAAGCTCTAAGCTTTAAGCTTTCTTACGACGGCGACGCGTGCCGACCAGCGTCAGCGCACCCAAGCCCGCCAACAGACCGAAGGTCGACGGCTCCGGAATCGTGAGGGTGAGCTGAAGGGTGTTACCAACGTATGCCAATGACGAAGCCCAACCGGCATTCTCGTATTTTTCCCAGCCAACCAAGTCGTACTCAATCTCTATCTCTCCGATGTTGCTCGAATCAAGCACCACGTTGTTGTATTTAATTGCGACATTCGCGACCAAATCCAAGCTAATCTGGGGCTTCCCATCCGAAGAAAGAATCGGATACTGGCTCAAGTCGTACGAGCTCAAATCAACGGCAAGTTTCGCGCCTTCCGCAAGTTCAATACCGCCGTTTACTCCCGTCACAGTAGTTCCCGCGACAAAACCCAACGTCGCATCCTTTGCAACGGTCACCTTGCCGCTACCGAGCGCATTCGCATGCGCCGCAACAAGCGCCCCCTCGGAAATCGTCGTGCCGCCGGAGTAGGTGTTATTCCCGGAAAGAGTCAACACCCCACTACCTTTTTTAACAAGAGAAGCACCCTTAATTGTTCCTCTCGCTTCAACGTTGTTAGAATAATTAAAGACAACATCCGTAGCGTGCCCGCCATTTTGATCATTGTCCCAAGCAATAGTCGCTTTTTCATTCAAAACAATCGCATTCGTAGCTTCGACTGCATCTACTTTTCCACCGAACGTCAACGTAGAATTACCATTAGAGTTTGTATATTTAAACGTCCCCTCGAATGCGGAAACATCGCCTGCGAAAACAAAGTGCTGCCCCTTATTTCCTGATTTCTCAAAAGTACCATCCCCGCGCAATGCACCAACAAAGACTGCAGTCATAGCACTGTTAGAAGTCCCATCCGTCCAATTATACGAAGAAACCTCACTCCCATTTTCACCATAGGTTTTTCTCAATGAAATATTTGCGGAAATATTTCCATCTTCATCATCTCTCCAACCATACAAATATCCGGACGAATTATAGATCTCCACCCACGAACTTTTCCCATTTACATACAAAGAAAGGTTCGTGTCGTTTCCTAATCCAGACTTAGCGACAGTTCCCGTCCAAGACTCAGAAAGGTTACCACCTGAAAACTGAACCGAACCGAAGTCAACCACTCCGTCGCCAGAAAGCTTCCCAATATTAGCAGACGTCGTAATCGAAAGCTCGCCGCCATTCACAGTAACAGTCTTACCGGACGCAGACAAAGTACCAACCGTCTTCGTACCCGCTCCGGAAAGAGTCATTCCGCTATCACCGACAGAAAGCGTTCCAATCTCTGCAGACGTCGTAATCGAAAGCTCACCGCCATTCACAGTAACTGTCTTACCGGACGCAGACAAAGTACCAACCGTAGCATCGCTGGAGAAAGCGAGAGCACCCCCTGAAAAATTTAACGTGCCGATCGTCGTTTTTCCCTCAAACGAAGTATCCCCTGCCGTAATGGTAACAATCTTGTCGGATGCATCAAAGGATTTTTGATATGTAATACTCCCACCATCTGAGAAATAGTGCGAATTCACATGCATCTCACCTTTCCCTGTATTCGGTGCAACCAATTTATTTTCTCCCAACAAAACATCAGCCGTAATCGTAGTGCTACCATTACCCCAAAACCAAACACCATCCAAAACCAACTTAGAAGTCCCACCCAAGTTGAATGAATCGGAAGCTTCAGAAGACTTGAAATTTCCTGACAATTGCAAGGTACCCACGAAATCATCACGCATTGTGAGCTTCGTAGCATGATTATAGGGAGTGCTCACCCAGATAACCTTTCCCGCTCCGACGATATTCTTATTTAACGTTCCTCCCGAGTCCTTTCCAAGATCTAACACCACACCTTCCCCGAGATTGAGACTAGCGCCTTCCCCAAGAACCAAACTGTTCGCAGATGAAAGAATAACCGTTCCGGGAAGAACGACCTCCCCGTTTTCCCCGTTTTTTTTCCCTGCAACAAGCGACAAGATTGCGCTATCGCTAACGTTAAGCTCCTTCAACCAAACATTGGTATCCGTCGTCATCGTCACAGTGGAGTCGAATGTCACGTTCGCAATGACGTTATTTCCAATAGATTTCCCGTCAGACCAAGTAGCATCGGCCCAGCTTCCGCTACCTCCTCCCGCCCAAGACAAATTCTTTTCTACCAATCCTTGAGAAAGCCCCAAAATCGCCGTCGATGTCAGCGCCGTATTCGAAACGACAATGTTATCAACAGTCACGCTGTTAGAAACTCGGTTATTCCCGAACGCGGC
Source organism: Opitutales bacterium (assembly GCA_017546455.1). Classification (GTDB taxonomy): domain Bacteria; phylum Verrucomicrobiota; class Verrucomicrobiia; order Opitutales; family UBA953; genus Spyradosoma. The sequence continues at coordinate 5,414 of JAFYWY010000086.1, forward strand.
ACCGAACTGAAAGCCGGTCAACGCGGTGCTCGCCGTAACGTCCTCGGCATAAGTAAAGGTGACAGTGTCCGCATTCGCAACACCATCGACATAGGCAGTAAGCGTATTGGTCGCACCTCTTGCATCAAAGCTGAGCGTAATTACCTTCCCTTTCAGATCATTAATGTTTCCCAGATTAATATTGGAAGCGTCACCCTCAACATTCGAGCCCGTAAATTTATCCGTATAGACCATGAGATCGCCATTGGCACTTTTTTGCAACTGTACTGAATGGTTCGTCCCGTCCGTCGTTCCATTCGTATACAAAGAAAGAGCATCCGTCCAATTCGCGGCACTAAAATCGACGAGTTCGAAGCTGAATGTAAAAGCGTTGGTAAATTTTTCTCCGGTATTCGTCGTCCAAACACGAGAATTCGCATAATCGCCTCCGGCGACCCCTACGCCATTTTCTTCATGGAAAGCATTGTTAAGCGTAAAGGTATTATTAGAATCAAAGCCATCTCCAAAGGACTCTGCCCATTGAATCGCCCCAGAATTACCGGCAAAACCAATGTCTGCATATACACCAACGCTCATAGCTGCAGCGGCGATGAGAGTTGAAAAGAAGAATTTAGACGCGTTCATGTGCTAGCAAATAAGAGTTATGTTCGACTGAAAAAATTAGTGTGTTTGTTAATCATTTCATTTTTGCCGAATCAGTGCAAGAAAAGTAGCTTAGAGATAGGAATTGGAGAAAGGGAATAACGGATAAGTGGTGGGTGCCTGCGGCGGGGAATGGTGACTAGTAATCGGAGACACCCCGTTTCTATTCGCTGAGCGAAGCCGTGCGCTGAAGGTGCACTACATGGGATAACCGCGGGTGCAGACGAAGTCGGAACCCGCGGACCAGCCAAGGGATAAGCGCGCCGCTCAAGGACGTGGATGAGTCCCGGAGAGTGCCTGCGGCG
>JAFYWY010000087.1 GCA_017546455.1 Opitutales bacterium
AATAAGGATATTGAACGTTCCCCTGACACTCCTCGGCTCCGTGAGAAATTCTAATATCTCCTCTCGCAGAGACGCGGGGACGCAGAGGCTCAAACGACATTCACAGTCTTCATTTCCAAACACAAATCTCCAAGAAGCTTGAATTGGAAGCACGATGATTTCCTCTCCGACGACGCTCCGCGTCCCCGTGCCTCTGTGAGAAATATTATTGGAGACTCTCACGGAGACACAAAGACACTGAGCGCTTACGGAACACCCAGCGCCCTAATTCCAATTCAAATTTCCGGTCGGATCGGGATGGGAATAAGGATATTGAACGTTCCCCTGGTGCTCCGCGTCTCTGCGAGAGATATTATTAATTACTTTCCGCCCGGAGACTGAAGCGCGCGGTGTTCCCGCCAACAACCCGAACGCGCAGCGGCGACGGCAAGCGCCACGGAAACGGCAGTTTCGACGCGGAGAACGCGGGCGCCCAGATGAGCGAAGCCCAATCCGGCCTGCCGCAAAATCGCCCGTTCCGCCTCCGTCCAGCCGCGTTCGGAGCCGATTGCCAACGTAAACAGCGCGCCGGAGGGCAATGCGGGAAATACGGTGTCCGCAAACGATGCGTTGCGGGCGTAAACGTCCAACGCAATTCCCGTTCCCGACTCCGGCGCCAGGTCCGCACAGGCAGCCTCAAGCGAAGGGAAGAGTCGGCCCCGCGGCAAAAAAGTCGTGCAGGTCTGCTCGGCGGATTTTACTAAAATCGAACGGATTTCATCGTTCCCGTCGCGCCAAAGCGAGCTCTGCGCGTAGGCGGGGTCGCCGTTTTGAGAAACGAAAACCGCAATCTCGCGACAGCCGATTTCACTCGCCGTCGCAAAAACTTTTTTCATGGTTTGCGGACGCGAAAGCCCGACGAGCAGGCGAATCGGCGGCGAAAAGCTCTCCGGAGCCGTCCCCGTCTCCCAGTCCACGGAAAACGCGAGTGATCCGTCCGCGCCGACCTGCGTAACCGTCGCCAGCCCGCGGGCCGCATTTTCCGCGCCGCACCAAAAGGTCGTCCCGACGCGTGCCTTCAGCACGCCGAGCAAGTGCTTGGCAGCGGGCAATCCCGCGTCCAAACGCTGAGACGATTCCGTTGAATTTAAAAGAATCAGATTCACGGCAATTATTCCTTCGGCATGTTGCCCTGCAAATTTTCCGGAACGACCGCCCCGCCGGACACAATCATCTTCATGGCTTCCGAAACCGAAATATCCAATTGGATGACGGATTCCGCGGGCACCAAAATCATGTAGCCGCCGGTCGGATTCGGCGTTGTCGGCACAAACACGTGGACAAGCTTCTGCCCCGTAATTCCGCAAAGCGGCGTCGGTTTTTCGTGCGTGATAAACGCCACGGTCCAAGCGTCGCGGCGCGGAAATTCCACCAGAACGACCTTGCTGAAGGTCTGTTTTTTCCCGACGCTGAACGTATCGATAATCTGCTTAATCGAAATATAAACCGAACGCACCATCGGCACGCGTTGCAGAAGCCGGTCGAGCAAATTGAGGAACCATTTGCCGAAAACGTAACGCGAAACAAGCCCGACCAGGACGAGCACCACCGCCACGCAAAGCGCCGAAACAATCGTCACGCCCGCGCCGAAAAAAGGATCGCCGTGCGGGATTTCGACGCCACAAACGTCCAAAAGCCCTTTCAGAATGCCGCGAGCCGGCGAAGCCATGGCGTTGACAAGCCAAACGATAATGTAGGCAGTCAGCGTCACGGGAAGGCACACAAACAGGCCGGTCAGAAAAGCCTTGCGCGCCGACGAAAGCAGTCCGCGCTCTTCGGGAACGTTTTGGGATTTAGCCATAAACAGAGTGTCGCACACAGAAACGCGTTTCGGCGATAAAATTTTGTCGATAATTCCGTTCCCGCGCGGATAATGGAAGCCAGCATGCTCACCGGACCTTTTAATCTTTCCCGCACACGGGAACTGCTCGACACACTTTCGCACTCGCCCAAAAAATGGCTGGGGCAAAATTTTCTCGTGGACGGCAACATCGTCAAAAAATCGCTCGAACTCGCGCAAGTCGATGCCGCCGATACGATTGTCGAAGTCGGTCCGGGCTTGGGAACACTGACAACTACGCTACTCCAGAGCGGCGCCCGCGTCTTCGCCGTCGAACGGGACGCCACCCTCGCCGCACACCTGAGAGAACGCGTCGCCCCGCATTACACGGAAACGTTTTCGCTCAAGGAAGCCGACGCGATGGACTTCCCGCTTGCGGAATTTCCTGAAAAAATGCCCGCCGGAACGCCGTTTAAAATCGTCGCCAACCTTCCCTATGCCATTTCCACGCCGTGGATGGATGCCGTTTTGGACGGCGACAATCTCCCGACGGTCCTCGTGCTCATGCTTCAGAAAGAAGCCGCCGACCGCTTCACCGGCACGCCCGGCAACAAAAACTACGGTGCGCTTTCCGTATTTCTGGAAGCCGCCTACGAACGCGCTCCCGGGCACAAGGTGTCCGCCAACTGCTTCTTCCCGCCGCCGAAAATCGATTCCTACCTGCTCCACCTGCGCCTGCGCGACAATCCGAGAAAATTCACACCCGCAAGTAAGAAACTCATTCGCGAGCTCTTCATCTACCGCCGCAAGCAGGTTGCATCCGTTTTGAAAAAAATCGAGCTCGACGGCATCCCCACCGGAGCCGTTGATGCGTGGTTGGACATGCTGCCGCAATTCGCCTGCGCGGGAACGGACCGCCCGGAATGCATCCCCTGCGCCGCCTGGCTGGCGCTCGACGAAAAAATCCGCGCCGCCTAAACACAACCGATCCGCTCCCATGCCGCACCTTTTCCGGGCAGAAAAAAGTTGGACCTCGCCGCACGGCCGCGCGCTCCCGCAGGATTTCCGTGAACGCACCCTGCTCATGGGAATCGTCAACGCCACGCCGGACTCCTTTTCCGACGGCGGTGAATATTTTGCCCCGGAAGCCGCCGCACACCACGCCGCCGAGCTCGTCGCCGCCGGCGCAGACATTATCGATCTCGGCGCCGAATCCACGCGCCCGGGCTCAGAAAAAATTTCTCCCGAAGAAGAATGGAAGCGGCTCGCTCCCGCCCTGCAAGCCATTCGCGAACGGCTTCCGCAAATTCCCGTCAGCATCGACACCGTTCACGCCGAAGTCGCCGAAAAAGCCATCGCCGCCGGTGCGGATATTTTAAACGATGTCCGTGCAATCGGCTCCCGTGTGTTGACGGCAGGCACGCCCTACCCGCTCGGCCAAGTCGCTGCCGCAAGCGGCGCGCCGCTCATCGCCATGCACAATCGCTTCGACGCCCCGAATTACGAAAATTTTTGGGCAGATTTCATGGACGATTTGCGCGCAGGCGTTGAGCGTATCCTGAGTTGCGGCATCCCGGCGGAGCAACTTTGGCTCGACCCCGGATTCGGCTTCGGAAAAACGCCCGAACAGAATCTCGAAATCGTCGCCCGCCTGCGCGAAGTCGCCAACCTCGGGTTCCCGGTCCTTCTCGGCACCTCCCGCAAAAGCACGCTTGGGATCGTCCTCGGCGGCAAACCGCCCAAAGAGCGCACCGGCGGCGACTCCGCCTGCGCCGCCCTCGGAGCCTTCCACGGTGCCGCCTGCCTGCGCCTCCACGACATCGCCGCCCACAAAGACGTCGTCACCGTCGCCGACGCCATCTCCCGCACCGTTTACTAAAGGCTACCTCTAGAGATTCCTTTTTTAGACTTGGGTTCAAGCTTTCTTCCTTTCAGCTCGTCAGAATGTGTGCGCCGGAGGTGCACTACATTGGATAACCGCGGGTGAAGACGTAGTCGGAACCCGCGGATAATCCATAAAAGCAAGCGCCTCAAAGTGACAGGCAAAGCTCTGTTTGCGTGCCTGCGGCGTAATGGAACGAGTGGCACGCTTTCGCCAAAACGAATTTCTAGAGGTAGCCTAAAGGGGTAAAACACAACGAAATGTCCGCGCTTTCAGGGCGCATTTGCAAGAACGGAGGCGAGACGAACAACTCCGTTTGCGACATCCACCCTCTGCTTCGGACAAATTGAAGAAACAAATATTCATTGCAATTCTATCAAAGATTTTATTTTGCAACGCGGAAGCGCGGCGGTGGAAACGCTTAAAAATTCCTGCGGGCGGATGTTGCACCCAGAATCGAGAAGACAGATCGTTTCCCAACCAAGAACATTCGGGGCAATGAAGTCTTTTTTCGGATTGTCGCCCACATAGTAAAAATCCGCATCAGGATATTTTTTCATGAAAAATTCATAATTCCGCAAAGACGGTTTCTCCGAACCAAACTCTTCGGAAATGACGATATTTTCGTCCGAAAAAAATTCTCCTAAGCCAAGGGCTCGGATTTTGTTTCGCTGAGTCAACGAACGCCCGTCGGTGATAAGTCCGAGCACAACGCCCTGCCTTTTCAGCGTTTCCAATGTTGAACGCGCCCCCTCGGATAATTTCATCCCAACCGGGAAATGTGTGCGGTATTGTGCGAGCAGATTCTTTACGGGGACGCCAAAACGCGTAGACAGATTTTCAAAAACATTTTCCTCGCGAGAACGCATTTCAAGCATTTCACCGAAAAGATTTTCCGCTTCAGCCCCGCGCGTTTCCGTGAGCGATTCCGCGATTTCGCGAAATGCGGAGCGCAGGAAATCCGCCTCATTGCAAAGCGTGTCGTCCAAATCGAAAACGATGACACGCTTCCTTTCGGGAACGATGATTTCCGCATCATAGCGAAGCATAAGCGTGCTATCGCGCCACGAATCTGAAAAACCGATGCATTCGCCAAGCAGGTATTCCCGAACAACGTTTCGCGGGAAATTCGCCCCCGCGCCGTAACTCAACGGATATCCGCCGCCGAAACGAGGATTTATTTCGATACCGACGATATCTCCCGTTTTTTCATTCAGAAAAAATTGCGCACAAATACATCCGACCACGCCCGGAATCTCGGAAAATCGTTCCCGCAAAACCCGTTCGAGAACATTCTTTCGGGTCCTCCCTTTATTTATTTCTCCGGCGCGAATTTCAATTCGTTCCCGTGGAATGATCGCTTTTATCGCATTGTCCCGCCCGAAATACATATCGACCGTGTATTCGGAATAAACACGTTTGTCGATGTACTCCATGAATATAAGCTTCGGGTGATTGAGAATTTCCGGAGTCAACTCTTCACGAGAGCGCACCACGAACAAGTCCTTACTCAAAGATCCGTCGTAAGGTTTTGCAAAAAACGGGAACGTAGGATTCCGTTTGTCCACAAGTGCGGGAACGCGAATTCCGTGCGATTCGAAAAAGTTTCCCGTGTTACGCTTATCCCGACAGGTCACAACGAAATCTTCATCCGAAACCAACAAAAATATTCCGACTTCAGCAAAACGTTTTTTCGCACGAGCAAGCACAAGCAACTCCGTATCGATTGTCGGAACAACAACACGAATTTCGTTTTCCGTACAAATTTTGAAAAGGCAGTCAATATATGTCTCGTCCGTCACCCGCGGCACACAAAAGCAACCGTCGGAAATTTGTGCGGCGGGTGACATTTTCGGATTAAGCTCCGTCGCGAAAACTCTACCTTGCGGAAAAACTTTTTTCAGTTCTGTTTGAAACTCCCGCACGAGCGAAACACGCTTTCCCGCAGAAGAAATTAAAATGTTATTCCGTGTTCCCTCGTTCATGCGGCGCTCCTTCTCTTGTACATAAAGCGTATTGCATTTGTGTTTTTAACGTAAGACAATTTTAGAAAATCAAAACGAAGGGCATTATCATGGCAAAAAGCGCAACGCTCAGCATCCGCATTGAACCCCAAATTAAATCTCAGGCAGAAAAACTTTTCTCGAAGCTCGGCATTTCGACGTCCGAGGCAATGAGTCTGTTCCTGCATCAGTGCGTGAACGACAACGCCCTTCCTTTCACGCCACACGTCGGACACGCAAGAATCCCCAACGCAGAGACCGTTGCCGCAATGGAGGAAGGCGAATACATACTCAAGGAAATCAAAGCCGGAAAACGGGAAGCTGACTTTAAAACCGCCGCAGAATTCTTCAAGTCCCTGGAAATCTAACCCGTGCTCGCCCCTTCTCAAGCAACGAAGCTCAAACGCGACATGAGTGCGTTTAAATTTGTCGTTGAATCGTTGATGTCTGAAATTCCGCTTCCCGAAAAATTCCGCGATCACGCCTTGAGCGGAGATTGGCAAGGATTTCGGGAATACCACATTTTGCCGGATTGGCTTTTGATTTACAAAATTGAAGCGGGCATTTTGATTCTTCACCGCACAGGAACGCACAGCGATCTTTTTCACTGAGCAACTTCGAGTAACGAAATTTAAAAGCCCGTTCCCGCAACAAAACGCCGCAGAATACGCACCCGCACGAACTATTCTATATTTTTTTTGGGGGGGGCGAACCTCAGTACCCGTGCAGGAACTCCGACGACCACCGCATTGGCAGGAACATCTTTAATGACAACAGCTCCGGCACCGATATAAGCATTTTCCCCGACGGAAATTCCTTGGATAATCGTTGCGCCAGCCCCCACCCAAGCATTGCTTCCAACCGAAACGTTTCCGCACAGGGTTACGTGCGGTGCAATATGGACAAAATCGCCGATTCGGCAATCATGGTCGACACTCGCTCCCGTATTGATAATGGAATGCGCACCAATCTGAGTATCCACATTAACTAACGCCCCCGGCATAATCACCGTCCCCCCTCCTATTTTGACGGAAGGAGAAATGACTGCAGAAGGATGAATCGCCGTTGCAAAATTTACACCGCCGCGATCCTCCAAGAAAGCAACGATTTTACGGCGAACCTCATTTTTCCCGATGGCCACAATCGTTGTTCCTGTAGGAGACTCGCTCCCGCAAAGCACCGGTAAACCAGAAAACTCGGAAGCCGCCGCATTGTCATCGCAGATACAATCAACCGCAACACCCTGAGCGCGCAGGATGTCGAGGATGACTTTGGCGTGACCGCCGGCTCCGTAGAGAAAAAACATTTACGATTTTAGGACTTCGACGACGCGGGCAATGTCTTCGTCGGTGAGAGAAGAGCCGGACGGAAGGCAAAGGCCTTGCGAGAAGATTTTTTCGGAAGTGCCGTTCCCGTAGAAAGGAGCGCTTGCGTAAACCGGCTGCATGTGCATCGGTTTCCAAAGCGGACGCGTTTCAATATTGGCGGCTTCGAATTTCTGACGGAGCGCCTCATAGTCCATCCCAAACTTCGCCGGATCGACGAGAATACAACTCAGCCAGAAATTGGAATCGAATTCCGGACTCGGAGCTTGCTTGACCGTGATTCCCGGGATTTCTGCGAGCAACTTCGTGTAAAGCGCATGAATTTCTCGGCGGCGAGCTACGTGTGCATCGAGGACTTCCATTTGTCCGCGACCGATTCCCGCACAAATATTGCTCATGCGGTAGTTATAACCAATCTTTTCGTGCTGGTAATACGGACGATTTTCACGCGCCTGCGTCGCATAGAACATAGTGCGCTTGGCTTGCTCCTGCGTGCGGCAAATGAGCGCCCCGCCGCCGGAAGTCGTGATAATTTTGTTTCCGTTAAAAGAGAGCGCGGCAAACTCACCGAAGGTCCCGCACTTGCGGCCCTTGTACTCTGCCCCGAGTGCCTCCGCCGCATCCTCAAGGACCGGAATACCATATTTCTCGGCAATAGCACAAATTTCGTCCATCTTCGCCGGCATCCCGTAAAGATGTACGGGAATAATGGCCTTCGGATATTTTCCGGTTTTCGCCTTACGGTCGAGAATTGCTTCTTCGAGCGCCACCGGATCCATGTTCCAAGTATCCTCTTCCGAATCAACAAACACCGGTACGCCGCCACAATAGACGACGGGATTGGCGCTCGCGGCGAAGGTAAAGCTTTGGCAAATAACTTCGTCGCCGGGACCGACTCCGAGCTGAATCAATCCGAGGTGGAGCGCCGCCGTACCCGCGCTGAGTGCGACAACGTGACGTTCTTCCCCGAGATACGAAGCCAGTGTAGCCTCAAAGGCATTGACGTTCGGCCCGAGCGGCACGACCCAGTTCGTTTCAAAGGCTTCCCGGATGAAGTCTTGTTCGCGCCCGCCCATATGAGCAAGCGAAAGCCAAATTTTCTTGTTCATGTAACAGTGAATAGCGAAAGCAAATCAATTTGACGTTCCTGGAAAGCGAACTGCCTATCCCTGGACAAATGCGTCCATGGCGGCGTCGAGGACGGCGGCGTTTTCCGAAGCGATTTCGACGAGCGGGAGGCGAAGCTCCGGCGACTCGATGATGCCCGCGCGCGCGAGGACGTATTTTGCGGGGACGGGATTCGGTTCGATGAAGAACTTCTTAAAGAGGTCGGCCATCGCATTGTGGAGCTTTTGTGCGCCTGCGAGATCTCCGGCACGCATTTTTGCGACCATTTGCGTCACCTGTGCGGGGAGCCAGTTGGATGCGACGGAAATCACGCCCTTTGCGCCGAGAGCGATAAAGGGGAGCGTCAGCGAATCGTCGCCGCAGGTCACGATAAAGTCCGGGTCGAGGGCGCGAACGAGGCGGGAAACCTTGTCGCAGGATCCGCCGGCTTCTTTGATGCCGACGATATTCGGGAAAGCCTTACGGAGGCGCACGACGGTTTCGACGGCGATTTCGATGCCGCAACGGCCGGGAATGGAATAAAGCATAATCGGCTTGTCGGTCGCGCCCGCGATTTCGGCGAAGTGGCGATAGACGCCTTCCTGATTCGGCTTGTTGTAATACGGAGCGACGTGCAGGAAGGCCGAGGCGCCGAGCTTTTCGGCTTCTTTGGTCAGCAGGACGGCCTCATGCGTCGAGTTGGCGCCGGTGCCTGCAAGAACGGGGACGCGCCCGTCGGCATACTCGATGGTTTTGGCGATGACTTCAAGGTGTTCCTCGTGCGTCAGCGTCGGGGATTCTCCGGTGGTTCCGACGGAAAGAATTCCGTCAATTCCGCCTGCGACCTGGTGTTCGACGAGGCGCTTCAAGTCGGCGTAATTGACTTCGCCGTTCTTCATCGGCGTCACGAGAGCGGTCCATGCTCCCGCGTACTGCTCAAAATTTGTCATGCTCATTGAGGAGTAAATAAAAAACTTTTCCCGCGGGAACGCAAAATTGAAATTTCGTTCCCGTGTTTCGGCTAAATTTCTTGCCTCACGGAAACCAACGTGGTAGAAGTCCCCGATATTAGATTCTCCTCTTAACAACCGCATTTTACGCGCATTTCTCACCTTTCCCCTTTGTAAAAAGAAGATTTTTGGCACACCATGATTTCCGCCGACGATTACGTTGTTCAACTCATCCAAGATCGCGAGTTAGTCGCGCCCGACATTGTCGATATTGCCCGCCAGGATGTCCTCGGGCAAGGCATCCGAGAATCGGACTCCGACGCTGCGATTCTTAATCTGCTTGTCGAAAAGGGATACACCGACTGGAAGGCAATTTCGGCGGCGCTTGCGGCGGAATTTGATATGGAGACTGCCGACCTCTCGCAGGTTCGCCCGACGGATGAGGCGCTGAAGCTCGTCGGCCAGGATGCGGCCACCCGCTACAATGTGCTCCCGCTCCAAATGGAAGGTTCGGACCTGCTCGTCGTCATCGCGGACCCGCTCGACATGGACTCGATGGACGAGCTGAGCAAGCTCGTCGGCAAAACGCTCAATTTCAAGATTGCCCCGCCGGAAGAGATCCGCGAGGCGATTGTCGCCGCGTACGACAATTCGGGCGATGCGGGCAGCTCGGCGCTCAAAGAAATTTTCGGTGATAACACCGGCGAAAACGGGCTCGACGTCAAAATTCCCGGCAACGACGAAAAGAATGCCAAGGAAGAGGACGCCCCGATTATTAAATACGTCAATTTGCTGATTACGGAGGCGATTCGTCGCCGCGCGTCCGACATTCACATGGAGCCGCTCGAAAAGCGTTTCCGCATCCGCTACCGTATCGACGGTGTTTTGCAGGAAGTCGAAAACCCGCCGAAGCGCCTCCAAGCCTCGATTATCGCGCGTCTCAAGCTCATGGCCAACGTCTCGCTTGCGGAAAAACGCATCCCGCAGGACGGACGTATTCAGATTCAGGTCGCAGGCAAGGACGTGGACTTGCGTGTGTCGGTTCTTCCGACGGTTTACGGCGAATCCATCGTCATGCGTATTCTCGACAAGGAAGGCCTGAAACTCGGGCTTCCCGAACTCGGCTTCTTCTCGGACGACCAGGAAATCTTCATGAAGATTATTACGGGGGCGGACGGCATCTTCCTCGTCACGGGGCCGACCGGTTCCGGTAAGTCCACCACCCTGTACTCCGCACTCAACTACATCAATCAGCCGGACCGCAAAATCATCACGGTTGAAGACCCGGTCGAATACCAGATGGCGGGGATCAATCAGGTCCAAGTCCGCCGCGAAGTCGGGATGACCTTCTCCTCCGCTCTCCGCTCCATGCTCCGTCAGGCTCCGAACATCATCATGATCGGGGAAATTCGTGACTTGGAAACGGCGGAAATCGCGGTCAACGCCTCGCTGACCGGTCACATGGTTTTCTCAACGCTTCACACGAACGACGCACCCGGCGCGGTTTCCCGTCTCGTGGACATCGGCGTGAAGCCCTTCCTCGTTTCCGCCTCGCTCCGCGGCGTGCTCGCCCAGCGCCTTGTCCGCCGCATCTGCCCGGACTGCTCGGCCTCTTACACGCCGACCGAAAAGGAACTGATTTCGATCGGCATGACGATCAGCGACCTCACGGAAACGAATTTCCGCAAGGGCAAGGGCTGCGTGAAGTGCCACGACACGGGATACCGCGGACGCCGCGGCGTGTTCGAGCTCTTCCTCGTCAATGAAGAAATCCAGGAAATGATTTACCAGAACGCGACCCTCGTTGACCTGCGCCGCAAGGTTCGCGACCTCGGGATGCGCACGATGCGTGAAGACGGTATCCGCAAAATTGCCGCCGGCATCACCACCATCGAAGAAGTGCTCTCGACAACCGTCAGCGTCGAATAACACGCCCCGTCACCCCGTACCCGCCACCCAACCAACAGAAAGCGAACACCATGAACTACCTTTTAAACGACCTCCTCGAACTCGTTATTTCCGAAAAAGCCTCCGACTTGCACCTGCACGTTGACCAAGCTCCCGTCCTGCGCATCTCCGGCTCCATGCTGCCCGTGGAAGGGCCGCTGCTGACCCCGGAAGACACCGCCGCGATGGTCAAGGAAATCACGCCCCCGCACCACCTGAAGCGCCTCGAGGAACAGGGCGGTTGCGACTTCGGTTTTTCCTTCGGCAACAAGGCCCGCTTCCGCGTCAGCTGCTTCAAGGCACGCAGCGGTGAAGCCGACGGCAATGCCTACGGCATCGTCTTGCGCCAGATTCCGCACGACATGTTCTCACTCGAAAAACTCGGCCTCTCCGACAAGGTCAAATCCCTGCTGATGCGCCAGCGCGGCCTCATCCTCGTCACGGGGCCGACCGGTTCCGGTAAGACGACGACGCTCGCCTCCATGCTCAACTGGATCAACGAAAACGAAGAGCGCCACATCATTACGATCGAAGACCCGATCGAATATTTCCACGACCACAAGCGCTCCGTCATCACGCAACGCGAAATCGGACGCGACGTTCCGAGCTTCTCCGACGCCATCCGCTCCGCGCTCCGCCAAGACCCGGATATCATTCTCGTCGGCGAAATGCGCGACCTCGAAACGATTACCGCCGCCGTCTCCGCCGCAGAAACCGGCCACCTCGTTTTCGCCACCCTGCACACGACAGGCGCCGCACGCACGGTTGACCGTATCGTTGACGCCTTCCCGGCCGACACGAAGGAACAAATCCGTATGCAGCTGGCCTCCTCGCTCGTCGCCGTCATCTCGCAGGTCCTCTGCCGCCGCAAGGACGGCGGACGCGTCGCCGGCTACGAAATCATGATCAACACGGACTCGACCTCGGCGCTCATCCGCGACAACAAGACCTACCGCATCGCCTCGGAAATCCAAACCGGCGGCGCGCTCGGCATGCGTACGCTTGACAGCCACCTGCTCAGCCTCGTCGAAGAAGGCATCATCGAGCCCGCCGAAGCCGTCACCTACGCTCAGGAGCCGGACGAAATGCGCCAAAATCTCCGCAACCTCTAAAACTTTAATTTACCCTCATGTTTGACGACCACAGCGAAGACTTAATGGCTTACCTGGAAGATTCCGGTAAGATCACCAAGCAACAGCTCGACGATTGCTGGACCGAACACACGGAAACCGGCAAAGCCTATACGGACATCCTTGAGGACTCCGGCTACTTTACCCGCGAAGAAATCCTCCGCATTGTCGCCGACCATCTCTCCGTCACCTTCGTCCCCGACACCCCGGAAATCGATCCCAGCCTGATCCGCCTCATCAAGGCCGAACAGGCGCACCAATACGGCGTCGTCCCCTACAAGGCGGATTCCGACCGGATTTATCTGCTCACGAAGGATCCGTTCAATCACGCGATTGAAGACAATTTCAGCTTCGTCCTCAAGCGCGACATCGAGCTGTCCGTCTGCGACCCCGTCAAAGTTCAGGACGCCATCATCCGTTACTACGGCGAAGAAAATTCGTCGATGGACTCCGTTCTCAACGAAATCGAAGGCTTGGATCTCGGCAGCGACGACGACAACGCACTTTCCAATTCCGCCAATCAGGCTCCGATCATCCGCTTCGTCGATGTCGTGCTTCAGGAAGCCGTGAAGGCCAAGGCGTCCGACATTCACTTTGAACCGTTCGAAGACCAATTCCGTATCCGCTACCGTATCGACGGTGCGCTCTACGAAATGGCTCCGCCGCCCAAAAGCCTCGCCGGCGCCGTCACCGCCCGCGTGAAGGTTATGTCCGGGCTCAACATCGCGGAAAAGCGTATTCCGCAGGACGGACGTATTAAGACGACGGTCGGCGGACGCCCGATTGACCTTCGTGTTTCCACGCTTCCGACACAATTCGGCGAATCCGTCGTGCTTCGTATTCTCGACAAGGGGGTCGTTAACCTCGACCTCGAAAACCTGACTATGACGGACGAAATCATGAGCGGCATCCGCGAGCTCGTGAACCGCCCGAACGGCATCTTCATCGTCACGGGCCCGACCGGTTCCGGTAAAACGACGACGCTCTATTCCGCGCTCCGCGAAGTCAACACCGTCGACGTCAAGATTCTCACCGCGGAAGACCCGGTCGAATACGAAATCGAAGGCATCATGCAGGTGCAGATTAACCACCAGGTCGGTCTGACCTTCGCGTCGGCTCTGCGTTCCTTCCTCCGTCAGGACCCGGATACCATCATGGTCGGGGAAATTCGTGACCAGGAAACGGGCGGGATCGCGGTTCAGGCTGCGCTCACGGGTCACGTCGTGCTTTCCACGCTTCACACCAACGACGCCCCGGGCGCCGTCACGCGTCTCGTCGATATGGGCTTGGAGCCGTTCCTCATCGCCGCCTCCCTCGAAGGCGTGCTCGGTCAACGTCTGCTCCGACGCATCTGCCGTTCCTGCAAAACCGCCTACGAACCCGACCAAGCCGTCATCAACATGCTTCAGGTCGATCCGCTCGAAATCGCGGAAAAGCAATTCTACTACGGCAAGGGTTGCTCCGAATGTAACCGCACCGGCTACAAGGGCCGTCAGGGGCTCTTCGAGCTCATGATGATCAACGACGCCGTCCGCGAGCTCATCACCAAGAAGGCTCCGACGCTCGTCCTCAAACAAAAGGCAATCGAGAACGGCATGCGCACCCTGCGTGACGACGGTCTCCGTTGTATTTTTGATGGATTGACCACCATCGAAGAAGTCTTAAAATACACCTAATTCTCCCCTTAATCTCCCCACACGCAAATGGCTAAAACGGACAACTCTTCATCCGGCGGCAACGCCAAGAACAAAAAGAAAAACCAGGCGTTCAACAAGAAAATCAAGACGGAACAGCTGACGGTTTTCACGCGCCAGCTCGCCACCCTTTTGCAGGCAGGTCTGCCGTTGCTCCGCGCGACCCAGATTCTCTGCGAACAGGAACGCGACCCGAATTTCAGAAACGCACTCGAAACGATCTGCGACAACATTCAGTCCGGTAATTCGCTCTCCGATGCGCTCTCTCAATTCCCGCGCATGTTCGACCGCCTCTACATCAACATGATTAAGGCGGGGGAAGCCGGCGGGGTGCTCGACACCGTGCTCGACCGTTTGGCGATGTTCCAGGAAAAGTCCGAACGCATCAAGAAGAAGGTAAAGTCCGCGATGGTCTATCCCTGCGTCGTTATCTGCGTCGCCGGCGTCATCGTTTACCTCCTCCTTACTTTCGTCGTTCCCTCTTTCCAATCCATGATTGCGTCCCAGGGCGGGCAGATGCCGGCACTGACGGAATTCGTCATGAACATCGGGAACGGTCTGCGCGAGCACTGGTTGCTCACGATCATCGGCTTTGCACTGCTCATCTTCGGCGGGCGCTTCGCGTTCAAAAACCAGAAGGTCTGCGCAATGCGTGACCGCGCTCTGTTCCGCATGCCCAAGATCGGGACCTTCCTCCAGACCGTTACCGTTTCCCGCTTCTGCCGCACCTTCGGCACCCTGATGTCTTCCGGCGTGCCGATTCTGCAGGCCATGAAGATTACGACGGAAACGCTCAACAACATCGTCCTCCAGGAAGCCCTCGAAAAGGTCCACGACCGCGTCCGCGACGGGGATACGCTCGCCGCGCCGCTCGAACAGGCCAAGGTCTTCCCGCCGATGGTTTGCTCCATGGTGCAGGTCGGTGAAGAAACCGGTCAGCTCCCGGAAATGCTCAATCGCGTCGCCAACAACTACGACGAAGAAGTGGACAACGCCGTCGGCGCTCTCACGTCCGTCATCGAGCCTTTGCTCATGGTCTTCCTCGCTATCGTCGTCGGTACCATCGTTATCGCGATGTTCCTCCCGATTATCGACGTCATCAAGAACATGACCGGAGGTTAAGCCGCCTTTCCGCGATTTTCCGCCAAAAACGTTCCCGAGCCTGCCGCGGGAACGTTTTTTGTTTTATGAAGGTTGCAAGAATGCAACGAGCGGGTAATAATGGGAAATCCTTTTAAAACCTTGTCATGAGCATAAAACTACACGATACGATGTCACGGGAACGCCGCGAGCTGAAACAGGTCTCGCCCGAAAAACCTTTCGGCATGTATTGTTGCGGCCCGACGGTTTACGGGCCCGCGCATATCGGCAATTTCCGCACATTTCTTTTGCAGGACGTCCTGCGCCGCACCCTTGAAGTCGACGGCATCAAAGTCCGCCACGTCCGCAACATTACCGACGTGGACGACAAGACCATCCGCCGCTCGCAGGAAGAAGGCAAGACCCTCGCCGAATTTACCGCCGCGTGGACAAAGAAGTTCCACGACGACTGCGCCGCGCTCAACATGCTCCCGCCGCAAGTCGAACCGAGCGCCGTCGAACACATCCCGCTCCAGATCGCGATGATCGAACAGCTCGTCGCCCGCGGAAACGCCTACGTCGCTCCCGACGGCAGCGTTTACTTTAAAGTTTCCAGCGACCCGCATTACGGCAAACTCGCGCGCCTCGACCGCGACGCCCTGCGCACGCAATCGACGAATTCGAACGGCGACGCCAATGTCGCCGACGAATACACGCGCGACAATGTTTCCGACTTCGCGCTTTGGAAAGCCCGCAAGCCCGAAGACGGCCCGAATTTCTGGCAAAGCCCCTGGGGCGAAGGCCGCCCCGGCTGGCACATTGAGTGCTCCGCGATGAGCACGCATTACCTCGGCGAAACCTTCGATCTGCACGGCGGCGGCATCGACCTCTGCTTCCCGCACCACGAAAACGAAATCGCGCAGGCCGAATGCTCCTGCGGACACCACGACACCTTCGCACAGCACTGGTTCCACTCGGCCCACCTCATGGTGGACGGCGCAAAAATGTCCAAGTCGCTCGGCAATCTTTACACGCTCGCCGACCTTGAAGGCAAAGGCTTTTCCCCGATGGCCGTGCGCTACGCGCTGATTTCCGGGCACTACCGCTCGCAACTCAATTTCACGCTGAAGTCCCTCGACGACGCGACCGCCGCGCTCGAAAAAATCGAGAAAGCCGCGCGCAAGCTTCTCGACAAGGCCGGCATCACGCCGGAAGAATTTTCGCAGGATATCACCGTTCACGAGCAAAACACGGCTTGGGGCGCCTTTGAGCCGGCCTGGACCGCGCTTTGCGACGACCTGAACATCCCCGGCGCCATCGGAAAAATCTTCTCCGCCTTCGCAGAGCTCAATAAAACCGAGCTGTCGCAAGCGGACGCGGGAACGCAACTCTGCGGGCTCGCCAAAATCCTCTCCGCACTCGGCATCAGGCTCTTCACGAAACAGGAGGCCGCTCCGGCAGACATTCCCGCAGAAATCGTCGCGCTCGGCGAACAGCGCTGGGCCGCGAAGCAGGCGAGAAACTGGGCGGAAGCCGATGCCCTGCGCAACAAGCTCGCGGAACTCGGATGGAAGTCGCTCGACCGCAAAGACGGCTACAGCTTAGAAAAAATCTGAACGCGATGAACCTGCCTCCGAAACGAGAAGAAAAACAGCCGATTCGCCCAATGACGGAGGGCGAACTCGCGCGCCAACGCCGAGTCCGCGAAATTCCGTTCTGGCAACAGCTGCTGCTCTTTCCGCTGAGCCTGCTCCTGCGTACCTGGCTTTGGACCCTGCGCATGAAGATTTCTCCGGAAACGCGGGACCGCCTGCGCCACCAGACACAATCGCTCATCGTCGTTTTCTGGCACAACCGCCTGTTTATCTCCGCGGACCTGAGGCGCCGTTTCCGCCCGTTCGGCAAAATGAACGGCCTCGTTTCTCCGTCCAAGGACGGCGCTTGGCTTGTGGCGTTTTTCAAATTCATGGGCATCGGCGCCGTTCGCGGCTCGACGTCCCGCCGCGGCGGCCAAGCCATGCTTGAAATTTACCACAAGCTTTCCCGCGGAGAAGACATCGCCATCACGCCGGACGGACCACGCGGCCCGCGTTACAAATTCAATCCCGGCGCCGCGCTCGTCGCGCAAAAAACGCATTGCCCGGTCGCGCTCGTCGAATCCCGCTATTCCTGCGCAATCCGCCTGAAATCCTGGGACGGCTTCATCATTCCGCTCCCCTTCTCAAAAGTGGAAATCATCCCGAAGTTCTATCCCTACGAAAAGATGTGGGACCACATTTCAGCGAAGGCCCTCGCCGAATACTTCGAACAGGAACTGCGCGCAATCACACAAGACTAAGCTCGACACCATCGGGCTTTTTTAGTGCCAAGTCCGAGCCTCGACAGCAACGATACGCCGAAGCGGACGCCTTCCCGCAGAAACGACGCCCGGGCTTGAAACCTAACGTTTAGCGCTTTCCTACGCCGCTTCCGGAGCTTTGGGCTTGGCGTAGATGCTGACGCGAGCTTCCTTCCCGCCGAGCAGCTTGTAAGCGTGGCGAATGGCACGGGAAGCCGAAAGGGTTAAATTCTTCGGCGTGTCGCGGAAAATGTTTTCACGCCCGATGACGGGAATGAGTTTGGCTGCACGGAAAACGCGATAAACTTCCGGACGAACTTCGCAGATGATAATGCTGCGCCCGGCGGCACGTGCCGAGCGAACGAGCTCTTCCAAAAGCATTGCGCTCGTCGCATCCAAGTGATGGGCGTTGCGGAATTTCAAAATCAGCACGCGCAGGTTCGGATCCGCAAGCATACGCCGCAACTGATCCTGGAAGATTTCCGCCGAGCCGAAATAAAGATTTCCGTCGATATGAACGATGGACACTTCGGGATCGCGGTTTTCGGAATCGCCGATTTTTTCCGCAAGCTCACCCTGCTCGTTGTACGTGTATTCGACGATTTCCGGCGTGGAAGTCTTTCGCAGGAAGAGGATAATGGACAAACCGACGCCGAAGTAAATCGCGACATCCAGAGGCGCAAGCAAACCGGAAATCAGAGTCAGCAAAAAAACGGCACGATCCCCGAGCGTAGCGGACGTCACAAGGCGAATCGATTTCCAGTTAATCAGGCGCGTCCCCGCAAACATAACGAGAGCCGCGAGCGCCGGTTTCGGGATAAAGTGCATCAGATCACCGGTACCGAAAAGCGCGACAAACAGAATCAGACCGGAAAAGATTCCCGCAAAAGCCGTCTTGGCCCCGCTCGTAAAAGTCAGCGCCGAACGCGTCAGCGAACCGCTTGCCTGCATCCCGCCGAAAAGGCCGCAGCCCAAATTCGCCATGCCCAATCCGAAAAGCTCCTGATTGCAGTTGAAGCGTTCCCCTGCACGGGCGGCGACGGATTTGCCGATGGAACTGCCTTCGATCATCCCCAAAATCGCAATCGCCATTGCTGCGGAAAATGCGGAATTAACCGCCCCCAGGCTCATGTCCGGAAAAGAAAACTTAAATTCTTTCAGGCCGAAATCTTCGAGCGTCGCCACGGTCTGCGTCACCCCGCCGTGGAAATACTCGTTCCACCAATTAACGGCGACCATCAGAAAACACGACGCAATCAGGGCAATCGACATGTCCGGCAGCTTCGGGCAAAACTTTCTTACGAGCAGATAAACGCCGAGTGTCCCCGCCGCCAGAACAAAGGAGGCCGGATGAATTTCCTGCCATTGACGAATCGTACAAACAACGACGGAATAAAACGTCCCTTCGGAACCGCGCAAAGTGACCCCGAGCAAATTCGGCAGCTGGTTGGCCATAATCAGAATCGCCGCAGCCGTAATGTAGCCCGTTACCACGGTCTGGGAAATATACTGTACGAAACTCGCCACGCGGAAAACCGCAGCCAGCACCATGAAGATGCCGACGAGAAAGACGATGGTGGGCAAAAGCGCCATACGCGCATCCGCCGTTTCCGCCCCCGCCGCAGCCAATGCACTCAACAGCATCACTGCCGTCGCATTCGAAGGTCCGAAGGAAAGAAAACGCGTTCCCGAGAAAATCGGGCCGATGACCGCAGCAACTGCGCAGCCGATAATCCCGATCTGCACCGGCAACCCCGCCATAAGCGCAAACGCCATCCCCATCGGGAAAGTCAAAAGCGCAACGTTAATCGACGATTTTAAATCCGCAGCCGCATCCGCACGCGTATATTGTGCGGCAACCGTTCGAATCGGAAACAAATTCAAGTGTTCCAGGAGGGCATGCCAGCGCCCGAAAATCCGCGGTTTTTTCATGGATTTTTATTAACAACTTTAAGCGCCAAAAGCAAAGAAAATCCCGGACACACGGGAACTCAATCACTCCCCGCCCCGGCATCTTTCACCTCAAATTCGTTCGATTCCAGGAACGGAATATTTCCTGCGAGTTCCGCAAGATCGGCATGAGGATATCTCAGCTTAAAATATTCTCCCTGCGAAAAAATCCACTCTTCAGAAGAAATACACCCTTTGTCTGTAAGCAGCAAGCCGGTACTAAATTTCAGGAAAAATGGAATCTTCGCCTTCGGCGGAATTGATTCACCCCTCCAACTATCGCCAATAGGCCCGCAGAGTGACGCATCAAACCATTCACCGTCCCGTCTTACGAAAACAAATTCCTCCCAATAAAGCGCCATCTTCGGATTATCCGAACGCAAATCCAAATCGACGTACTTCCACTTCGTCCCGTCGCCACAAGATTCTTCTACATAATAATAATCTTGAAGATAAGCCTTTCGGATACGCGCAAAGCGATCGGGAGAAGTATTTTCGATATAACCGATCACTTTCACCCCCTGGGTGCTGCGGATTGCCGACAAAACAACAATTTTCAGGCTTTGGATATTATCTTTCGCGAGTTCCGCTGCAACAGCTTTAGCATCGAAAGAATCAGACTCATGCATCGTACGGCATCCTACAAAAACCCACAACACGGAGAAGAAAAGAAACGGAATAAGGTACTTCATCTCAAAATCAACCAATCTTGCAAAAGCGTAGCCTCGCATCCGACAGAGAGCGAACCCAAATTCTCCGACGGACCAGCCTTATTCCGTTGCGGGAACGCAAAAGCCGTCGCAGAATAAGCCCATCATGAAAAAAGTTGCTTACCTTTTGACGCTGATCGGAATCGCGGGAATGAATTCCGCCTGCCTTTACTCGCCGGAGGTCACCTACACCTACTGGCGCTACTCGCCGACCACGCAAATGTATTCGGCCGTACGCACCGAAATACCGCTTTCCGCCGACGAAATGCGCGAACAGGGGCTTTCGGACAAGCTCCCGGAAAACGCCAAAACCTTCGAAGCCCGCTAAGCCATGAAAGTCCTCACCATTATGACCCACGGTTTTGAAGAAACCGAAGCCGTTGCACCGCTCGACCTGCTCCACCGCGCAGGCGTACAAAACACGCTCGCCGCAGTCGCAAGCAAAGGCGAAACACTTTTGAAAGGACGCTCGGATCTCTTTTTGAAAACGGACACCACGCTCGACGCCCTGCTCGAAAGCCACCGCTCGGCGGAAGGCATCGCCGATGCCTTTGATGCGCTTTTCATCCCCGGCGGCCCCGGCACCTGGACCTTGCTTGACGACGGGAAAGCCGTCGAACTTGCCAAAGCCTTTGACGCCCAAAACAAGCCGATCGCCGCAATCTGCGCCGCTCCGCTGATTCTCAATGCAGCAGGCCTGCTCGACGGAAAGCGCGTCTCCGCCCATTCCTGCACCTGGAAGGAAATCCCCGCCGCACAAGCTTCCGGCCCCTACGCACTCGACGGCAATCTGCTGACTTCGCGCGGTGCGGGAACGGCCTTTGCTTTCGGCCTCGCCTTCGTCGAAATGCTCTACGGAAAGACGGTCGCCGAGAAACTCGCCGCCGACACGATGCTTTAAGACTCACCCCCGACAAAACCCACCGACTGATTGCCGGCCCGCGCTCCACCCCGTTTTTCCTTGCGGGAACTCGCGGGCTTGGGCAAAAATTAACACATCATGATTGATCTTGTTCCCGCGACGCTTGCCGCCCACGCCGAAACTGCCGGAGAAGCAGTTCGCTTATGGATGGCAATTCCGTTTGCCCTGTTGCTCGTCCTCATTGCGGTCATGCCCCTAACGCCGCATCGCTCGAAAGAACTTTGGGAAAAATACTACCCGCACGTCTCGATTATCCTCGGCGTTGCGGTCGCCGCCCTCTACGGATTTTTCATGCCGGGCGGCGCCCATGCGGTCTGGCACTCGTTTAAGGAATACGTTTCCTTCATCGCCTTGGTCGGTTCGCTGTTTGTCATTTCCGGCGGGATTGTCATCCATCTGCGCGGGGAAGCAACGCCGAAAACCAACGTCATTTTCCTGCTCGTCGGAGCCATTCTCGCCAATCTGATCGGAACGACGGGAGCGTCCATGGTGCTGATCCGCCCGTGGATGCGCATGAACAAGTTTCGTCTCTCGAGTTTTCACATTGTTTTCTTCATTTTCCTGGTTTCCAATGTCGGCGGCGCACTGACACCAATCGGGGATCCGCCGCTTTACATCGGCTACCTGCGCGGCGTGCCGTTCTTTTGGATTCTCGAAAACGCCATCCTGCCGTGGGCATTCGTCACGGGCCTGCTACTCGGCGTCTTTTACCTCTTTGACCTCCGCAGCTTCCGCAAGTCCGGCCGTCGCGGACAGGTCGCCGAAAAAAGCTCCAAGGAAATGCTCCTCTCCGTTCGCGGGATGAAAAATGTCGGCTTCCTCCTCGCCATCGTCTGCGCGGTCTTCCTCCCGGGCCAAGTTTCGCCGGAAAGCCGCGAGATTCTGGAAACTTATTTCATCCGTGAAATCGTTATGGTCGCGGCCGCCGTTGCCTCGTACTTCATGACGAAACCGGACGTCCATGCGGAAAACGACTTCAATTTTGCACCGATCAAGGAAGTCGGCTTCCTCTTCATCGGGATCTTCCTCACGATGGTGCCGGCATTGGCTTATCTGACGGCAAACGGACGTGCTATCGGCGAAGCGCTGACCCAGGCCTCGCACTACTTCTTTGCCTCAGGGATGCTCTCCGGCTTCCTCGACAACACGCCGACCTACGCGAATTTCTTCGATTTGATAAAGAGCCAGATCGATGCCGCGGGCGATGCCGAGAAGGTCGCGATGATGGTCAACCCCGCCAATGTACGGGAACACGCGATGCTGCTTGCCGTCTCGCTCGGCTCCGTCTTCTTCGGCGCCCTCACCTACATCGGGAACGGTCCGAACTTCATGGTCAAATCCATCGCGGATGCCTCCGGCGTCAAGACGCCGAGCTTCTTCGGTTATTTCTTCCGCTACGGCCTGCTCATCCTCCTGCCGGTGCTGATTCTCTGTTCGGTCGTCTTCTTCCCGAACGAACCTTCCGCTCCGGCCGAAGCGGGCAACGCGCCCGTCGCGCAAACCCATCCTTAATTTTTTAACAAACACTTCAACTCCCCTCCCACGATGCACGATCTCTCTCAAGGAAAAATCCTCGTCACCGGCGGCTCCGGCCTCATCGGCAGCGCCATCATTGCCCGCCTCAACGCGCTCGGATACACGAACATTCTCGTTACCGACAAACTCGGTACCGACCTGCGCTACAAGAATCTCGTTCCGCTCAAGTTCGCCGAATACATGGAATACGAAGATTTCGACCGCGCGTTCGAAAGCAATCCCGCACAATTTGCCGACATCAAAACGATTTTTCACCTCGGAGCCTGCTCCGCGACCACGGAAAAGGACTGCACTTACCTCATCCACAACAACTACGAGTACACGAAGAAACTCGCCGCGTTCGCCCTCGAAAATGGCGCGCGCTTCGTTTACGCCTCCTCCGCCGCCACTTACGGCAACGGCGAAAACGGCATGGATGACGAAGGCGACATTCTCCCGCTCAAGCCGCTCAACATGTACGGCTACTCCAAACACCTTTTCGACCTGCACGCCCTGCGCAACGGCTATTTGAATAAAATCACGGGAATCAAGTACTTCAATGTCTTCGGCCCGAACGAAAACCACAAGGCGCACATGGTCAGCATGGTCTTCCGCGCGTTCAATCAGATTCGCGAAACCGGCGGAGTAAAGCTCTTCAAGAGCTACAAACCGGAATACGCTGACGGCTGCCAGATGCGCGACTTCCTCGGCGCCAAGGAAGCAGCCGCCATCACCGTTCACCTCGCGCAAAACGAAGAGGCGACGGGCTTGGTCAACGTCGGCGCCGGCAAGGCCCGTACCTGGCTCGAACTCGTGCGACCGATTTTCGCGGCCATGGGCGTCCCCGAAAACATCGAATTCGTCGATATGCCGGAATCCCTCCGCGCCCAGTACCAATATTTTACGCAGGCCAAGATCGATAAGCTGACGCGTCTCGGCGGCGCGCAATACCTCGTTCCGCTCGAAGAATCCGTCACCGACTACGTTAAAAATTACCTGATTCCCGACAAACACCTCGGCGAATAAGACAAGCTTCGGCGCCGGACATTCAAGTGATGTTCGGCGCCGGTTTGTATCTGCCGCCGTCATCTCTCCGCAAGCCCTTTTCCCCATGATGCTTTCTAAAATCCTCCTTTCTCTCGCCTTGCTGAGCCTCGTCCCGGCAATCTCCGCCGCAGAAACTCCGCGAGCCGCCGTCTCTGCCAAGAAAAGCAAAATCGCGACGCCCGCCGGCTGGAGCGACGACTTCGAAAACGCCCAAAAGCAAGCACGCGAACAGAATAAGGACTTGCTCGTTGCCTTTTCCGGATCCGACTGGTGCGGCTGGTGCATCCGCCTCGAAAAAGAAGTCTTTTCTCAAGCCCCGTTCACCGAAAAGGCCTCCGAAAGCTTCGTTCCCGTTTACATCGATCACCCGCAGGACAAGGAACGCCTTTCGCCCGCCGCCAAGCGCCAAAACGCGCCGCTCGTCGCCCGTTACCGCATTGAACGCTTCCCCGCCGTTCTCCTGCTCGACACCGACGGCGACATCATCGCGCAAACCGGCTACCTCGAAGGCGGCCCCGAAAACTACCTCAAAGCCATTCTTCAACTCCGCGACGACGGCAAGCGCGCTCCCGAATACAAGGCACAAAAGCAGCTGCGCCAAATCCCGCAGGGACCGGACCGCATCCGTCAGCTCGACGCCATTTTAAGCCCGCTCCCGCTCCAAGCCCAAATCAGACTCTCGCAATACGTGCAGGAAGTGCTCAATTACGACCCGACGGGCACCCGCGGGCTTCGTAAGAACTATCCCTATTTCACCGAAGTTCTTCCGTTGGAACAGACCCTAATCGAACTAATCACAAAGATTACCCACGAGACGAATGCCGCTCTCGAGGCGCGCGGAAAGCCCCAGGATAAATCCGAGCACGTCCGCATCATCACTTCCGTCGTGCGAAAACACGCAACAGCCCTCAAAACGCTGAAGAAAAATGCCCTCGCCGCGTACAAGCGCTTCCCGCAGGACTCCGAAGCCGCCCGCCGCCTGGACAATCTCCTTATGCGCCTCGGCGACGCCCTCTTCTACATCGAAAACAAAAAATAGCACGGGCTGCCCGAAAACCGCCGCAGGGATTAAACGCATTCGTGAGGGCAAAAAGAATTTTGCTTGTCAAAAAAGAATAAATTCTTTTTCATAAGCTTTCCGTTTTGATTTTGCCCGGATGGCGAAATTGGCAGACGCGTCAGACTCAAAATCTGATACCGCGAGGTGTGTGGGTTCGACCCCCACTCCGGGTACCAAATCAAACGACGGAGGGGTGGCCGAGTGGCTGAAGGCAACGGTTTGCTAAATCGTCGTAGGGTGTCAAGCCCTACCGTGGGTTCGAATCCCATCCCCTCCGCCACTTTTTCTTTTCCCGCTCAGCATTGAAGCGGGATTTTTTATTTGCGCAGAAAGGCAAGATTTCGCTTTCAGCGGCAACGAAATAGGTTATGATTCCTCCTTTATCTTTATTATGAATATCGCAGAAATCCGCAACAGCCTGCCGTCCGAGGCACTCATGAACGTCGAAGGGCTTCCCTTCAAAAAAATCGCCTCCGGAAAAGTGCGCGAAATTTTCGACCTCGGCGACAAACTTCTGATTGTCGCGACCGACCGCATCTCCGCGTTTGACGCAATTATGCCGAACGGCGTTCCCGGCAAGGGCATTTTGCTCACGCAAATCAGCCTCTGGTGGTTTGAGCAGGCCGCGAAAATCATGCCGACTCACCTCGTCCCCGAGCACTACAAAGCCATCGCGGAAGTCCTGAAAGACTTCCCGCAGCTCATTGCACGCTCGATGCTTGTCCGCAAGCTGACCCCGCTCCCGATTGAAGCCGTCGTCCGCGGCTACCTCGCAGGTTCCGGCTGGAAAGAATACAAGAAGACGCAAGCAATTCTCGACCACGCGCTTCCCGCCGGCATGCTCGAAAGCGACAAGCTCCCGACGCCGATCTTCACGCCGTCCACAAAGGCCGCCGAAGGCCACGACGAGCCGATTACCGAAGCACAGTGCGCGGAAATCCTCGGCGACGCCGTTTTTGCGAAAGTTAAGAACGCGACGCTCGAACTCTTTGCGCTCGGCACGCAGATTGCCGACCGCGCAGGCCTGATTCTTGCGGATACGAAGTTCGAATTCGGTCTCGACGACGCCAAGAACCTTTTCCTCATCGACGAAGTGCTCACACCGGACTCTTCCCGCTACTGGCCGCAGGAAGGCTACGCGCCGGGCAAAGCCCAGCCGTCCTTCGACAAACAGTTCGTCCGCGATTACCTGGAAAGCCTCGATTGGAACAAGCAACCGCCCGCACCGGCCTTGCCGGAAGACATCGTTGCAAAGTCCCGCGACCTCTATCTCGGCGCGCTCGAAAAGCTGCTCGCTTCCGCCTAAGAAAGGATTACTCAGATGAAAGCTTACATTTTGATGGGTTCCGAGTCCGACATGCCGCACGCGGAAAAAATCGCGGAAGGCCTGAAGGCGGAAGGCGTTGACTTCGAATATTTCGTGCGCAGCGCCCATAAGGATCCTGTCGGCGTTTACAACTACGTGAAGGCGCACGACGATGAGCCGAAGGTCCTCTTCATCACGATTGCGGGCCGCTCCAACGCACTCTCCGGCGTCGTCGCCGCAAACGCGAAAAAGCCCGTGCTCGCCTGCCCGCCGTTTAAGGACAAGCTCGACTTCCTCGTGAACATCAATTCGACCCTCCAAATGCCGTCGAAGACACCGGTGCTCACGGTTCTTGAGCCGTCGAACTGCGCACTCGCCGCAGCCCGCATCCTGAGCGTTTAATTCCGCGCACGCGAATTCAACACGCGCTCCGCTTATCTCCGAGAGCCTCGGATTTCGCGGAGCGCGTTTTATTTTCGGAAGCAACGTTTATATCTCCGCCAAATCCCGTATTGATAAAAAAAGAGGATTCGGAGAAAATTTTTCCATGAAGTTTTTAGCTTGGACCAGTCTTTTTGCCCTCGTAGCCGTACTGCTTAACGGCAAGTCCGACGAAGCACTCGTTGAACTCAAAATCGAGCTCCCGCCGGTGGCACTCGTCGGTACGCCGCAACCGATTCGCGTGCCCGCAGAACGCCTCGCACCCGCACAGACTCCGGTCGTAAAAATCCCGAAAGGCTGCACGAATCTCGCTGCCGGAAAAACCGTAACGGCTTCTGACAAAAATCCGATCGTCGGCGAAGCGGCCTATTTGACAGACGGCGACAAAGACGGCGACGAAGGCTACGAAGTCGAACTCGCGCCGGGGCTACAGTGGATCCAAATCGACCTCGGCGAAGCAGCCGACATCTTTGCAATCGCGCTCTGGCACTACCATCGCCAAAAGCGTGTTTATCATGACGTCGTCATCCAAGTCTCGGACGATCCCGTTTTCAAAAAGGACGTAAAGACCGTTTTCAATAACGACTTCGACAACTCGTCCAAGCTCGGCAAAGGCGAAGACAAGGTTTATATCGAAACCCATGCGGGGAAAATCATTCCCGTAAACGGCGTGCACGGGCGCTATGTACGCTTCTACTCCCGGGGCAATACGTCCGACGGCGGTAATCACTACATCGAAGCCGAAGTTTACGGGAAAAGAAAAGATTAAAGCTTAAAGATTAGGGCTTAAAGAAGAGCGGATGCAAAGTCAGACATAGGCAACTGCTTAGGTCCGGAGGTCGGTCTCGGAGCGATTGGAGAAAGTAGTAAAAAAACCGACTTGAGATTCAAGTCGGTTTTTATGTTTCGGATTTAACCGAGCGCCCATTCGAAAACGCCGAAGCGTTTCTTTAGCTCGATATCCAGAAATTGCCAGCCGGACTCCGTGAGCCCGCCTGTATCCGGATTGATGTGATCCCAATCGGTAACGCGAATTTTCTCGCGACGGCCGTCATGGGTATGTGCAAAAACGGAAACGGGGTTTCCGAAGATGCGGGAGACTCTGATCACGCGAACACAGTCGCCGGAAGCGCACTGCAAAGAATTGTCGATGGTTTCCATGTGGTTGATTCGTGTGGTTGAGGATTAATGTTGCTCCACCGCGGAACAAACGAAGCCTGACAAGACAAAGAAAACAGCGCGCCTTCGCAAGCGAAAAACGCAGGCGAAGGCGATTTATCGAAGCCAACAATGCCGCTTAGCGGGTGCCAAATTTTTCAGCGATTTTCTCGCGCACGAAATCAGCGACCGCACAACCGGCGCAGGCGTTAATCACTTCGTCCATGAAACCGAGCGTGAGCAGCATGCGGGCATCCGCTTCGGGCAAGCCGCGCTGAAGCAGATAGAAAAGCTGGTCGGCGTCGAGTGTTCCCGTCGTCGCACCGTGCGAACATTGGACGTCGTTGGCGTCGATTTCCAATCCCGGAAGCGAGTGTGCTTCGGCATCTTCGGAAAGCACGAGATTGCGGCAGGACTGAACGGCGTTAGTTTGCTGCGCGACTTTATCGACAAGGATGCTTCCCGAGAAAATAGTGCGGGAACGATCCAAGAGCGCGTTTTTGCAAAGCAGATTCGAGCGGGCTCCCGGTGCGGCATGACGCTGAATCGTGCGCCAGTCGATTTCCTGATCGCCGGAAGCGACATTGAGCGCGCGCCAATCCAAGAGGGCATCGCGCCCGTCCGCGCA
Organism: Opitutales bacterium; assembly: GCA_017546455.1. Taxonomy (GTDB): domain Bacteria; phylum Verrucomicrobiota; class Verrucomicrobiia; order Opitutales; family UBA953; genus Spyradosoma. Next base: position 28,013 of record JAFYWY010000087.1, read on the forward strand.
GAGTTCCGTCGCCGTACGGGCATGCAAAGCGCCCAAGCAGAAATCAACGCCGCGCACCGTTGCATTTTCGCCGGCGACGACATTTTCCGTACGATACATTTTCGATGCGGGTGCGAGCGCCTGGACAAAGTCACGGGAGAATTCGGCGCCGTCGGCGACGAGAATTTCGTTGCGGGAAAGCGTCAGCGTTGCGTCGGCCTCGGCATCTGCACTGTAAAATTCGCAGAGTTTTGCAAAGCCGTTGCGACCGATTTCAACGCGCGAAGCCGGGAAGCTTGCACTGCCGGCACTGCACTGCCAGCGGAAGACAACAAAGGGTTCGTCGAAGCGCGTCTCGGCGGGAACGGACAGAATAACCCCGCTGCGGGAAACGGCATCGTGATATTGAATCAGCGCTTCCATACCGAGGCGCGGCGTCGTCGAAAACGGAATGTCGGAAGCGGCCTCAAAGCGGGCTCCGGCGGCAAGGGCTTCATCACTCAATTGCGAGAAGACGAGTCGTTCGTCAACGAAGACAAGGATGCCGGAAGCACCGAGTGCGCGGCGGCGGGCCTCGTCGATGTATTTTTCAACCACGGCAGCATCCGGCTCTGCCGGAGCACTGAAGCCGTTGAGCCGGACGCGGCTGATTTGGGCGAAACGCCAGGCTTCGTCTTTAACGAGCGAGGCGGAATTCCACGATTCGGAAAGGTGTGCGTTCATGACTTGTCCTTGCGTTAGGCGACGGAGCCTTCCATTTCCATTTCAATCAGACGTTTGAGTTCGACCGAGTATTCCATCGGGAATTCTTTAACAAGGTCGTTCACAAAACCGTTAACGGCGAGACTCATCGCTTCCGCTTCGCTCAGGCCGCGCTGTTGCATGTAGAAAATCTGTTCGGCGGAAACCTTGGAAACACTGGCTTCGTGCTGTGTCTGCGAAGCGTTCCCGTGAACGGTGATCGCCGGATACGTGCCCGTCGCCGAATGCTCGTTGATGAGCAGCGTATGGCATTCGCTGTTGTTTTTGCAGCCCTTGAGGTGCTTCGGGATCGAGACGAGACCGCGATAATTGGCACGCCCTTCGCCGGTCGAAACGGACTTCGAAATGATGTTGGAGGTTGTTCCGTCGGCGAGGTGAATCATCTTGGCGCCGGTGTCCTGCACCTGTCCGGTGTGGGCAAGCGCGATGGAAAGCACTTCCCCGCGCGCGCGTTCACCTTTGAGAATCACGCCCGGATACTTCATCGTCAGGCGCGAACCGATATTGCAATCGACCCAGCGGATTTCCGCATCCTCCATGGCGAGACCGCGTTGCGTGACCAAATTGTAAATATTGGAAGCCCAATTCTGAACGGTAACGTATTGAATCTTGGCGCCCTTGAGCGCGACGAGTTCAACGACTCCGGAGTGCAGCGTTGCCGTATCGAAACGCGGCGCCGTACAGCCTTCCATGTAAACGAGCTCGGCGCCTTCGTCGGCGATAATGAGCGTACGTTCGAATTGCCCGAAGTTCTCGGCGTTAATGCGGAAATAGGCCTGAAGCGGCTGGGCGACTTTCACGCCCTTGGGCACATAAACGAACGAGCCGCCGGAGAAACAGGCGCTGTTGAGCGCGGAATACTTGCTGTCCGTCGTCGGAATAACTTTCCCGAACCAGGGACGGAAGATATCCGCGTACTTGGTCAGTCCTTCGTTAGGCCCGACGAAAATTACGCCCTGCTTTTCGAGGTCGGCCTTGAGGCGGGAATAGGCGGACTCGGAGTCAAACTGCGCATCGACGCCGGCGAGGAATTTGCGTTCCTGCTCGGGTACGCCGAGGCGCTCGAAGGTTTGCTTCACGTCTTCGGGCACATCCTCCCAACTGCGCGCCGCGTCCTTGTTTTTGGCGAGGTAGTAGCGGATTTTATCGAAATCGACATCCTTAATCCACTCCGGAGCCCAATGCGTCGGAAGCGGTTTTTTATAAAAAATCTCAAGTGCTTTTTTTCGGAATGCTCGAATCCAGTCCGGCTCGTTTTTCGCGTCGGAAATATAATCGATAACGCGCTCGCTCAACCCCAATCCCGCATCAAATGCGTATTCTTCCGCCACGGAGAAATCGCCTGCGGAACGGTCGATATTGATGGCGTCGGGCGCCTTTTTCGCGGTTGTCTCGCTCATAATAATATTAGCGCAGTAGAGTATTGAGATTCATTTTCGTTTGCAACGCGCAAAATGCAATCGTTCCCGCAGGCAAGCTACGGGAACGACAACAACTTCGGCGACTTTAGAGAACCGTCTGAATTTCGGTATCGGAATCGCTGGCTCGTCCGGTGGTGTCGAGCAGCGCGCTCACGCGTTCGAGGTAGGAATCGCGCTCGGCGATGAAAATCATGCGGTCGCTCCCGAGGAAGCGCTGGATTTTTTCGAGAGTTCGGCGCGGCGGACGGCGGGAATCCAACAATTCGGGCAGATAGCGCAACAGGACTTCGACGTCTTTCTTTTCAATCGCATAATTGACCAGAGCGACCAAAGCCTTGTGATTGTAGTTCTCCGCACGGTAAGCGGCTTCGTAGGCGCTTCGACCTTCGTCGAGCAAGCCCATTTCCGTCAGGCGGCGGCCGACCAAGATGAGCTGCGGCACGGAGATCGTTTTGTTCTTCAACGTATTTTCCAACGCGAGGCGGCCGAGAGATTCGTCGCCGTTTTTGTAATAGGCGAATGTGCGAAGGCAGTTCAGCGCCGCGGAATTCTGATCCACCCATTCGATATTTTCCCGCGAGAGGCGTTCCAGCAGCTCGAGTGCTTCCTTCGGGCGATTCGCGGCAACAAGGGCTTCGATGTAAACCATTTCAAAACGCGTAATATTTTCAAAGACGCGATTTTCCGCGATTTTGTAAAGGCGCTCGACGAGAGCGAAATCATCCTTCCCCGCGGCATGCTGGGCCAGCTGGAAGAGTGCGACCGGATCGTCGTTGTAGCGGCGAATGTATTCGCTGATACGCTTTTCGCGAATGGTCTTATTTTTCACGGGGTCGAAAAGAGCAATGATACGAATTTGGACTTCGGGTGTGTCCTGCCCTTCCTTAAACGCGGCCTGGAGCAAGCCGGTCATCGCGCGCATCGCATCGCCCTGCGTTGCCAGATAGTGCGCGCGCAACAACACGACCTGCGGATTACCGCCGCTTTCACGGACGACGCGATCGAGGAAGCTCAAGGCTTCTTCGCGTTCGCCGGATTCCCACAGAATCTGCGCACGCAAGACCTGCCCCGTCAGCGTCTTGTTCAAGCCGTAACGATCCATTTCCTTGAGCGCAAACTCGAAGCGTCCGCGCAAAATCGCAGCCTGCACGGCGCCGACCGAAAGGAGCATTTTGTTTTCTTCCGCGCGCTTCTTGCGTTCGCCGAGCTCGGCTTTTTCTTCTTCGGAGGAGCTTGCCTCCTGAGCCTGAGCGAGTTCGGCGATGCGGGCTTCCATTTGCGGAATAAGCTCTTCCGCCGCCTGAATCAACGTGTCATCTTCCGCGGTTTCGAGGCAGCGCTTCAGGAAATAAACGACGTATTCCTTGTGTTCGATTGCAGCCGGAAGGCCTTCCGCCAGGAGCTTAATCGCATCTTTGATCATGCGCTGGTGGAACATCAGATAGGAATAATAAATACGGCCGTCGGGATTCATCGGCGAAAGCACAAGGCCGGTGCGAATCCCCTGAATGACTTCGCCGGGAGTCTTGGCTTCACGCGCCTTGGCGATATACATGTCGCCGAGCTTCTTGCGGTGCTCCAAACGTGCTTCGCGGCTGAAAGGATAAATAAGCATCGTCCAATAAGACGTATCTTCCAGGCCCTTGCGGTATTTGTCGTTCGCGTAGCGGGCGTAGGCAATACCGAGGTAGCCGAGCACCGCAAAGAACGCGAGCAGGAAAATAATCCGCTTCCAATTGATGAAGAGCTTCCAATTTCCGGACTTCGCGCGCGCATAGGCGGCAAAACCGAAATACTGATCGTTTCTGAAAATCTTTTTCTTAGGCCCCGTGTTCGAAGCCGCTTGTTCTTCCTTAGCCATAACTGTTCCCGATTATCGCGCATTCCGGCCGCACGAAGCAACAGATTTCCGCGAAACCGGAAAAGGCAAACCGCAAATAAAACCGGCAGGCAGCGAATGGAGAAGTTCCGTTCACTGCCCGCCGGTTCCGACTCACCGTCGCCGCCTCAGAGTTGCTCCAGGAGGCGGGACAAATCGATGTTATTTCTTACGAGTTCTTCAATCGTCGTCACCTTATCGCGGTCCGACGGCTGAGTTTTGACAATCATCGCATTGATGCGGGACGCCGCAGCGAAACATTCGCGCGCGGTGGCAACAACGGGGATCTGCAACTGACGCAGCATTTCGATAATGCGTGCGTTCGGGCGCAGGCCGTTTGAAAGCACGACACCGGTCAGGTGCGGCAAAGCCGCCGTCCCGGATGCCGCGATCAGCGAAAAGAGCAGATCTTCACGGTCGCCCGGCGTAATAATCAACGTTCCCGCCTTGATGTAGTCCAAAACGCTCTGGGCCGACATCGCCCCGATGATGATTTTGTTCACGCGCTGATTCCGCCCGGGCTCCACCGGAACAAGCCATTCGGCGCTGATAACTTCCGCAATCTGCGAAAAATTCGGACGCGCAAGGGACTTTTCCAAAGGCAAAACGCCGAGCAGCGGAATCCCCAAGGCCTCCAAAGCCTTGCCGACATAATGCGTAATTTCGTCTTTTTTCTCCGGAATAATCTTGTTGAGAATCGCGCCGACGCATTGGACTCCCTTACTGTCGAAAAGCGCCTTGTTGAGCGCAATTTCGTCCACCGGCTTCCCGATTCCGCCGGAAGCGACGATAATCGCTTTCGCGCCGAGCGTCGCCGCGTTGTCCGCATTGGAAGTCCCGAATACCGAACCGACCCCGGCGTGACCGGACCCCTCGATAATAACGATGTCCTTCCCGTAAGCCACACGGTCGAAGGCACGGCAAATCGCGTTTTGGATCTTCGGATGCATCTCCGCCGAATGGTCGAGATAATTGCGCGTAAAGGCGGAATCGACAGCGACGGGCGACATTGCCGGAAGCGGAATCTTGACGTCGTAAACGCTATTGAGCAGAAACGTGTCTTCATCGACCTCGACCTCATTGTCCATTTTGACAATGCGCTGAGCGACGGGCTTGATGTAGCTGACGTCTTTTCCGAGTTGCTTGAGCGCCCCGAAAAGCCCGAGCGAAGTCGTCGTTTTCCCGTCATTTTGGCGGGTGGCGGCGACGAAAACACGTTTCGTGGAAACGTTCATCGGGCGCGTAAGCAGCCCCGGAACGTCGTTGGCAAATGCCGTTTTATTAATCATCGAAAATCAAAAATAAATCGTGTCTTATTCGACAGAGATTTCTTCTTTCGGGTAGAGATAGTGGCGGTCCACCGCCTGTGCGGCGACGATGACGGCAGAGCCCAAAATGTCGCGGGCGGACGCACCGCGGGAGATTTCGGCCACCGGCTTGGTCAGCCCGGTCAGGATCTGCCCGTAGCACGGGACATCGGCGATAATCTGCGCCATTTTCGAAGCAATGTTGCCGCTGTTCAAATCGGGGAAAACCAAGACGTTCGCCGCCCCGGCGACCGGACCTTCGATTTCCTTGGTCTTGGCGGTAAAGGCGTCGAGTGCCGCGTCCACCTGCAATTCGCCGTCGATTTCCACCGGCATGTCAAAATCGCGTGCCTTAGAAATAGCCAACATCGTTGCCGTCTTGACTTTTTCAACGCTTTCCGAGCGTTTGTTCACGCTCTTGGACGTATAGGAAAGCATCGCCACGCGCGGCGGCGTATTCGTGAGGTGGTAGCAGAGGCTGGCCGTCGTGATTGCGATATCGGAAAGCTGTTCCGCCGTCGGATTCGGGATAACGGCACAGTCGGCGAGGAAGAGCGTTCCGTCGGCACCGAGCTTGGACTCTTCCATTTCCATAATCTGCATCGACGAAATCGTTTCGACACCGGGTTGGCGCGGGAACATCTGGAAAACGACGCGCAAAGCGTTTGTCGGCATCGAGGTCGCCCCGCAAACCATCGCGTCTGCGCCGCCGGTCAGCACCATCATTGCCGCAAAATAATTCGGCGAAAGCATGTAATCGGTCGCATCCGCTTCCTTCAGATCGGCAAAGCGCTGCAAGCCGCGGAAGCGACGAACAAATTCCGGCAATTCGGCGGAACGCGCCGGTTCGACAATGCGAATCCCGTCGAGCTTGATGCCGAGATTGACGGCGTTGATCTTAATGCGGGCACGGTCACCGATGAGAATCGGTACACCGAGGCGGCGTGTTGCAAACTGGCGTGCCGCCTGAATAACACGCGGGTCCGTCCCTTCCGGGAAAACAACGCGCTTGGGGTGACTCTGCAGTCGGAGAGAGAGCTTGGATATAAGTGACATGTTCGGTATGAATTAAAATTTGCGCTTAGCTTATTCCGGGAACGGCCGAGGTCAAGCCGTTCCCGCTAAGCCCCGAAACGCGAATTACCAATTTTTCGCGGATTCGGGATAGAGGGCGTTCCACCAGTCGCCGTCGTCCTTGAGCCAGCGTTCAAACCAGGCCAAGTGCGACTTCATCCACTGCTTGCGGCGGTTGTATTCGGAGATGAAGTGGTCTTCCGCCTTGAAGGTCACCAGTTCGACCGGCTTACCCAAAATCTTGAGCGCAGCAAACATCTGGATGGATTCGCCGACGGGGACGTTCGTATCCGACTGACCGTGGCAGAGCAAAATCGGCGTATTGATTTTGTCTGCAGAAAAGAGCGGACTTTGTTCGACGAAGACATTCTTGTCTTTCCACGGGAACGAACCGGCGGCAGCCACCGCGTTGTAAGCGGCGCCCCAGTAGCCTTCGCCCCAGTAGCTCGTGATATCGCTGATCCCGGCGTGCGCGACGGCGGCAGCAAAAATATCGGAGCGCGTCTGCAGATACATCGTCATAAATCCGCCGTAAGAAGCACCGATACAGCCGATCTTCTTCGGGTTGACAAATGCGTGCTCGGCACAGAACTGCTTCACGCCTTCGATGATGTCGTCAGCCGTACGCTTGCCCCACGCATTGACGTGGGCGGCAGAGAATTCCTGGCCGAATCCGGTTGCGCCGCTCGGCTGAAGCACGTACACGACGTAGCCCTTCGAAGCCCAAAGCGGGAAGGAATAGTGCGCCCCGAAGCTACGGGAAACGGGCGTCGTTCCGCCGTAGTAATAGACAATCATCGGGTATTGTTTGTTCGGATCGAAATGCGGCGGCAGGAAGTACTGCCCGGAGATTTCGACGCCTGCCGACGACGTAAAGTTCCACGTCGCTTCCTTCGGCATCGCGATGTCGCGCGTCAGGTGCGTGCGAGAAGCCAGATATTCCTTGGACTCGTTGGCTTCCAAGTCGACGATGAAGGCCTTGGCCGGAACGAGCGAGCTTTGGCCGAGTGCCGTCGCCACAGGCTTAAATTCCGTCGGGTGGGACGAAATCGAGAAACCGTAAACGGCTTCCGCGGGCACATTCAAAACCGTGTATTTGCCGTCTTCCGGCGTGTAGCGGTAAACGCGCTTGAAATCCTTGTCTTCAACGGAAAGATAAATCGCGCCGTCGCCCGCCCAACGTGCGGCAAGCACGGACGGATTGAAGTCACGCGTAATCGGCGTGATTTCGCGGCTCGCCAAATCGAGGATGAAAGCCTGCTTGTCGTACGAATTCGCCTGCATGCCTTCGGGGACATTGCGCCCGATGCCGCCGAAGCAATTCGGTCCGCCGGTCAGCAAGACGCTCTTTCCGTCCGGAGAGAAGCTCGCCGAAAAGTCGTAGAGCTCATCCTTGAGCAGCGCTTCCGATTTCATCGTATCCAAGTCGAGCTTGTAGAGCGTGCTCTTTCCGAATTCCGGCAGGGAATAATCGATTTCGCGCGTCGAAAAGAGAATGGAATTCGAGTCGCGGGAGATCGAGTGGAGCCCCGTGGATTTTGAGCCGGCCGTCAGCGGGCGCATCACGCCGTCGGCGAACTTATAAAGGTAAAGATAGCTACGATCGCGGAACGAACCCGTGCGGTCGGAGAGATTGAGAACACGCTTAAAGTTGTCCGTCGGATCTTTCCATTTTTCAGTCTTGGCGACGATGAATCCGGATTCGTCCGGCAGCCAGTAATAGGTGTGCGAGTCATTCGGCAAGCCGTCAACAAGCACGGTTTCTTCGCGCGTTTCGAGGTCGAAGGCCACATAAGAGGCTTTCCCGTTGGCCACCTTGCGGCGGTAAAGGCGGGCACCGTTCGGCATCCACGCGTAGTCCGTTCCGTTGGCAAAGAAAACGATCTTGCCGCTCGCGAGTTCACGCACTTCCGTGCGAAAGCGGGACGAAGCGTCCGCCAGCAGCTCGGAGAACGTATTCATAACGTATTTACCGTTCGGAGAAAGCGTGTTACCGGAAACGTTTTCGCCTTCGTTAACGTCGGCAATCGTCAGCAGGCGCGCTTCACCCGCTTTCGGGAAAGCAATGCCCGCTTTGTCCGGAGCCTTATCCGAAGAGACTTCCGCCTTCAACGCCGGAGCGGCCTTGTCACCGGCGCTCGACAGCGTCTTCACGAGGATTTCGTAGCGGCGCATTTCCAGCGAGAGATCCACATTGACCGTCGCCGACTTGTCGTTGGCTTCCTGAGCATTGAGCTTGTCGGCGAGCTTAACCCCGTCAACATAGACTTCACAGTACTGCGGAGTCGTCACCATCAGCTTGGCCTTCGTGAAAGCCCGGCTGGTAACGTAGAAGCGATAAACACGCAATTGAGCCGCGGCCCCTTCAGCAGGTACGGCAGCCCCTTCGGGAGCCAGGAATTTGTCTTCGCCGGCAACCACCGGGGAAAATTTCAGCGATTCCGGATTCAGCACCGGCGTACGCAGAGCCGCTTCGGTGTCGTAAGTTTTGTCCTTCAAATTTTTGATATCCGCAAAAACCGGAGCGGGGATATCGATCGGGGCAGACACCTCGCATTCGCTGAGAATCAGCCAGGTTTTTTCCGCTTTCGGGGCTTCGGCAGCGGCAGGCGCCGGTGTCGCGGAAGCTTCCTCCGCAATCGTTCCGAGCGGGCAAAGCAGGGCCGCGGCCATAAAGAGTCGTGAAAGAGTTTTGGATTTCATAAGCATGGGCTCATTTTGTCTGAATCCTCGTCTTCCCGCGACAAAAATCTCCCCCGACGACAAACGGATTTTATCTTCCCTCGACCGGACAGATTCCCTAATCTTTCCCCCACTATGACAGAAGAAGTTTTACAGGCTATTCCCCACCGACCGCCGTTTTTGTTCATCGACAAAGTACTCGAAACCCGCGAAGACGGCATCGTGTGTTCACGCACGTTCCGCGCCGACGAAAAATTCTACGAAGGCCACTACCCGAACGCACCGCTGACCCCCGGCGTCCTGCTCTGCGAAAGCGTCTTCCAAGCCGCCGCCATTTATCTGGTAAAAAAAGCCCAGGCAAGCGGCGATGCCGATTTCGCCAACCGCACGCCCGTGCTCTGCCGCATCGAAAGCGCCAAATTCAAAGGCATGGTTTTCCCCGGCGACGAAATCATTATCGACGTCAAAGACGGTGAAACGCTCGCCGGCTTCTACTACCTTTCCTCCAATGTACGTTGCAACGGCAAGATCGTCCTCCAGATCAAGTTCGCTCTCGCCATGATTGAAAAGAAATAACCCCGCCATGAAACACTTCATCCGTTCAAACAGCAAAAAACTGCTGACGGGCACCGCCCTTCTGCTCGCCCTCGCCGCCCCGGCGATCGCCCAAGCAAATCCGGCCTCACGCCCCGACACAGAAGCCAAGGGTGCAAACCTGCGCGACGCCGCCACCGACTTCCCCCGCGAAAATCTTTCCGAAGAAGCCCAAAAGGCCTTTGCCGCGCTGAAACAGAAAGCCGAAAAAGGCGATGCCGCCGCACTGGCCGAGCTCGGAGAGGCCTACGTTAAAGGCGCCGGCACGCCCGTCGATTACGAGCAAGCTCTCCTGTGCTACGAACAATCCGCCAAGCAAGGCAACGTAAACGGGCTCCGCGGCCTGGGGCTGCTTTATATGCACGGCTACGGCGTCAAAAAAGACCCGAAAAAAGCCCTGGGCTACATGCGCGAAGCCGCCGAGAAAGGCGACGCCAAGGCTCAATACAATTTGGCCCGACTTTATTTTGCCACCGGCATTCCCGCCGATAAAGCCGAAGGTATCAAATGGCTGAAGAAGGCCGCCGAGAAAAACTATGCCGCCGTACAATCGCTCCTCGGGACGATTTACTGGGAGGGCGACGGCGTCCCCGCAGACAAGCAGGAAGCCGTGAAATGGTGGACACTCGCCGCCGAACAGGGCGACACCCAAGCGGAAACGGCTCTCGGGAAAGTCTACCTTGAAGGCAAAAGCCTGCCGAAGGATTACGAACGCGCATTTGCCTATCTCAGCAAGGCCGCTCCCAAAGGCAATGCTGACGCGCAAAAAATGCTCGGCATCTGCTACATGGAAGGCCACGGTACCAACAAAAGCCTTTTCGAAGCCGAAAAATGGCTCGAAAAAGCCGCCCAACAAAAGACCCCGGAAGCGGCTGGCCTCCTCGGCGAAATTAAAATTCACCAAAACAACGACTCCGACGCGCTGAAATGGCTGAAATTCGCCGCCGAAAACGGCTACGCCCCGGCACAACGCCACCTCGGCATGTCTTACATGCTCGGCAAACTCGGGCTTTCCCGCGATCGCAGCGAGTCTGAAAAGTGGTTGAAAAAAGCCGCCGGCGCCAACGACTGGGAAGCCCAAAAGGGTCTGGGCGTCCTTTATTATTCCGGAAGAAACAACAACGCCGAAGCCGAAAAATGGCTCTTGAAGGCCGCGGAGCAGAAAGTCGACGCGGAAACCGCCTGCACGCTCGGCCTGCTCTACCTCGGCGGAGTCTCGGGCGTACCGGACTTCTCCAAGGCGGAAACCTGGCTCAAAAAGGCCGTCGACCAAGGTCTGACCATCGCCTACAAGCCGCTCGCCATCGCGTACATGCAACAAAACAACACGGTGGACGCCGAAAAGTGGTTCCTCAAAGCCGCAGAAAACGGGGATGTCGAATCCCAAGGCATCATCGGCATGATGTACCTTTCCGCCGGCAACCTCATCGATGCGGAATTCTGGCTGAAGAAGGTCGCCGAAGCCAACCATCCCGAAGCCTACAAACCGCTCGGCATGATCTGTATGCAGCAAGGGAATCTTTTCGACGCGGAAACCTGGCTCAAAAAGGCCGCAGAAATGAACGATCCCGAAGCGCAAATGCTCCTCGGAATGCTCTACCTCAAGGGCATCTCGGGAACTCCGGACTTCGAACAGGCCAAGGAGTGGTTCCGCCGCGCCGCCGAAAACGGCAACGAAGACGCCCGCTCCATCCTCGAACAGCTCGAACAGGCCGCCAGCGCACTCCAATAAGCTAAAAACGCAAAAACAGATCCATGAACTTTTTGAAACTGGAAGGTAAAAAAATCGTCGTCACCGGCGTCGCCAACCGCAAATCCGTCGCCTGGTTTACAGCCAAAACACTCGAAGAAGCCGGTGCGCAGGTGATTTATTCCGTGCGCTCGCAAGCCCGCGCCGAATCGCTTGCCAAGCTCCTCGAAGGCAAGCCCGTTTACGTCTGCGACGTCGAACGCGAAGAAGAAATTCCCGCACTCGCCGAAGCCGTCATCCGCGACCACGGTAAAATCGACGGGCTCGTCCACAGCATCGCGTTCGCCAATTATGCGGAAGGCTTTAAGCCGTTTCATGAAACGAAGCGCGCCGACTTCCTGCAGGCAACGGCCATTTCGGCCTTTTCGCTCGTCGAGCTCTCCCGTGCCTTTGCGCCGGGCATGAACCCGGGAGCCGCCGTCGTCTCCGTCGGCATCTCCTCGCAGGTCACGGCTGCAAACTACGGCTACATGTCGCCGATTAAGGCCGCGCTCGAATCGGCTTCCCGCTTCCTGGCAAAATCCTTTGCCGAGCAGGATATCCGCTTCAATTCCGTTAACGCCGGCCCGCTCAAGACATCCGCCTCGGCGGGGATCCCCGGTTACCTCAAGAACTACCTCTTCGCCGAAAAACTCACGATGCGCAAGGCCAATATCACGACACAGGAAGTTGCCGACACCATCGTGTGGTTGCTTTCTCCGCGCTCGTCCGGCGTAAATGCGCAGTCCGTCGTCGTTGACGCCGGCATGGGCTGGAACTTCTTCGAAGAAAGCGTCGTCGAAAAAGCCACCGAGCTTTAAGCGGCGATCCGCATACGACGCGGGAAAGGCAGTGACATTATCGTCTCACAGCCTTCCCCGCCGTCTTTTTCCGAGATGCGAAAAATGTAAAAAATGACGACGGGCAACCTACCCCTAAGTTGCCCGTCTTATTTTCTATATCTCGTTGCTTATTACCCCATCTCTCACTAAGTGAGAGAAAAACTTAATTTTCTGTTTATGAAATATTTTTTATTTCACCATCGCAAGCATTTTTTGAAAATTTTCCCACAACCCGCTTAAACAAAGGAAATATTTTTTATCAAACCGACGAAACACACGACTGAAAGGAAGATTTTCGGGAGGTTTTTGCAAAAATGCAGGCACTATTTTTTGTTCGCAGGAACGCGACGTTTCAGCTTTACTGAGGGCTTTCGAAAAACAAGACATGACAGAAAAATCACTCAGAGTGCTCATCATCGGCTCGGGCGGACGCGAACACGCGCTGCTCAAGGCCTGCAAAGCCAGCCCGCTCGTGGCTGCGGTTGCCGTTGCCCCCGGAAACGGCGGGATGGAACAGGAAGCCATTTGCTATCCGCTGAACGTCACGGACGTTCACGCGATTGTCGCCCTGGCCAAGCGCCTGGACGCCAACTTTGTGATTGTCGGCCCCGAAGCTCCGCTCTCGGTCGGCGCTGTCGATGCGCTCGTCGCCGAAGGCATTCCGGTTTACGGTCCGAACAAGGCCGGCGCACTCCTCGAAGCAAGCAAGACCTTTACCAAGGATTTTCTGATGCGCCATGCCATTCCGACGGCTTGGGGCAAGAAGTTCACCTCCTCGGAGGAAGCCGTTGAATTCCTCGCGGCGCAAAAATTCCCGATTGTCATCAAGGCCAGCGGTCTCGCAGCGGGTAAGGGTGTTATCATCGCCGAAGATTACGATGCCGCCTGCTCCGCCGTTTACGACATGCTCGACGAAAAATGCTTCGGAAATGCCGGCGCCGAAATTCTGATCGAAGAATTTATGGAAGGCGAAGAAGCCTCCATCATGCTGATGGTTTCGGAGGACAAGTATGTCATGCTTCCCGCCAGCCAAGACCACAAGCGCGTGGGCGACGGCGACACCGGGCCGAATACCGGCGGAATGGGCGCCTACGCTCCCGCACCGGTCGTGACCCCGGAAATCGAAAAGGCCGTCGTCGAAACCATCGTCGAACCGACCCTGAAGGGCCTGCTCGCAGACGGCATTCGCTACCGCGGAACCCTCTACGTCGGCATCATGATTACTGCAGAAGGTCCGAAGGTCGTTGAATTCAACGCGCGCTTCGGCGACCCGGAATGCCAGGTTCTGCTCCCGCTTCTGAAAACCGACCCCGTTCAGCTCATGTACGATTGCGCTACGGGAACGCTCGACCCGAGCAAGGTCGAATTCCGCGACGGCTTTAACATCATCGTCGTGCTCGCCGCACAAGGCTATCCGAGCACGCCGCGCAAGGGCGACATTATCAGCTTCCCGAGCAAACTGCCCGCCGGTACCGCCATCCTCCATTCGGGAACGGAACGTGAAGATTCCGGCGACATCGTCACCGCCGGCGGCCGCGTCCTCGGCGTCGTCGCACACGGCGCTACGCTCGCAACCGCCGCACAAAATGCGTATGCGCTGATTGAAAAAATCCGTTTCGAAGGCATGCATTTCCGCCGCGACATCGGCGCCCGCCAGCTCAAGCGCGACGGCGTTTAAGCGGCACACATCCGTTGTAAAACGATGCCCGAAGACGCGAGCATTGTCGGCGTACTCGAACGCATCGTTTTTTATAACGACGAAAATTACTTCACAATCGGTGAAGTCAAATTGTCGGAGGGTTCCCGCGAAACCGTAACGGTGACGGGAACGCTTCCGGCCGTTCAATGCGGCGAGACGCTTGAACTTACGGGAGCTTGGATTTTAAACAAAAACTACGGTCGCCAATTCAAGATCGCGAGTTTCAAATCCAAGCTTCCGTCGAGCGTACACGGCATCCGAAAATACCTCGGGAGCGGTCTGATTCCCGGCATCGGCAAGGCTTACGCCGAGCGCATCGTCGCACACTTCGGAGCCGACACGCTACGCATCATTTCGGAAGAATCCGCCCGGCTCAAAGAAATTCCCGGCATCGGCGCCGGACGCGTCAAAGCGATTAAGGAATCCTGGGAAGAACAAAGCGCGTTGCGGGAAATCATTATTTTCCTCCAAACCTACGGCGTCACCTCCGCCCAGTGCACGCGCATTGTCAAAACCTACGGCAACGGCGCCAAGAAAATCCTTCAGGAAAATCCGTACCGCCTCGCCAGAGATATCGACGGCATCGCCTTCCCTACGGCCGACAAAATCGCCCGCAACCTCGGCCTGCCCAACGAGAGCGAGCGCCGCATCGAAGCCGGTATTCTTTACGCCGTCGACAGCGCAGAACTCGACGGACACACGGCGCTCCCGCAAGACGAACTGCAAAAAAACGCAGTCGAATTGCTCGACGTTCCCACAGAGCTCATCGCAAAGGGGCTCTCGTCCTTAATCAAAAAAAAGCAACTGATTCCCCTACCCGGCTCCGAGCTGAACCTGCTCCAAAAAAGCGATCAGGAAGCGGCGGAACGGGAAATCGCCGCTTGCGTCCGCGCACTCACCCAAACGCCGGGGCACCTCCCGCCGATCAAAATCGAGCGCGCCGTTCTCTGGGCGGAAGAGCACGCCGGATTCGAATTTGCGCCGGAGCAAAAACAGGCGGTTGCAACCGCGCTTGCCGAAAAATTTTCCATCATCACCGGCGGTCCGGGAACGGGGAAGACCACGATTCTGCTTGCCGTCTGTTCAATCTTACGCGCCAAAAAAGTACGTATCACGCTCGCTGCGCCGACCGGACGCGCCGCGCAGCGCATGAGCGAAACCACCGGGCTTCCCGCGGGAACGATCCACCGCCTGCTCAAACCGGAACCCTTGCTCGGCGGCTTCGTCCACAATGAGAATTACCCGCTCGAAACCGATTTCGTCGTCGTGGACGAAACCTCGATGCTCGACAACAAGCTGGCGTCGGCGCTCCTGCGTGCCGTCCCGCCGGAAGCCCATTTGGTCTTCGTCGGCGACGTCAATCAGCTCCCGAGCGTCGGAGCCGGCAATGTATTGAGCGACTTAATTGAGTCTGCACGCGTTCCCGTGACGCGCCTTTCCGCGGTGTTCCGCCAAGGCAAGCGCTCCGGCATCGTCACGACGGCACACGCAATCCTGCAGGGAGACGCCCGCCCGCCCGAACCGCGCCAGCTCTCTGTTTACGATTTCAACCCTGAGCGCGACATCCATTTTATTCACGCGGATTCGGCCGAAGACTGCTGCAAAAAAACGGTGGAATTGGCGACACGCGCCATCCCGCGCCTGCTCGGCCTACGTTCTTCCGAATCCATCCAAATCCTCGTCCCGATGCACCGCGGCAATGTCGGCGTCCAAAACATGAACGGACTTTTGCAAAAGGCGTTTAAACCTGCAACGACGCAAAGCGTTCCCGGCCCCGGCGGGACGCGCTTCGAAATCGGCGACAAAGTGCTGCAAAACAAAAATAATTACGACAAAAACGTTTTCAACGGGGACTTAGGCTATATCGAAAACGTTTTTCCGGAAACCGGCGGCGTGCGCGTTCGCTACGCAGAGAGCAGCGTTGACTACACCCGTAGCGAACTGAGCGAACTACAACTCGCCTACGCCATTACGATTCATAAGTCGCAGGGCTCGGAATTTCCCGCCGTCATTATTCCGCTCGTCAAAGGGCACTTCATGATGCTCCGCCGCAATCTGATTTATACGGCGATTACACGCGGGCGTAAAAAAGTTTTTGTCGTCGGCGAACCGGCCGCCTACGCAATGGCGGTCAAAAATGCCGAGTCCGCGCGTCGCTACACCGGGCTTCCCGCGAAGCTCGCCGAATAGCCCGGAAGCATGCGCATTACGCGTGCGCTTCGAGCCAGTTGCTTCCCGCCGTCGCCTCGGCAACAAGCGGAACGGCAAGCGGAAATGCCGCGCTCATTTCCTCGGAGAGCAGAGCTTTGACCTTTTCCGTCTCGGCAACAGGCGCCTCGACAATGAGTTCGTCGTGAATCTGAAGCACGATTTTGGCGGCGGGCACTTCCCTTTTCAAGCGGGCGTGAACACGAAGCATTGCAATTTTAATGATATCCGCCGCCGAACCCTGAATAGGCGCATTAAGCGCAACACGCTCACCGAAGGCCCGCACATTATGATTGCTCGCCTTAAGCTCGGGCATCGCACGCCGGCGCCCCGACAAGGTCGCAACAAAGCCGTCTTCCTTCGCTTTTTCTACAACTTTTTTCATGTATTCGCGCACGCCGGCATACTTGTCGAGATAGCTTTCAATGTAATGCTTGGCGGCCTTGCGCGTAATCCCGAGCGATTTCGAGAGAGAAAATTCCCCCACGCCGTAAACGATTCCGAAGTTCACGGCCTTGGCATGGCGACGCATCGTCGGCGTAATCTGAATGGGATCGACACCGAAGACGCGGCACGCCGTCACCGCGTGGATATCTCCGCCCCGGTTAAAGGCTTCTCGCATGGCGGCATCGTCGGCGATGTGTGCGAGCACGCGCAATTCGATCTGGGAGTAGTCGGCATCGACAAGCGTGTTTCCGTTCCCGGCGACGAACATGCGGCGCACTTCATTGCCGAGTTCCCCGCGCGTGGGAATGTTTTGCAAATTCGGATTGGAAGAACTGAGCCGTCCGGTCGCCGTCGCCGTCATATTAAACGTCGTGTGAATACGGCCGTCGGCAGCAATCGCGGCGATGAGGCCGTCGGCAATGGTCTTGAGCTTCGCGAACTGACGAAATTCGATAATTTTAGCAACGGCGGGATGCAGCGGCGCGAGGTCCTTCAGGACGTCGGCATCGGTGGAATAACCGGTCTTTGTCTTTTTGCCGGCGGGGAGTCCGAGCTTTTCAAAAAGCACTTCGCCGAGTTGCTTCGGAGAATTGAGGTTAAATGCCGTCCCCGCGAGTTCGAAAACCGCCTGCTGTGCGGCCGTCGCGGCCTTATCCATTTCGGCAGAAAATTCTTCGAGCTTGGCGCGATCAGCGGCAATGCCGTGAAACTCCATTTCGGCGAGCACGCGGCAAAGCGGAAATTCGATTTCACGGTAAAGCCGTGCCATGCCCGCCTGCTCAAGAGCGGGAAGCTGTTTTTCAAAAACTTCGCTCATCTCCCGGGCGTTTTCGGGCATCGGCGGTTTTTTGAGCGGATCGAGCAGATAATCCGCAAGCGCCAAGTCGAAAATAAAGCCTTCCGCCGGAAGATTTTCTTCGAAACATTTCCTGAAAATGGCTTTCAGATTGGAGGACACCTTCCTGATGTCGGACGCAAACAGTTTTTCAAGAAAACGGCGGCGTTCATCGGAAGCCAATCCGGCGAGGTCGACGGAAGCATGCTGTACCCCCGCGAGAATTTCCACGCGGGAGAAATCAACGCCGGCTTCGTCTTCCGGAAACAGCAAAAAGCTCCGCTCCGCACTGCGACAAGCCGCAATCAGGGAGTCGAGTTCGCCGTTCCCCGCCGGCGCCGCTGCGGCTCCGGAAAAAAGCGGCAAATCGGCGTTTTCCGCTTCGGGAGGAGCCAGATTCCACTTGGCGATGAGCTTCGAAAATTCGAGTTTTTTGAAAAGCGCGTAGAGCGCGGGCACATCGTAATCCTTGCGGCGGTTTTCCCCGGGCGAAAACGCAATCGGCGCATCCGTACGAATCGTCGCCAAATCGTAAGAAATCCAGGCGCTTTCCTTGCCCGCGAGTAATTTCTTTTTTACGGAATCGCGAATGTCCGCCGTGTCGATTTGCTCGTAAATGCGCTCAAGCCCGCCGATTTTTGTAATGAGCTCACGCGCCGTCTTCTCACCGATTCCGGGAACCCCCGGAATGTTGTCCGACGTATCGCCCCAAAGCGCCTTTAAATCGATGATTTTTTTCGGTTCAAAACCGTAATCCTCGCGGAATTTTTCCTCCGTATAATCCGTCGTCTCGGTCTTGCCCATACGGGAAACAACCAGCAGAACACGCACGCCGTCGCGAATGAGCTGCAGACTGTCGCGATCGCCGGTAACGATCACGCATTCGCATTTTTCCTCCGCACAACGCGTGCTGATCGTGCCGATGAGGTCGTCCGCCTCCCAACCTGCAAGCGCATAAACGGGAATGCGCATGGCCGCGAGCACCTCCTTCATCAGAGGGATCTGCGGACGCAGTTCCTCCGGCATCGGCTTGCGCTGGGCCTTGTAAGCCGCAAATTGCTCGTGACGGAAGGTCGGCGCATGCACATCAAAACAAACGCAAAGCGCATCGGGCTTCTCCGCGTCCAAAAGGCGGGAAAGGATGCTGAGAAATCCGTAAACGGCATTGGTAAAAATGCCGTCGCGCGTCGAAAGAATTCGAATGCCGTAAAAAGCCCGATTGATAATGCTATTGCCGTCGAGGACCATCAATTTCATGGAAAAAACTCCGTTTCTATGCCTGCAATCTTCCGACAAACGCAGGTAAAAATCCACCACGAAAGCATAAATTTTGCGGGGAACACAACAGCGAACCTCCCTGCGCGGCCAACGGCAACTCGGAAGCGGAAACCGAAAGCGCCGGCAACCAAGACAACACAAAATTTATTTGACAAATCCTACGAATTAACCATCTCTTGCGTCTCTAAATGTATAAAATAAGGAAATAGGATGAAAGCCTCTACCCCGATCGAAAAACACCGCGGACTTTACTTGCCGTGGGCGGCGGGAAGCGCCGCATTCCTCGGACTCGCCGGAACGCTCTGGGCGCTCTCCGAAGCCTTAGAAAACGATACCGACGGCGACGGATGGACCGATGCCGAAGAAATCATCGCGGGAACCGATCCCGCCGACGAAACCGATCCTTGGGATTCCGACAGCGACGGAATCGCCGATTATCTCGAATTCCTCGACGGCACCGACCCGCTCGACCCGAACGACCCGCCGCGAATCCGAAAAAGCGTGCTCGCCTACAGCGTCGCCGCTGCAAGCAACAAAGCAGAAAACATCTCGCTAGAGTCTCTGAAATCGGGATCGCAACAAAACATGTACCACAACACGGCGTGGTTCGGGAAGCGCTTGAACTACACCTTTTTTAGACCGACTGCGGATTCGCAATGGAAAGCCATCAACGGCAACGAAATCGAATA
Organism: Opitutales bacterium; assembly: GCA_017546455.1. Lineage (GTDB taxonomy): Bacteria > Verrucomicrobiota > Verrucomicrobiia > Opitutales > UBA953 > Spyradosoma. The sequence goes on from JAFYWY010000087.1 coordinate 47,438, forward strand.
TTGGTCCACGGGATATTATGACTTACTCGCTCGAAACGGAAGCTCCGGCATCGCCATTACCGTAGAAAACGTTCCCGCCGGAAAATACACACTCAAATGGAAACATATGCAACGCCCGGACGGCGGATCTCCCGGCTACACGGTAAGCGTTTCCGGGGCGGCAACGGCTTCAAAAAGCTTCACGGCACCGAAGTCCAATTCGGAAGGCGAAGT
>JAFYWY010000088.1 GCA_017546455.1 Opitutales bacterium
GTTTGTCTTTAAATTCCGCCTTCCGTAGCCACTTCGCAGCGACGCATCGACGGCGAATCGCTTCAAGCATCTACGAAAGCTCCGCTTAAAATAGCGTTTTCCTGCATACTCGCCGCTTGCCGGAAACGGTTTTCAATACCGTCGGACAGGCGGGCACTTTCCTTTCGGGATGCGGCTTTGCGGCGTTTTTCTTCGTTTATTTATTGCGACACAGGAACTCCCCGGCCCATTGCGCCGCAGGCGCGTGAACGTAGCTCTCACGTCGCTTTGCGGCGCTCGTTTTTAGGGACTGTCCGCGGGTTTCGGCCATCGCCTTCACCCGCGGTTATCCTATGTAGTGCACCTCCGGCGCACACATTCTGACGAGCAGAATTGAAGAGGCCCCGGAGGGGCGATGGCGAATGGCCGCAGTGGATGGTGAGCGGAAACCGGGAAGCGGAATGTTTCTTCAAAATTTTTGCTCTCGAGCAAAAATCTCCGCATAGAACGATTCACCGGTTTCTGATCACTGCTTACCTATTATACCTCAAGGCATTATGCTTCTAAGTATAATTAGATTTGACGGGCGGGCTGTCTCGCGTAAGTATTGCATTATGAATCCTTTTCAATTCGGAAGCGTTGTCCGCGGAGAACATTTCTTTGATCGTCGGGAAGAAACGGCTCGCATTGTCGAGACGCTTTCCGGCGGGAACAATCTTGTTCTTTTTGCTCCGCGGCGCTACGGAAAGACGTCGCTCGTTTTTCGTGCGATGGCGGAACTGGAAAATCGCGGAATCACGTGCATTTATTTTGATTTTCTCCCGATTTACGATCTTCGTGATTTTTGTCGGGTTTACACCCAACGTCTGCTTGAGAAACAAAAAGGCTGGCAAAAGCTTGTTTCCAAGCTTGCTGATTGGCTCAAGGGAACGCGTCCGAAAATCACGCTTTCTGCGGACGGGAAAGCGGCCTTGGAACTGGATTTCCCGGAGTCGGTTCCGACGCCGGAAATCCTTGAGTCTGTTTTAAATCTACCGGAGCGCATTGCGGGCGACGACAGGCGGCTCGTTGTCGTGTTTGATGAATTCCAAGAGGTCTCCCGCTTTGAAAAGAATCGTTTTGAAGCGCTATTGCGCAGCATTATCCAGCATCGAAAGCACGTATCCTATGTGTTTCTCGGGAGTAAAACCCACCTGTTGAACGCCATGTTTACGGAGCGTTCCCGTCCGTTCTTTAATTCGGCGGCAACGATGAAAATATCCAAGCTCCCGCTCAACGAGACGGTTGACTTCCTGACGAGTCGATTCGAGAAAACCGGATTCTCTCTGAGCACGGAATTGGCCCGCCGCATCGTTGAAGCCAGCGACGGCGTGCCGTACTACATCCAGTTGCTGGCGGCGGAGATTTGGCAAAATCTGAACGGGAGCGAGGAAAAGGTCGTAACCGACAGCTTGCTTGATTCCAGCATCAGCCAAGTCGTTTCCCTCAAAAAAGATTACTACGCCGAACTCTACGATCGGCTCTCCCTGCAACAGAAAAAGCTCGTTCGCGCGATTGCCCACTGCGGCGAGGGAATTTTTTCGACAGCGTTTACCACGCGATTTTCACTCGGGAGCACTTCTTCGACTCAAAAAGCGGCAACGGTTTTAACGGAGCAAGGAATTATCGAAAAAGAAAACGGAAGTTTCCATGTCGCCGACCCGTTCTTCCGGCGCTTCCTGTTGGATTTACCGTAAGCCGCAGTGAGCGGAGAACGGAGGTGCACGGCCCCGAAGAGGCAATCAGCCTACGGCGCTCGCTTGATGCTCGATGCTTAGCGCTTGTCCCGGCGCCCTTCGCTATTAACCGGTTTCCATTCACCAGCCCCGGTTCTTTAAGCTCTCTTCTTCGCGTGATTTTCGGAGTTTTGTTCCGAGAGTAGGAGTGTCCATTCCCAAAAGAAACAGCCCGCAGGCGTGCTTGGGGCGCTTGCGGGCTGTTTCCGATTCGATGCTTTCCGGAGCTTAGTCGAGGAACGGAACGTATTCCGGAACGACGCGTTGGATGGCCTTTTTGATTTCGTTGCGGACCGGGTTTTTGGCGACTTCCTTGAGGAAGTCTTTGAGTGCTTCGAGCTTCTCGTGCGGGAGCGGTTCGCATTTGAAGCGGGCGATACGCGGGTGGCCGGAGGGTTCGTAGTCTTCGCCGGTGGACTTGAGCTCTTCGAAGAGCTTTTCGCCCGGGCGCAGGCCGGTGATTTTGATTTCGATATCGATGTCCGGCTGGAGTCCGCTGAGGCGGATCAGGTGGCGGGCGACGTCGATAATCTTCACGGGTTCACCCATATCGAGGACGTAGATGGAGCCGTTTTTGCCGATGGTTCCCGTTTGCAGCACCAGGCCGACGGCTTCGGGAATCGTCATGAAGTAGCGCTTGATGTCGGGCGAGGTAACGGTCAGCGGCCCGCCCTTTTCGATTTGCTTTTTGAAGGTCGGAATCACGCTACCGGAAGAGCCGAGCACGTTGCCGAAGCGCACCGCCATGAAGCGGGTTTTGTTGCCGGGCTTCTGCGCGAAGGACTGCAGCATGATTTCGGCAAGGCGCTTGGAGGCCCCCATGGCATTCGTCGGGTTAATAGCCTTGTCGGTCGAAATGAGCACGCAGGCTTCGACGCAGTATTTGGAAGCGATTTCGAAGAGGCCGATGGAGCCGAGCGAGTTGTTCTTAATCGCTTCGCCGGGTTGGCGTTCCATGAGCGGCACGTGCTTGTGGGCTGCCGCGTGGAAGACGACGTCCGGGCGGTATTTTTCAAAAACCTCATCGATGCGGGCGGTATCGACGATGTCGGCGATGACCGGGACGATGCACTCGTTGAAGCCGCGGGCGATCAAGTCCTGTTCAATTTGGAACATGAGGACTTCGCATTGTTCGACGAGCAGGAGGCGGGCCGGTGCGCAGTGGGCGACCTGGCGGCAGATTTCGCTTCCGATCGAACCGCCCGCACCCGTAACGAGCACGGTTTTCCCGCAGAGCATTTGCGTGATGGAGGTATCGTCGAGATCCAACGGCGGGCGATCGAGCAAGTCCTGCAATTCAAACTGGCGGATTGCCGAAACGGAAGTGTGCCCGAGCGAAAGTTCTTCCATCCCCGGAACGATCGAGACGGTCAGTCCGGCGGCGATAGCGGCTTCCCGCAGTTCGCGGACGCGGGAAATTTTTGCCGTCGGAATCGCGATGATGAGCTCCGAAAAATTATAAACGGATTTCCAGTATTCGACGTTTTCGAATTTTCCGACAATCGGCACGTCGGCGAGCGAGAAGCCTTCCTTGCCGGGAGCGTCGTCAAAGAAAACGACCGGCAGCTTGCGCAGATGCGGGCGGGCAAAGAGCGTTGCGCAGATTTCCGAACCGGCGTCTCCGGCTCCGAAAATGGCGACGCGGGTAAAGCTTTTGCGGCGGAGGGACGACTTGCGCCCGTCGGAGTGTTCGGATTTGCGTTCCCACAGGACGCGGATACCGAGGCGCAAGGCGCAGAAAAGGAGGGGCGAGAGCAAGGCGTCCGTGCAGAGGACACGGCGCGGGAAAAGCGACTCGATTTCACCGAAACCGGGGACATAGCTCGCGACCAAAAGCAGAGCGGAAACCGAAACCAGCAACAGGCAAATGTGGATTGCGTCCGTAATCTTGAAGTAGCGCAGCAACGCGGAGTACAAGCCCGCCTTGGCGAGGACGGCCAGCTGGACCAACGCAATCAGAATCGCGGCGGAAAGCGTCGTTTCGCGGCTCTGGACCGGTTCATAGGGAATTGCCCCGCCGTTTTGCACCCAGGAAATGAATTCGTGGGAGAACATGTAGGCGAAAACCAACGCCCCGCCGAAGAAGACGGAACGAATGAAAAACCGAAGAAGGAAGCCGGGTTGCCAGCGGAAATGCCTGTTAATCATAAGAGGTGTGAAAGCGCCGATTTTACCGCTTTCGGAGATTTCGCGCAAGTAAGAGGATATTTTTTTGATGAAAGCGGCCTCGACGCGCGTTATTATCTCGCACCATGAACAAAGAAGATATTTTGAAGGCGCTCGGCAGCGTCGCTTATCCGGGACTTTCCCGCGACATCGTTTCGTTCGGCCTCGTGAAAAAAGTCGAAGTCGATGAGCACCAAAACGCCGTCGTCTCCATGGCGATTACCACGTCGAAACCGGAAATTCCGGGACAGATCGAAGTCGCCGTCAAAGCCGCCCTGCAAAAAATCGGCTGCCGGGAAGTCACCGTCAATATCGACGTCGCAACGCCGAAAGCGCCGACCGCCGCAGGCACACCTCCGCCGCCGTCGCGCATCCCCGGTGTCAAATACGTCATCGCCGTCGCTTCCGGCAAGGGCGGCGTGGGGAAATCCACCGTTTCCGTCAATCTTGCCGCCGCCCTCGCGCAAGCCCTCGAAGAGCGAGGCATCGCGCCCGCCGAAGGCTCGGTCGGGATTTTGGACTGCGATATTTACGGACCGTCCGTACCGATGATGCTCGGCACCAAGAACGCGCCCGAACTCGTCGGCTCGAAGATGCGCCCCCGCGAAGCCCATGGCCTCAAGGCCATGTCGATGGGACTTTTCCTCGACGACGACACGCCGGTCGTCTGGCGCGGACCGATGCTCCAAAAGGCCATCCGCCAATTTGCCGAAGACGTCGATTGGGGCGCCCTCGAAATCATGGTCATCGACCTGCCGCCCGGCACCGGCGACGCGCAAATCACGCTCGCGCAGACGATTGCGCTCGACGGCATTGTCGTCGTAACGACGCCTCAGGATTTGGCGGTGTCCGTCGCCCGACGCGGCGCGCATATGTTTGACCGTATGCAAATCCCGCTACTCGGCGTCATCGAAAACATGAGCTATTTCGAAAATCCGGCAAGCGGCGAACGCGATTATATCTTCGGCAAGGGCGGCGGCTCGAAAACCGCGCTTGCACTCAACACCGACTTCTTCGGAGAACTGCCGCTCGACCGCCGCATCCGCGAAGGCGGCGACACGGGAACGCCCATCGTCGTTGCCGACCGGGATTCCGTCCCGGCACAGGTGTTCCGCTCCATCGCCCACATGATTCTGGGGAAAATAGGAGTCCGTGCCTGAGACGGGAGAGAGCTTAAAGCTTAAAGATTAAAGATTATAGAGATTAAAGAGATGGTTGAACCCAGCCGTCTCTTTTTTATTTGCCGAAGATGCTCTCCCTCGATTGAGAGCCATTCGGAATTTGGGATTCGGAACTCGAAATTCGGGATTTAACTTCTTCGGAATTAAATCCCGAGGTCTGCCCGCATGAAGTCAACGACTTGCTTGAAGCGCGCAACGTTTTCGGGATTGGCCTCCATGAGGGTTTCGTGCGCCTGCAAAATAGTGTGATTGGTTGCGGGAGACGCGCCCTGCTCGCTGGCTTCGCCGTCGGAAAGAATCTGCTCGGTCCCCGCCGCAACGGCATCGCCGGGGATGTAGCTAAGCAACGCGCAGAGCCCGAGATTATTGACGACTTCGCCGATGCGTTCGTTACAACGCTGCAGGACGACTTCCGCGCCGCGTGCCTTAAAATCGCAGCAGACTCCCGCAATGAGCCCGAGGACGGTGCTGTCAACGCCGTCGCAATCTTTCATATCGATAATCAGTCGTTTGACGCTCTCGGTTTTGCCGATTTTTTCAAGAAACTCGCCGAACTCCCGGCAGGTGGTGTAAACGGCGCGTCCGTGAATCGAAACGATGACGGAATCGCCCAAGGAAGCAACGAGGTATTGAGTGGTGGACATGGTTGAGTGGGGTAAAATTAACGGGCTACGGGAGCCGTTGAAACCGGGGGATGTTCGACGGGCGCAGGAATCGGAATTTCAGGAATATCCTTCGTGAAATCACGGGCGAAAGTCAGCCGGTGGACGGCGTCGATGAACGCCTGTTTCATTCGGAAAATGCAATTCTGTTCCGGGCTTCCTGCGAGCTGGAAGCTACCGCCGAGGCGCTTCGTCAGGTAATAGACGTGGCGCTCCGATTTCTTTGCCGCCACGGGAAGCACCTCGACTTCAAGTTTCCAGCGCCAGGTTTCCGCAACACCGGAATCCAGATAGTCATAACTGAAATCGGCATCAAAGGCTTCGGGGAGAAAGGCTTCGGCATCCATCTCGGTCACGCACTTGGCGAGGGCCAGCGTTTCCGCAGATGCGGAGTCGGTCTTGAGCGCGAGATCCGCCATCCAGTCGGTAACATTGGCCGGGCACTTGGCGCTGTAGGCCGTTTTTTCAGAGCCGGCGGAAATATCGCTCAGCGTCATCGAAATGAGCTTGGCGCTTGCGGGCATGCGATAGATGACGCGCTCGCGGAAATCGCAGGGTTCGACGGAGAGGGCCTCGACGATTTTGCCGTCGATGGTATAAACGGCATTGCCGATTTTGGCGTGATAGGGGAAACCGGGAGCGACCGGCGGCGCGATGGTCAGCCTGATTGTCTGCGCGGGGTCGCCGTTTTTCTCGGAAGCGCTCAGTTCCAACTCGACGATACGTACCGGCTTGTTGAAGCCGAAATCGTTGAGATCGCTTTCCGAGGCATCGTCGGAAACAAAAGCCCGGAAAAGTTTTCGCTGCGAAGAGGTGATGCGCCCGCTCTCGGGAACGGGCAGGCTTACGGCGCGCAGGTTCTGCAGGGCTTCGACAAGCTGCCTGATGGCGACGGGATCGACAGCCGTTACGCCGGTTACGCGGGAGCCGGGCGCCACGGGCATCTGCCAGGCGGCATAAATTTCGTTGCCGTTGGCGGAGACGGCGGGAACGGGCTTTTCGACGGCGCCGAGCAGCGCGCCCGAAGTCTCGACATTCCCGAGCTCAATCGTACCCGCGTTCACGGCCTTGGAAGTTTCCGCGCTGCTTGCCGACGTATTCGTGCGATGCAGCAAAAGCGAATTCTTTTCCGCGTGAATCGTCACGGACTTCAGCAATTCGGCTTCGAATTTCAGGAAACGCGGCTCGCGCAGTCCGGCGATGGCATCGTTGACGTTTTTCCAAGCTTCGACGGCTTCGGCGGGAATCGTGAAAATGGCATCGTTACCGTCCAGCTTCGCATAGAGTTCGGTCTTGTCCGCGGGATTCGGGTTGCCGACGAGCAGGCTCTGCGAGCGTACGGCGCCGTAGAACGAGAAGCGCATGGTCGGCGACTTGAGGCCGGAGGCTTCAAGCAAGGCGAGGTCGCCCACGGGGAAGCTCTTAAACTTCAGCTCGATAAGTGATTTGAGGCGTTGTTCGACTTTTTGCGTTTCGGCTTCTGCGGCAATCGGCGTTTCAAAACGCCAGCCGTACTCGGTCTTTCCGCTTTCGGTTCCGGATTCCCGGCGCATACGCGTCAGGCCGATGCGCTGTTCGTGTCCGCCCTTGGCTTCGATGCGCACGGAAAACGAGCGCACTTCGTAGCTTGCCATGGAAAAAATTTCGGGCGAACGGAATTCGTCGAGCTTTTTGGAAAGGTTTTTCAGGAGCGAGGTCTTTGCGAGAATGATTTGTTTTCCGTCGGGCGAAAGGACGTAAACGCCGCGTGCGTCCGGCGTTTCCTTCCCGATTTTGAGCTGGTGCGTTCCCGCATCATCGGTAATCGCCAGCGTCAGCAGCGGATTTTCCAAGCCGTAGTCCGAAAGAGCACTGCCTGCCGCGGCAGCTTCTTCGACCGAAAAACTCCCTTCGTCCCCGAGGAAGCGCAAGTCGTTCAGCAGCGGATTCACGACAAAGGGATTGGCCGGCCAGGTGTAGGGCTTGGCGATAAACCAGTCCTTTTTGCGCAGTTCCAAAAGGAAGCCTTCGCCGATATTATTTCCCGTGACGGCGATTTTCGAAATTCCGGCGGAAAAGAGCGAGCGGCTGATGCTTCCCGCCACCTCGGTTTTTCCGGATTCATGCAGGATCAAACCGAACGTCAGCAGGTTCGCGACAAGGAGGAAAAGGGTGAGTTTAAAGCGCATTTTTGTTCAAAATTAATTTCTGCGGCGCCAGAACGCGACGAGTAATCCGAGCAGGACCACGCCGGCGGGCACGAGCGCGAAAGTCCATCCGACGCGCATCAGGTCCGGCATCGAAACGTTCAGATTGAAATCGGAAATCGGACGCGGCGGAATGTTCAGGTAGATGTCGCGGTCAACGAGCCAGTTGACGATATTGAGCAGGAAGGCCTTGTTCCCGCCGTTTTCGAGTTGGGCGTTGGACGCCAGGTCTGCCGCACCGAGTACGACAAGGCGGCCGCCGGGAATCGCGAAGCCCAAGCGCATCCCCGCAATGCGTTCCGAGGCCACGGCCACGCAAACCGGACCGGGGATGTCCCCGCGGTTTTCGTTGTAGCTGTAGGGCGGGAAGCGGTAATCGCGCTCACCCCAGCTGGAAGGCGTATCGCCTGAAACCCCGTTCGAAGAAAAAACCAATTGGGTGACCTTGCGCGTCGCGTCTTCCTTCGAGCCGATGTCCTTGCGGACTTCGCGGAACTGGGAAGCCACGAGCGGAATTTTCTGCACCGCAAGAATCTCCGAGAGCTTGTGCGGCTCCGTCCCGATGAGGCTCATCGAAACATTCCCGTTGTACTGCAATTTCGAAGCATCGGTTTCGACGACAAAATTGTCCATCAGCTGAACGCCCCAGTCGAAGAGCAAATCGTCCAAGCCCGGATTCAGTCCCGGTCCCGTCAGCAACAAAACGCGTCCGTTGCGTTCGCGCAGGTAGCGGGCAATTTTTTCCTCGTTGCGCGGGCTAACCGGAATACGCGGATTGGCAATGAGCACCATGGCGGCATCCGCGGGAACGTCTTCGTGGCGCGAGAGATCCAGAGAGACGAGCTTGATCTGGCGCGAGCGCAGCTGGTCGGCAAAGGAAGTCAGCCCGAAACGGCGGTCCGTCCCGTCGATGGCGGCTTCGCCCTCTCCGACGAGCGAATAAACAACCGGAACCGTGTTGTCCGCAACCTTGAGAATGGCGGACATCAGCGCTTCTTCGCCGCGGAATGCATCGACATCGTTCGGATTGCTGGCATCGTCGCGTTTGATTTTGAGGAGCTCTCCGGAGGAAATCGTGCTGCAGCGCGTGCGGGAGAGGACAACGATAGCCGTACGGTCCGAAATGCGCGTTCCCGTCGTGCTTTTCTTTTCGATTTCGACGGCAAGGCGCGTATTTTTCTGCAGGTCGGTTTCCTCGAAGCGGATAAATCCCGGGACCTCAAAGGAGTTCGCCTTGTACTTAAAATTATCGACCAGCCCGACGATGCGGCGGCGCATCATGTTTTTGACGTAGGCTTCTTCGCGGGAATCGCCGGCGCTCGCCTGCGGGAAGGTCACGATTACGCGAATCCACGGATTGGCGGCCGTCGTGTCGGCCGGCGCCTTTTTGACCAGCGACTCCAGGAACATCCCCGTTTCGAGGGAAAGCGTGTGGCTTTTGCTGTCGTCGAGGTCCCAGCGCGCCTGAAACGCCGGAAGCGCGGCCAGGTAGTTGAGCCCGCCGACGAGCAGGATCGCGAGAATGATTTGGGCAAAAAGATTCAGTCCGCGGAAGAGGCGAACGGTCTTGAAATCTTCGAACTTAAAAAAACGTCCCATCGCCGTGCTCCTATGCCTTAGATTCAACGTTGATGACGGTCAGACCGAGTGCCAGGGCGGCCCCGCTGACAAAGAGGAAAAACGGACGCGAATCAATCAGCCCGCCGTAGAAATTTTCCAGGTGCTTGAAGGTACGCAGATATTCCGCGGGAGCCTGCAACCACGCGAAGGATTCGTAAACGTCGAGCGGAAGCATCTGCAACAGGCCGCCGGCGACGATGAGGATGAAAAGCGCGCAGGAGGTCAGCAGGCCCGCAACGAGCATGCTTCGCGTCAGGCTACTCGCGAGAATGCCCACGGCGATGTAGAGCAAGCCGCTGATGGCGACGAAAAGTGCCCCGCCCTTGAGCGAGCTCAGCGCAAGCAGGCGCGGATCCGGGCAGAAATCCTTGAGCATCCACCACGCAATTACGGGAAAGAGCAAGGCAAGTGCCCACAAAACGATGTAAAGCGAATACGCTGCGGCGAATTTGCCCATGACGATGGCAAAGGGACTCGTCGGCGTCGTCATCAGCGCTCCGAGCGTTCCCGCGCGGCGTTCTTCCGCAAACGAGCGCATCGTAATCAGCGGGACGAGGATGAACAGCGGCACCCAAAACAGGTAGAAATAGCTTTCGACGGGAAGCATTTCCAAGCCCTTTTGCAAAGCGGCCTGTTGGAGGGCAAACCAGTAAATTCCGCCCATGAGGCAGAGAAAAAGCGTTCCCGCAACGTAGGTTGACGGCGTGATGAAAAGCAGGCGCAGTTCGTGTCGGAAGAGTGTCAGAAAATGCCTCATGACTTGTTGGAAATGGAGTCCACAATATCGTAGGTCCGGCGCGTCGCGGCGATGAAGATGTCTTCAAGGCACGGCACGCATTCGTGAAATTCAAAAACGCGGATTCCCGCGGCATGGAGCTTCGCCAGGAAATCTTCGCCCGCATTTTCGACGGCAATCTGCACGGTAAAGCGCGAACCGGCCTCGGCTGCGGGGAGTGCTTCCACCGAGTCGGCGGACAAAACGGCTTTCACCTGCTCCGCCGTCGTGTCGGCGACGAGTTCGAAACGCCGCGTACGGACAAATTCCCGGCGCAGATCTTCCGGCGTTCCCGAAGCCACGATGTGTCCTTGGTTGATGATGATGACGCGGTCGCAGACGTTTTCGATTTCCGGCAAAATATGCGATGAAATCAGGACGGCTTTTTTGCCGCGCAAGCTGCGGATCAGCGAGCGAATGCCCAAAATCTGGTGCGGGTCCAAGCCGATGGTCGGCTCGTCGAGAATGACGACGTCCGGCTCGGAAAGCAAGGCATCGGCGATTCCGACACGCTGGCGGAAGCCCTTCGAGAGCGAACCGATGAGCTTGCGGCGCGCACTGCGGGCCAAATCGCAGGCGGCCATTACCGACTCCACGCGGGCGCGCAGTTCCTTTTCGGGAACGTCTTTCAGGCGGGCACGCCAACGCAAGTATTCGATGACGCGCAATTCCTCCGGCAGCGGATTGTTTTCCGGCATATAGCCGAGGTGCGACTTGGTCCGGAAAGCGTCGCGGGAAACCGAAATCCCGCAGATGCGGGCCACCCCGGAATTGGCCGGCTGGAGGCCTGCGAGAATACGCATCGTCGTCGATTTTCCGGCCCCGTTCGGACCGAGGAAGCCGACGATTTCGCCGCGTTTTACGGTAAAGGAGACATCCGAAACAGCCTTGTAGGCGCCGTAATTTTTACAGAGCCCGCGGACATAAATGGCATCTTCGGGAATGCTCTTTTCGGAATCGTCCATAATGCGGAAAAACTACTGCTGAGAGGCGGCGGGCTCCTGCGCCGCCGGAGCGACGAGGCGCGGATCCAGGCGAAGCAAATTTTGCTTCTGTGCGTGCCACATATTCTGCGCCGAAAGCGCGCGATCCATTTCGTCGAGCCAATTGCGGGCCGTGTCCAAATCGTTTTGGGCAAGCGCCGTCACCGCAAGATTGTACATGGCCTGACCGCGTACGGTTTCTTCCGTTTCCAGCGTTCCTGCAAGAGCGGAGAGGAGGGCAAGCGCTTCGTCCGCCTTACCGGCCTTCTGGAGCGCTACGGCTTCGGCAAACTTGGCACGATCGCGCGGCAAAGCGTACTCGGCTCCCGAGAGAGAAGCGAAAACAGAGGCGGCGGCATTGTAATCGGCAGCGGCTTCCGCGAACTTCGATTCGCCGTAAAGGGCATTGCCGTGCGCATAGAAAATCGTGCCCGACATCGGGTCGGCGAGGTGCTCGCGGGCGAAAGCGCGGCGCTCGTCGGCGGTATTCAGCGTTGCGTATTCGTTTTGCAACGCATGCACGTGCATTTGCTTCAGCTGCGTGTAAACAATCACGGCCAAGGCGGCAAAGAATACCAAGGCGGCAATCGCGACCGTTTTCTTCCCGTGGCGACGCCAAAAGAGCCACACTTTGTCTTCAAAATCGGCGTCCTGAAAATCGTCATCGACCAATACCAAATTGCGGTCGTCTCCGGCGGAACCTTTAAATTTTTGTTTATCGTTACGAATAGCTTTTTTTGCCATAAAAAATAGAAACTTTCTGATTACTAATAAAACATTCCAAAAGCCCGTTCCCGTCAATAGAACGTTTTGGGCACAAGGGCGCCGGAAGACGGTAAATAGAAGATTTTAGTGAATAATGAATAGTGAATAACACTTTCTTCAAAATTTTTGCCCGAGAGCAAAAATCTCCGCATAGAATTATTAATTATTCACTATTCTTTATTCGCTGCTCTCCGTCCGTTATCGGACAAAAAGCAATTCCCGGTATTTCGGGAGCGGCCACATTTCGTTGTCCACGAGCAATTCGAGCTTGTCGATGTGGTAACGGATTTCGTCGAAATACGGCAGGACGGTATCGTGGTAGGCGATGGCCTTCTCACGGGAATCTTCGATGCGGTTCGCCAGCTTGCGGAATTCGATCATCTTGTCGGTATGCTTCGTCACCGCGCTGACGTGTTCGTTAATCGCCTCAATCAGGCGCAGCTGTTCCGACGCCAGAACGTTGAATTTTTCCGGCGGGAAGACGGCCTTGAGCTTCGTCACGTTATCCAACAACACCGACTGGTAACGGATTGCGACGGGGATAATGTGGTTGTGCGACAAATCGCCGAGAACGCGCGCCTCGATTTGGAGCTTTTTCGTGTAAATTTCCCACTTAACTTCATTGCGGGTTTCCAGCTCCTTCTTCGAGTGAATGTTGCCGTTCGCGAAGACCTTCACCGACTGCGGCGACGTGTAGGCATCGTAAATCAGCGGAACGCTCGTCTCACAGTCCAAGCCGCGGCGAGCCGCCTCTTCGCGCCATTCTTCGGAATAGCCGTTGCCGTCAAAGCGAATCGGCTTCGATTCCTTGATGTACTTTTTGATGACGGTGTAAAGCGCCTCTTTCTTCGACATCCCGCCGGCGATAAGCGCGTCCACTTCCGTCTTAAATTCCTTGAGCTGATAGGCCACCGCAGCGTTAACCGCCGTCATCGCCGACGCGCAGTTCGCAATCGACCCGGTTGCGCGGAACTCAAAGCGATTACCCGTAAAAGCGAAGGGCGAGGTGCGATTGCGGTCGGTGTTGTCGACGAGCAATTCCGGAATCTGGCCGACGCCGAGTTTAATCTGCTTTTTGCTGTCCACCTTGATGGCATCATCGACGGAGCTCTTTTCAAAGGCATCGAGAATGTCGCTGACCTGTTTTCCGAGGAAGGAAGAAATAATTGCCGGCGGTGCTTCGTTGGCGCCGAGGCGGTGGGCGTTCGTTGCCGAAGCGGTCGCCGCCTTAAAGAGCGCATTGTTTTTGTAGAGCGCCATCAGCGTGTTGACGACGAAGGTCACAAAGCGGAGGTTCTCCATGGAGTTTTTCCCCGGAGAAAAGAGGTTAATCCCCGTATTCGTGCTGAGCGACCAGTTGTTATGCTTACCCGAGCCGTTGACGCCCTTGAAGGGCTTTTCGTGCAACAGAACGCGGAAATTGTGTCGGCGGGCGACGTCACGCATCAGCGACATAAGCAGGAGGTTGTGGTCCACCGCGAGATTGCATTCTTCGAAAATCGGTGCGAGTTCGAACTGGTTCGGCGCCACTTCGTTGTGTCGCGTTTTTACCGGGATGCCGAGCTTCCAGGCTTCGTATTCCAGCTCCTGCATGAAAGCCAGGACGCGGCGCGGAATCGCCCCGAAGTAATGGTCTTCCAACTGCTGATTTTTCGCCGATTCGTGGCCCATCAGCGTACGCCCCGTCAAAACAATGTCCGGACGCGCATTGAACAATTCTTCATCTATCAGGAAAAACTCCTGTTCGCAACCGAGCGAGGACTGAACATGCGTCACGTCGGTATTGAAATACTTGCAGACTCCGACGGCGGCCTTGTTAACGGCTTCCAGAGACTTGAGGAGCGGCGCTTTGTGGTCGAGCGCTTCGCCCGCATAAGAAATGAAAATCGTCGGGATAAAAAGCGTGTCTCCGACAATAAAGGCCGGTGACGAGGGATCCCAGGCCGAATAGCCGCGCGCCTCGAAGGTCGAGCGCAGGCCGCCGTTCGGGAACGAAGACGCGTCCGGCTCCTGTTGCGCGAGAATCTTTCCGCTGAATTCTTCAATCATGCCGCCCTGCCCGTCACGTTCGACGAAGGCGTCGTGCTTTTCCGCCGTCCCGTCCGTCAGCGGGTGGAACCAGTGCGTGTAGTGCGTCGCGCCGTTTTCCATCGCCCACATACGCATCGCGGGAGCAATGTGCGCGGCCAACTCCAAAGAAACCGGTTCGCCGAAATCGATTGCATGGGTAATCGCCCGGAACGTTTCTTTCGAAAGATACTTCGCCATCGCCTTGCGATTGAAGACCTTGCAGCCGAAAAATTCGGAAATTTTCGCCTGCGGCGGCGGGACAACGACGACCTTACGGTTAGAGGCACGTTCTACGGCATGAAATCGGATGTATGACATAAGATGCCGGCGACGATACTCCCGAGCGTTCCCGCCCGTCAAGCGGTTTTAACTGCAAATCGAAGAAAAATTTCCTCCTTTTCGTCAGAAATTCGATTTTTCGACTGCAAAACGAAGCCGATTTCCCCGATTTTCATCCAAAATTTACTTTTTCGACTTCCAAAGTCACAAGTCCGCCACCTCTGAACCCAATCAGAAAAACTCAAAAAGCGGCCGATTTTCGAATAAAAAACATCCCGCAGGGGAATTTCTGCGGGACGTTTTGCTTGGCATATCGGGTAAGTCGCTTAGATTGCAACAGTTTTCAAACAAAGATTACTTTTGCTTTAATATGCAATCGTGAAACCCAAGGAATAAATATGGTAGGATTGGCTTTCAAGTGTGATTCCGTGAATGCTTGAGTCTGCCTCGGAGGTAACATGCTCGATTCCGATATGCATAGAAACATTTTCAGAAAGTGTGAGATTGCACCCCATACCAATTCCGTAGATTACCCCGAAATCGCACTCACAATCGTGGCTTTCTTCTCCATCATCTACGAAGAAAAGGACGATTTCGCCTCCCATTCGCACTCCGACATAAAACGAAAGATCGGGAGTCACGTTGTAGCGTAAATTCGCACCCAAGGTCCCCATGAAATGGGTAACTCCGTATTCGTTGTCTTTTTCGCCTTCCGAATGCTCTCCGTACCCGAAACCGAGACCGCCGGAAATGAAGAATTCCGGAGATACCGTTTCCTTTCTGTGATTTCGAACCAGATAGCTCATTTTTAATCCGTAGAAATCCGGATCGTCTTTGAACCCGCCGAAATCGGATTCTGCGAAAAATGCATCTATGCCGATTTCGGATACATAGTCGCCTGACACGTAGTTATCTGACGCATAGTTGTCAAAATCGCTTTGATAGCGGGTAGGTTGCGGATTTTTCGGTTTTTCTCCCGGAAGAGCACCAAGATGTCCATTGGTGTTCAGCCAAAGATTTTTATTAATGGCTTCTTCCTGGAATGCGAATGCTTCGTGACAGCAAATAAGCGTTGCGAATACGGAGACAAATAGAGTTTTTAGGTTCATAGCGAGTTTTTGAGGATTAATGGCGAACAGTAAAAAAAAGCTACAGGGTAATTAAACCTTAGAGAGAGCATCTATGCTACATTCGCAGGAGGATTAAAAAAATCACGCGAAAACTGAAAATTAATTTCGGGCGAGACTTCCTCGGAACCTTTTCCAAAAATTCTCTGAGTAACGCGGAAAGCTTTACGACAAAAAAAATCCCGCTCGCATGAGCGGGATTTTCGTTGCAGAAAGATTCGCCTAAAAACTTCGCTTAGATTTCGGCCAATGCCGTCTGCAGGGCTTCAACGCGGTTGAGCTGTTCCCAGGGCAAGTCGGCTTTCGTGAAGTGACCGTAATTCGTCGTGTGCGCGTAAATCGGGCGTAGCAAATCCAGCTGGGCAATGATGTTTGCCGGCTTGAAGGAGAAAACGCGCTTCACGGCCGCGATGATTTTTTCGTCGGCAATCGTCCCCGTGCCGAAGGTATCGATGTGGATGCTCGTCGGTTCCGGTTCGCCGATAGCGTAGGAAACCTGCAGCTCGACGCGCTTGGCCCAGCCTGCGGCGACGATATTTTTCGCCACCCAGCGGCACATATAAGCTGCCGAACGGTCCACCTTCGAAGGGTCTTTTCCCGAAAAAGCGCCGCCGCCGTGGCGTCCGGCTCCGCCGTAGGTATCGACGATAATTTTGCGACCCGTCAGGCCGGCATCGCCATGCGGTCCGCCGACGACGAATTTTCCGGTCGGATTGATAAAGAATCGCGTTTCCGCATCGATGAGGGATTCGGGAAGCACCGAACGAATCAGCTTTTCGCCGAATGCGCGAATCGTCGCGTGATCTGCGGCTTCCGTGTGCTGGGTCGAAAGGACGACATTTTCGATACGGGCGGGAACGCCGTTTTCATAGCGCACGGCGACCTGAGATTTGCAGTCCGGACGCAGCCAGGCCGATTCCGAAGAAGACTTGTCTTTACGCACCTTTTCGAGAGCCTGCAAAATGCGGTGAGCAAACATGACGGGAGCCGGCATCAACTCCGGGGTTTCGTCCGTCGCGTAACCGAACATGATGCCCTGGTCACCCGCACCCTGCTCGGCAGAGCTTTTTCCTTCCGCAGCAGCGGCATCGACGCCTTGAGCGATGTCGGGAGACTGCGTTCCGATGAAATTCGAAACCTTGACCGTTTCCGCCTGGAAAACATCGTCGTCGCGTTCGTCCACATAGCCGATTTCGCGGATAGCGGCACGCGCAATTGCTTCGTAATCCACCTTCGCTGCCGTCGTAATTTCACCGGCGAGCACGACACGGTCGTCCTTCACCAGCGTCTCACAGGCAACGCGGGAGCTCGGATCCTGCGCCAGACAAGCGTCCAGAATAGAATCGGAAATTAAGTCGGCAACTTTGTCCGGATGACCGGCGCCGACAGACTCGGAACTGAAAGTGAAACTGCTCATAAATTGAGCGGAGAGTCTGTCTTAGGCGCCCCCGCAAATCAAGAATATATTTTCGCATCAAGATTGCTTGATATGTTTGAAAAAACGGAGTCGGTAAATAGTTAACAGTGAAAATAGAAGTCGCTTCACAAGCACAGCCGTGAATAGAAAGCGGTGAATAGTGAATGGGCGCCACTTCTCACTAGTCACTATTCACCGCCGAAGGCCCAAAGCTGTGTACCTTCGGAGCACATATTCTGACGAGCAGGATGGACGAGAGCTTAAAACCGGATCTAAAAGCGCATTTCCGGAGGTTCCCTTTAAGCTTTCCGTAGCAGAGGGAACCTTATGCGGAGATTTTTCGGCCGACAAAAAACTCCCTTCCGCTTTCGGGAAGGGAGTTTTTAAAAGCAAGTAATGGTTTAGCGATCCTGCGGCATCATTCCGCCCATGCCCGGCATCGTATTTTCCCAGGCTTGCGGGGCGCCGCTTGCGGGAAGATTGGAATCTTCCGGCGGAAGCGTTTCCGTGCACGCGACAAAAAGCGCGGGCACGAGCAACAATGCGAATCGAAGAAGCGCTTTCACGCGATTACTTCTTGTTGACGAACGGAATCAGATTCACCGTCGCACCGTTGGTAACGGCGGACATATCCGACTTCGGGAGGATGCGTGCAATC
Source organism: Opitutales bacterium (assembly GCA_017546455.1). Lineage (GTDB taxonomy): Bacteria > Verrucomicrobiota > Verrucomicrobiia > Opitutales > UBA953 > Spyradosoma. The sequence goes on from JAFYWY010000088.1 coordinate 17,644, forward strand.
ACGCTGGCCGGAGAAGCTTCGGCGATCTGGATTTGACCGACCTTAATGCCGTTGAACTCAACGTCGTAGTATCCGCCCTGCATGATGTAGGATTCGGTGGTACCGACGGAGAGAACGACCAAGCCGCGACGTGCGTCGATGGAGTAAACCGTGGTCGGAATGTACGGCGAAGCGAACTTCACAACCGGTCCCGTCGGCATGCTCGTGATGTAGAGTGCGGACGGATATTCTTCGTCCGTAAAGGTCAGGCCCTTAGCCTTGGCGAAGTGACGGAACTTGGTGTAGCGGTTCTGACCGTTTTCCATCTTCTTCTGGAGGTCGGCGATTTCGTCCAAACGCGCATTGTACTCGTCGAGCGTCTTCATGTTGGCGATGCGCTCGTTGAGACGTGCGGTGTTTTCCTTTTCGGCGCGGAGCGTTGCTTCGGCGGATGCGAGTTTGCTTTCAACCGCGTTGAGCTTGTCCTGAAGGTCTTTTCCGGTGCGGGTCAGATCGGCGATTTCGGCGTCACGCGCATCCAATTGGCCATTGAGGTCGGCAATCGTTGCGTCGCGCTGAGCGATCGTGTTTTTCTGAGCGGCCATCGTCGCATCGTCCTTAAGTTTCTGCTCGCGACGTTTTTCGATTTCGTTACAAGCCGGTGCAACAATTTCCATGGCGGCGCGCAAATCCTTCGGCTTAGCGCGATCCTGATAGTTGTAGGGGTCGCCGGAAGTTTTAGCAACCGCAGCAAGCGGCTTCGCTTTGGCAACGGCGTTGTCCATTTCTCCCTTGATGAGGAAAAACAGCGCAATGGCGCCGGCGGAAAGCACGATAGCGAGTGCGCGGAGAATGATAGAAACTTTATTGTTCATGGGGTTTTATCGGTTGTAATTGAAAGTTGAGCAGTAAGCCGGAGCTTGGGTTTGACGGGAAACCGCACAAGACGTGCTCGCCGCCAAGTGTTGACAGATTTTGAACACTAATTCCGTGCGATTTTCAAGCCCTAATTTTTCGGCAAGCATTTCGGCCGTGAATTTCTCGGGAGCGTTTGCCTTCAGGAACTCCGTGATTTGAACCTGGAGTTTGAGGATCCCCGCAGCGGCCTTTTTTCCGGCTTCGACGCCCGGTTGGTGATAGGCGTTAATGCCGATGAAAGTCGCGTAAAATCCGACCGCGCGTTCAAAGAGAGCGATAAGGGCGCCGATGCTTTCCGGCGTGACGTCTTCGACGGTCAGGGTCACCGAAGCGCGGCCCTTTTCCGTCAGCGCTTCACGCGTTCCGAGCAGGAAGCCTTCGAGGTAGTCGCCGGCGCAGATGCCCGGATCGACTTCGACGCTGGCGCCGTTGCGGTCGCGGAGCACTTCGATAAAGGTTGCAAAGAAGTTCGGAACGCCTTCGCGCAGCTGCTGGATGTAAGCGTGCTGGTCGGTCGAGCCCTTGTTCCCGTAAACGGAAATCCCCTGGTTGACGACATTACCGGCGAGATCTTTTTCCTTGCCGAGCGATTCCATGATCAGCTGTTGCAGGTAACGTGCGAAAAGGAGGAGGCGGTCTTTGTACGGGAGAATCACCATGTCCTTGGAGCCCTTGCCGTCCGTCAGGAAATACCATGCGAGAGCGAGCAGAGCCGCCGGGTTTTCGAGGGCTTCGCGGGAGCGCGTCTGCGCGTCCATCGCCGCAGCACCCGCAAGCATGCCGCGGATATCCAAGCCCTGAAGAGCTGCCGGCAGAAGTCCGACTGCAGCCATTTCGCTGGTGCGTCCGCCGACCCAGTCCCACATCGGGAAGCGTTCGATAAAGCCTTGTGCGAGTGCCGTCTTGTCGAGCTGGGAGCCGACACCGGTCACGGCCACGGCGTGCTTTGCAAAGTCCAAACCGGCGGCCTTGTATTGGGCTTCGGTTTCGATCATTGCGTTGCGCGGTTCCGGCGTGCTTCCGGATTTCGAGGTCACGATGCAGAGCGTTTCGCCGAGCTGGCCTTTCAGTTCGGCAAACACGATGTCGAAGCCGTCGGCATCCGTGTTATCGAGGAAAAAGACTTTCATCTTGTCGCGGCCCGGCATCCCGAGAGCGGAAGCGACGAACTGCGGTCCGAGGGCGCTACCGCCGATCCCGACGCAGAGAAGATTCTTAAACGCGCCTGCACTGCCGACGATTTCGCCGTTGTGAACCTTTTTCGAGAACGCTTCGATCTTTTCGAGGGTTTCGGCGATTTCCTTGCTCAGTTCCGCAGTCGGAGCGAGTTCCGGAGCGCGCAGCCAGTAGTGGCCGACCATGCGGTTTTCGTCCGGATTGGCGATTGCGCCCTTTTCGAGTTCCGCCATCGCATCGAAAGCCTTGTCGAGCATCGGCTTGGCATTCGCGATGTAATCCGTCGGGAAGCCGACGCGGCTCAGATCGATTGCGAAGTTGAGGGCGTCAAATGCGATATAGTTTTTCTTAAAATTTTCCCAGCTCATTGTCTAAAGGGGTTATTTTATTTTGCGGGGGTGTTTTCCGGGGCCGGAGTTGCAGGAGCTTCTTCGGTCACCAAAGAGGCGGGAGCTGCCGACTTCGTTTCCATTTTCAGCGATTCCGCCGCATCATTGCCGTCGCCCTTCGCGATAAAGCCGAAGTAGAGCGCCGCGCAAAGAATAAAAAACAGGGTGATGAAGATCACGGTCGCCTTGGACAGCACGCCTGCCGCTTCACCGCCGAAAACGCTTTCGGAAGTGGCACCGCCGAGTGCGGAACCCATACCCGCATTGGCGCTCGGACGTTGCATCAGAACGAAAAGGACGACGAGCACGCAAACGAAAAACAGCACAAGTGCCGCACTGAAGAGTAAAATATTAAACATAAGGTTTCGGTATTAAATTAAAAGCTCCCGGCAAGCTCAAACAAAATTTCGCCGGGGAACGGTTTCGGGAGGGTCTGTTACTTGCCGAACAATTCCGGGCATTTCAGGAAGACCTCGCCGATGGCAGCCACCATGATGGAGTGATGCACGCGTCCGTCGCGCGCCATCGCGAGCAGTTCCTCGGGCGAAACTTCGCGTACGAGGATTTCCTCATTTTCGTCCAAAGAGGTCTCGGCGACCTTCCGGCAGTTCTTAATCAGAACGATACTGCAAAAATTATTGAAAATCGCCGGATTCGCGGAAAGTTTTCCGAGCAAAATCGGCGGATCACCCGCATAGCCCGTTTCTTCGATCACTTCTCGGGGCCCGGCCTCGAGCGGATCTTCACCGGGCTCGACAACGCCTCCCGGCAATTCCCAGGACAAATCGCGCACGCCGTAACGATACTGCTGCTCGACCAAAAAGTTTCCGTCCTCCGTCACGCAAACGCAGGTCACCCAAGCCGGAGCGTGAGCAACAAAGAAATCGCCCTCCCGACCGTCTTGCGGGTGGCGATTTCTTTCGCGAAAGACCTTGAAAACCTTACAGTCCGCCCAGAGCGCTTCTTCCGAAACTTCCCAATGAGACGGCGTTTTCATGGCAGACTAACGGTTTGCGGGAACCTTGATCTTTTGGCCGACGCGCAGGCGGGCCGGTTCGATATCCGGATTTAGAGCCGTGAGCTCGGAGACCTTGCAGCCGACTTTCTTGGCGATCTTCGTGAAGGTGTCGCCGTTCTGAATCACGTATTCTCCGCTCGCGGGAGCTGCCGAAGCCGATCCCGTCGTCGTTCCCGAATTCACCGGAGCCGGGGCTGCCGGGCGACGGCCGTTCACGCGGTTGTTGATAGCCACCACGGCGTCTTCGAGAGACTTGTCTTTTTGTTCGAGGGCCTCAAATTTGCGGGCCATTTCTTCGCGCAGCAGGCTGAGCTCCTGGCGCAGTGCTTCGGCATCCTTGGAACCTTCACCGCCGATGCCCTGTTCCGCCGCCGCCTTGCTGACGGTCGCGTGGATTTCCTCGATATCGGAATCCACCTTCGTCGTAAAGCGATCCACTTTGCCGCGAACGACAAAGGCGATAATCAGTGCCAAACCGCCGATGATAATACCCAAGATCCCGATTCCGATCGGAATCTTCAGATCTGCGGGAGCGTCAAAACCAGAATCAATAGAAGAATCTTCCATAGTGTTTTTGTCGAAGTGAAATTTATTTTTATGAGTTTAAGCGATGGAATATTTTGTTGACACCAAGGGCAATAAAAAACGATTCTTTCCCGTAATATTCGGGCGTTAGCGCAGTCTGGCTAGCGCATCTGCTTTGGGAGCAGAGGGTCGGGGGTTCGAATCCCTCACGCCCGACCAAAAACTCTTTTTCCCGCCCGCGAAGCGCAAAAACAAAGCGTTTGTCATGAAAAAATCAATGCCTGCTCTCCCCGACACTTTCCCGCAACCCGAGAATTCCGGACGCCCGGACATCCTTATTGTCGCCGGAGAGCACTCGGGAGACGAACTTGCCGCCAAGGTCATTCGTGATTTACTCCGAGACAATCCCGGGCTGAAGATTGCCGCGTTCGGCGGAAACGATATGCGCCGCGCCGGAGCTCAATTGCTTTTTGATATGACGACCTTCTCCGCCGTCGGGCTGATTGAGGTGGTCTCGAATCTTTCTTTCTATTCCGCGCTTTTTAAAAAAATGCTCGCGTGGATTCGGACGCATCGCCCGCGGACGGTCTGCTTCGTCGATTTTCCGGGGATGAATCTGCGCCTCGCCAAGGCGATGAAAAAGGAAGGGCTTTCCCGCAAAGGCGGCGGCGACATTGCCGTTTACCATTATGTCTCGCCGCAAATCTGGGCCTGGAAAGCACATCGCCGTTTTGAAATGGAAAAGGTTTTGGACTCGCTCGGCGTACTTTTTCCCTTCGAGCTGAAATGCTACGAAGACACGCAGCTCGACGTCCATTTTGTCGGCGACCCCTTTGCCGCGCCCGACCATCGCCTTCCCGTGAAATACGATGCGAACGGTCCGGTGCTCCTGCTCCCGGGAAGCCGTCCCAAGCCCGTCGCCCGCATTTTCCCGGTCCTGCTCGAATCGTGGAAGCGTTTTCGCGCTACACATCCGGATAAAAAAGCCGTCGTGCTCCACCCCGGCGAACCCGTTCTCGGCATTTTGCGGGAACTCATGGCTGCCGACCCGAAAGCCGCGGAAGGCATTGAGCTCGTTCCGGTGGACGACGTCGAAAACGATGCACAGGCAGCCAGCGCCGTCCTGATGAGCTCGGGTACGATGTCGCGCACCTGCTCTCTCGCGGGCATTCCCGGCGCGATTCTTTATCTGGCAAACGCACTGACCTGGGCTGTCGGGCGCCTGCTCGTCGGCGACAAGGTACGTTATCTCGGCATGGCGAACATTCTGCTCGATCGCGACGTTTATCCGGAATACCTGCAAAAGGATGCCACTCCGGAGAAACTCGCCGCACGTCTCTGCGAATGTTTCGACAACCCCGCAATCCTCGCCAAAATGCAAAAAGACTGCGCCGAGTTGCATGCACTTTTGCACCCGCGGGAAAATGCGCTCAACGCAGCGCGCTGGCTTGCCCGAAGCCTTGAAAAGTAGCGAGGCGGCGCAACGCAGGTGGCGGAAACTCCTTCTTCAGTGAATTTTAATTGGCCGGAGGCAGCCCAAAAACTCCGGAACTTTTTGGACGCTTCGTGGGACGCCCTTCCCCCCGGACCGATTGCAGTTGCCTGCTCCGGCGGAGCCGATTCACTCGCTGCATTGTTACTGACTTGGGTAAGTTTCCCCGAAACGCGCAAAAACCTCTGCGTGTTGCATTACGATCACGCGGTAAGGGTGACAAGCGCGGAAGACGCCGCATTCGTCCGCAAAGTTTGCCGCGCGCTTGAAATCGAATATGCCGCCGAACGCCGGAAAGAAACCGATGACGTTCACTCGGAAGCGGAACTGCGGAAATTGCGTTTGGACTTTTTTAAGCGGGAAATGGACTCCCGAAAAATCGCCGTTCTCATCCAGGGGCACCAGCGCGACGACATTGCCGAAAATATGCTCATGCGTCTCACCCGCGGCTCGGGAACGGAAGGACTCGCCGCACCGAGAAAGCTGTCCCGCCAGGCCGACGGGCGCATTTTTGTCCGCCCGCTCTTGGATATCTCTAAAGAGACACTTCTCGATGCCCTGCGCCGCTGCGGTATTCCCTGGTGCGAAGATTCGACAAACGCGGAAAACGAGTATTTCCGCAACCGCATCCGCAATCGCGTTTTACCGGAATTGCGTGAAGCCGCACCTTTCGAAAACATTGCCCGCTCCCGCAAGCTCTTGGAAGAAGATGCCGACGCCTTAGACTTTTTTGCCGAGCAGACCCTGGGAAAAATCCGCTATCTGCCGTCGGATTCCGAAATCCGTCGGGAATCGACAAATGACTGTTGCCTGTCGTATTTTCCGAAAGCCGTCGTGCGGCGTTGTCTGAGAAAAATGCTTTCCCGGGAAAAAATCGTAAACGCCGGAGCAGCCGTCATCGACACCCTCGTCGAATCGATTGTTAAGGAGACACCGCAGAAAATACAGCTCGGAACCCGGAAAATTATCTGGGACGGCAAAATGCTGAATTTTGTTTCGCTCGAAAAGCTTCCGGAAGCGATGGTTTTTGAGCAGGAAAAAATCACGGTCAGCGAACGCTTGCTCGAACAAATCCGAGCCGGACTCTTTCCGCCGACGGAAACCGTGTTTCTCGCAGGCCATCCGGAAATCATCGTACGCACGCTCCTGCCCGGCGAAAAATTCCGCCCGCTCGGCGCCCCCGGCGAAAAACCTGTCCGACGCATTTTTACGGACAAAAAAATTCCGGAAAATCTCCGGAAAAGCCTCCCCGTATTCGCAGACGGCACGGGAATTGCATGGATTCCCGGGCTGCCTCCCGCCGAGCGCTTTCGCATTCTCCGGGCCGGATGTGCGGCTCTACGGTTGACTTACCGCAACGCTTCTTTAGTTTAAAACGGATACATTTTTCATGGAAAACAAGGACAAGAATCAAGAAAAGGAAAACGGTTCCCGCGTCGATTTTCGCGTTTTTTTAATGTGGGTCGCCATTATCGGCCTCATCATCTTCCTGCTGATGCGCACGCCGGAAGGAGAAAAAAATTCGGCGATGCAGCTTCCCGTACGGGAACTCGTCGACTACGCCTCGAAAGGCGAAGTTCAAAGCCTCGAACTCAAGGAAGACTCGCTTGCGGGCGAACGCTATTACAAGATTAGCGGTGAACTCAAAGTCGGCGAAAAACTTAAAAACTTCAATGCCGCCGGCCGCCTTTCCGAAGAGGAATTTTCCACGCTCCGCGCCAAGGTTCCGACCTTCAAGGAACCGCCGTCGGAGACCGTTCTCTCTGCCATCCTCGTGAGTGCCATTCCGTCACTGCTCATTTTCGCCCTTATCGGATTTTTCATTTACCGCACCATCAAACGCAACCAGGCAAGCCAAATGGCTTTCGTACGCTCACGTGCGCGCCTGATGGACAAAGAAAAATCCAAGGTGACTTTCGCCGATGTCGCCGGCTGCGACGAATCCAAGGAAGAAGTCTCCGAAGTCGTGGACTTCCTCCGCGATGCCAAGAAATTTAATGCCATCGGCGGTCGCGTTCCCAAGGGCGTGTTGCTCGTCGGGCCTCCCGGCACCGGTAAAACCCTGCTCGCCCGCGCTGTCGCCGGCGAAGCTAATGTGCCCTTCTTCTCCATTTCCGGATCCGATTTCGTAGAACTCTTTGTCGGCGTCGGCGCATCCCGCGTACGCGATACCTTTGACCAGGCACGCAAAAACGCGCCCTGCATCGTTTTCATCGACGAAATCGATGCCGTCGGGCGTCAGCGCGGAAGCGGCCTCGGCGGCGGAAACGATGAACGCGAACAAACCCTGAACTCCCTGCTCGTCGAGATGGACGGCTTTGAACCGCAGGACAGCATCATTGTTATCGCTGCGACCAACCGCCCCGACGTGCTCGACTCGGCACTCCTGCGTCCGGGACGCTTCGACCGTCAGGTTTACGTCGATCTTCCCGACATCAAGGGCCGAACGGAAATTCTTAAGGTTCACGCTAAGAAGTTTAAAATCGATGATTCCGTGAAACTCGAAGAGGTCGCCAAGGCTACGACCGGATTCGCGGGAGCCGATTTGGCCAATCTCCTCAACGAAGCCGCTCTCATCGCCGTACGCTCCCGCAAGGAAAAAATCGATATGATTTCCATCAGTGAAGCGCGCGATAAGATTTCTTACGGACGCGAACGCCATCGCGTCATGGATCAGAAAGACCGCTCAAAAACGGCTTACCACGAAGCCGGTCACGCACTCGTTCAGGTTTTAATCGATGACGGCTTGATGCCGCTTCATAAGGTGACGATTGTCCCGCGCGGCGGTGCTCTCGGCATGGCCATGTTCATGCCGGAAAAGGACGTGCTCGGTTACGAACGTACGCAGCTCAAAAACATGATTTGCACTGCCATGGCAGGACGCATCGGTGAAAAAGTGTTCTCCGGCGAAATCTCCAACGGCGCTTCCAGTGACATCAAAAACGCCACAAGCATGGCCCGACGCATGGTTTGCGAATGGGGTATGAGCGACAAACTCGGTCCCATCGCTTACGGAGAAAATCAACAAAACCTCTTCCTCGGACGCGAAATCGCGCGCACCCAAAGCATCAGCGAAGAAACGCTTCGCGCCATCGACGCGGAAATCCAATCGATTGTTTCCGAACAGTACGCCCGCGCCGAAAAGCTGATTGCCGATCACGCCGAGGCTCACAAGAAAATCGCCGAAGCCCTTTTGGAATACGAAACGCTCGACGGTGTCCACGTAAAAGAAATCGTCGAATTCGGAGAAATCCGTACGGAAGTCGGTTATCTTTCGCTTGAGAAAAAAGCGGAGGTCCGAAAAGCCGCCGAAGCGAAGGAAGCCGAAGAAAAAGCGGCGGAGGCTGCTAAAATCGAGGCCAGCGATCCAAAGGGCGAAAAGCCGAAAAACGGAGTCGGAGAGCGTTAAGCTCTTCGACTTTTTTTATGCGCGAAAAAAGCTTATTTGAAACTTCGTTCCCTGTGAGAAAAATATCAGAAACTCTCACGGAGACGCAGAGGCTCGGAGTGACAACGGAGATTAAAAACAGCCGCCTCCAATCCAAACTCCTCCGAGGATTTGCGCTTTGGAATAAAGAAAACGTGTTACTTTTTCCTCCATCCTGACCGTCAAAATATGTGCGCTGAAGGTACACTACATTGGATAACCGCGGGTGCCGACAGAGCCGAAACCCGCGGACAGGCAGGGAACTCTCGCGGAGGCGCAGAGCCGCGTAGCGTTGCAGGAGAGTAAATCGTCGTACTTTCAATTTAGGCTTCTTCGGAGAATTGTGTTTTGAAATGAAAACGTGAGCGTTGGTTGAGCCTCTGCGTCCCCGCGTCTCTGCGAGATGTATTAGAATTTCTCGCGGAAAAACGAAACGTTTATATAATGAAATCAAAGGCTAAAGGCCACCTCTAGAAATTCGTTTTTCGGTGATTCGCCTACGAAAAGAGCGTGTATTTCGTTCCATTCGCCGCAAGATCCTCAAGGACACATAATCGCTACTCAGCGGCGCATAACGCAGAAACGCCTGTTCACGGGTTCCGCCTGCGCCTACACCCGCGGTTATCCAATGTAGTACACCTCCGGCGCACA
>JAFYWY010000089.1 GCA_017546455.1 Opitutales bacterium
GGCGCGGAAATTGTCGCGACGATTCCCGCCGAATACGTTTCGGATGTGCGCGTGCGCATCGATGTCTTCCGCAAACTTGCTATGGCGGGGACGCCGGAGGAAGTCCGCGAAGCCGCCGAGGCCATGGAAGACCGTTTCGGGAAGATGCCGCTTCCCGCGCGCGTGTTTTGCGATGTCGCGGAATTGCGTTGCTTGGCGGAAGCACGCGGCATTGTCGATCTGGTTACGGAAGCCGGTCAGATCAAGGCACGCCGCCGCAACGGGGAGTACATCCGTGTCGGTGTTAATTTCCCGCGCCTCGAACAGCTTGCGCCGCTCAAGCGCTTGCGGGAATTGCGCGATTTTCTGAAGCGCATTTAGCGGGCACAAAAAAGCGTTCCCGGTAAAAACGCGGGAACGCTTTGAGCGGAACAGGGCACTTAGTCGATTTCTTCGACCGTAATCGCGTGCGTCGTTCCGTTGACGTTCAGGGAAAGATTCGTGATCTTTTCCGAGAGGCTGGCGCGGCCGGAAATTGCCTGAGCGGCTTCCGTTCCGCTTGCCGCCGGAGCAGGTGCCGGAGCGGGCTTCGGTTCTTCCTTCGGCGGGAAGTAGAGTTCCTTGACCTGTTGCGGGAACATCGCGTAGATGACGCAGTGTTCGTCGTCCGTCGGGAGATTGTTTTCCTTCAATTCCTTGCGGAGATCGTCCATACGCGGCTTGAGCAAGTCCGCCGGGCGGCAGGAAATCGGGTCCTTTTTCGCGCGTTCTGCGGCAAGCTTCTGGATTTCGGGATCGACCGGAGCCGGCGTCTGACCGAAGTAGCCGAGGGCGATATCCATTGCGCCCGGGATGAATTGTTTCCAACGGCCGAACTTGACGTTCATTGCCGCCTGCGTGCCGACGATTTGCGAGGTCGGCGTAACGAGCGGAATCCAGCCGAGCTTTTCGCGGATGTACGGAATTTCTGCGCAGACTTCTTCGAATTTGTCTTCCATCTTGAGCTCCTTGAGCTGGTTGCGGAAGTTCGAGAGCATCCCGCCCGGGACTTCATAGCGGAGCGCGTCGATGTTGACGACTTCGTTCTTGTGGCTCGTGAACTTGGAGAGTTCTTCGTAGATACCCTTTTCGTATTCGGAAATTTCTTCGATGAGCTGCGGGTCGTATTTCGGGCAACGCGGGTGGCCTTTGAGGAGTGCCATCATGCGCGTGTGGTCCGGGTGAGCCGTACCGTCGGAGAACGGGCGAATCGCAACGTCAACCGCATCGACGCCGGCATCGATGGCTGCGAGGTAGGAAGATGCGCCGAGACCGGTCGTTTCGTGCGTGTGGAACCAGACCGGAATCTTCACGTTGTCCTTCAGGCCCTTGATGATGTCGTAAGCGGCTCGCGGAGAAACGAGGCCGGCCATGTCCTTCAGGCAGAGGCTGTTTACGCCCATATCTTCGAGCGTGCAGCCGAGCTTGATGAAGCCTTCGACGGTGTGGACCGGGCTGTTCGTGTAGCAAATCGTACCCTGGGCTTCACCGCCGGCACGGCGCGTTGCTTCGATGGCTGTCTTCATGTTGCGCGGGTCGTTGAGCGCGTCGAAAATACGGATCGTATTCATGCCGTGCTTGACCGCCTGCGTCGCGAATGCGGTGACAACGTCGTCCGGAGACTGATTGTAGGCGACGATGTTTTGTCCGCGCATCAGCATCATGTGCGGCGTTTTGGTTTTCGCGCGGATGGCGTCGAGGCGTTTGAAAGGAAATTCTTTGAGGAAGCGCAGTCCGGCGTCGATGGAAGCGCCGCCCCAAGTTTCGAGGCGGCCGTAGCCGACGGCATCGAGTTTGTCCAGAATGGGGAGCATCTGCGCCGTGCTCATGCGCGTTGCCGCGAGCGACTGGTGGGCGTCGCGGAGGAGTGTACTATTGAATACTACCGGTTTCATAATAATTTAAGATTCTCTTTTTAAAGAAAAGCCTTGTCGAGCCTTAACGGTATTTCCGGAGGATTTTCGTTCCGTCCGAAATTCTTTTTTCGCAAAGTCCTCCGCTTTTCGCGGAATGTCTTCGGGATTCCCGTAGGGAAAAAGAATTCGCTTGCCAATTGAAGTTTATTCCGTGAAGGTCTTTCGAAAAATTTATCGTTTCTTTATGAAGTCTTTGGTCATTGCAGAAAAGCCGTCCGTCGCAAAGGATATCGCGAAAGTTTTGAAAGTCCCCGCCAAAGGGGATATTTTCGAAAACGACGAGTACGTTATTTCTTCGGCGGTGGGACACTTGGTTTCGCTTTGCGACCCGGATGACTACGATGCCAAACTGAAGCGCTGGTCGCGCAAGACCCTGCCGATTCTCCCGTCTTCCTTTAAAATTAAGGCTTCGACGGAACGCGGCGCCAAAGATCAGTTCCTTAAACTGAAAAAGCTCATGGAACGTGCCGACGTCACTTGCGTGGTCAATGCTTGCGACGCCGGGCGGGAAGGAGAATTGATTTTTGCTTACATTTACGACCTTGCGGGATGTAAGAAGGAAACTAAGCGCCTTTGGCTGACGAGTATGACGCCGACCGCCGTGCGCGAAGGTTTCGAAAATCTGCTCGGCGGCGAAGAAAAATTCAATCTCTGTGAAGCGGCACGCTGTCGTGCCGAGTCCGACTGGCTCATCGGCATGAACGGTACGCGTGCCGTCACCCTGCGCACCAGCCCGGCGGGCAAAGGACAGGTGGCTACGGTCGGACGCGTGCAGACGCCGACCCTGTCGCTGATCGTCCAACGCGAGCTCGATATCCGCAATTTCGACCCGAAAACCTATTGGCGCATTGTCGGCGAATTCGGTGTCGCGGCCGGCACCTACGAAGGCGTTTACCAGCGTCCGGATTTTAAAAAGACGGATAAAAACGACGGCAACGCCGAAGCGGGAGACAAGGCCGATCGCGTTTGGGACAAAGCCCAGGCGGAAGCGATTTTCGAAGCCTGTAAAAATGCGACGACGGGGACGATTTCGGAGGAAAAGAAACACACGACGGAAGCTTGCCAACGCCTTTACGATTTGACGACGCTCCAGCGCGAAGCCAACAAGCGCTTCGGTTTTCCCGCGACGAAGACTCTTCAGATTGCGCAGGCGCTCTACGAAAAACACAAGGCGACAACGTACCCGAGAACCGATTCGCGTGCGCTTCCCGAAGACTATATCGGCACCTGCTACCGTACGCTTGAAGCTCTCGAAGTACGCGGCGCTATCGGCAAATTCGCCGCGCGCGTTTGCGAAAACAAGTGGGTACGCCCGAACAAACGCATTTTCAACAACAAGGAAATTTCCGACCACTTTGCCATTATTCCGACCGACCAACCGCCCAAAGCGGCGCTCTCCGCGGACGAAGAAAAAATTTACGATATGGTCGTGCGCCGTTTCGTCGCCGTGTTCTTCCCGCCGGCGGAATTCGACGTGACAACGCGTATGACCTGCGTTGCCGGCCATAATTTTAAGACGGAAGGCAAGGTACTCGTCGTCCCCGGCTGGAAGGAAGTTTACGGTCGCGAAGAAGGCAAGGCGGAGGATTCGTTGCCTGCCGTGACCGCCGAAGACGGCGATCCCGCAAGCGCAAAGGTTCTCGAAATCCAATGTCAGGAGGAATCGACCAAGCCGCCGACGCGCTATACCGAAGCCACGCTCCTGGCCGCCATGGAAAGCGCGGGAAAATTCGTTGAAGACGAAGAACTCGCCCTCGCGATGAAGGAGCGCGGGCTCGGCACGCCGGCAACGCGCGCCGGTATCATCGACCACCTTATCAAGACCAAATACGTCGATCGCGCCGGACGCGACTTGGTTCCGACCATTAAGGCGGAGCAACTGATGGTATTTCTTAAGGTAACCGACGTTGAAATTCTTACCAGCCCGGCGATGACGGGTGACTGGGAATTCCGCCTGCAGGAAGTCGCCGAAGGTAAACGCTCCCGCAAGGAATTCATGGAGGGTATCGTTACGCTGACGACGCAAATCGTCGAGAAAGTCGGAGCTGACGGCGGCGACGAACAGTGGAGCGAAACCGAATTGGTCTCGCCGACCGACGGGAAAGTGCTTCTCGAAAACTACCGCCTTTACCGCTCGCAGGACTCTGTTGTTGTCGGCAACGGACGCTCTTTCCCGGCGCTCGTTATTTATAAAAACGCCAGCGGGCACAACCTGACGATTGACGAAGTGCGGAAACTGCTCGCCGACGGCGAAATCGGTCCCATTGATGATTTTAAATCCCGATTCGGTAAGCCTTTCACCGCTACGCTGAAGCTCGAGAAAAACGAAAGCGGCCTTCTGCGCGCAGCCTTTGTTTTCCCGGAACGCGAAGGCGATGCGGCCGCCGCGGCTTTTGACTACGCCACGGGTACCGTCATCGGCGAATGCCCCGTTTCGAAACTCAAAATTTATGACACCCCGAACGGCTACCGTACGAATCCGGAAGAAGCGAAGTCGCTCAAGACTGCACCGTTCTCCATGGCGAAGAAAATGCTCGGTGCGGAAATTACGGTCGAGCAGGTTCAGAAGCTGCTGACGGAAGGGAAGACAGATCTGATTAAGGGCTTTATCTCCAACCGCACGAAGCGTTCCTTCGATGCTTTCCTTTGCCTCGGAAAAAATTCGACGAAGGTGCGTTTCGAATTCCCGCCGCGCGAAGCCAAACCGAAGAGCGAAACGAAGAAGGCTCCCGCTAAGCGCAAGCTCATCAAAAAGCCTGCAAGCGGCGCGGGAATCAAGGCCAACGACGACGCCGATATCCAGGTCGGATAAGTCCCGTTTCATCGTGCCATGGCAGTCCGTATTTGCGTCGCCGAGACCGGAAATTATTTTCGCGAAATCGCCGCGCATTACGGGCACGACGCCGATGTTTTTTTACTGAATCCGACGTGGACGGCCGTTCAGCGCGCAGATGCCGAACGGCTCATTGATCGCTTTGAAAAGGCCTCGAAGGGGTGCTCCGGGAGCGGGAAAATCTTTATCGCAAGCGGCGGAAGCGGCGGGAAATTGCGTTTTGTCGCCCATACGCGGGAAAGCCTCGAAAACAGCGCTCGGGCCTTAATCCGGCACCTCGGGATCGGTGAAAACTCCGTGCTGAATTGCTATGCCTGTTTGCCGCCGTGGCACATCAGCGGGCTTATGACTTTCGTCCGTTCCCGCGTTTCGGGCAGATGCTTGCATGTCGCCGAAAACGCCGGATTTCATGACACTTCTGCCTTGGAAAATTTCCGCAAAACCGCCGACGCGTATTGGACCATTTCACTCGTTCCCACCCAACTGAAACGCATTCTTGATTTGGATGACGGGGTAAAGTGGCTGAAAAATTTTAATTTCATCCTCTTGGGAGGTGCAGCCGTCTCCGCCGACTTAATTTGCCGCGCCCAAGCCGCCGAGCTGAATTTCGGAGTCGGTTACGGCATGACGGAAACCGCATCCCTCGTCAGCCTTTGGCGCTCCGGAGATTGCGATACGATTGCGGGAACGAGCCTTCCGCACGCTCAAATTTCACTCACGGAAGCGGACTCCCGGATTTGCATCGCCGCCACTTCCTTGGGCGAAACGCTCGCCGAAGACGGTACGTTAATACCGAACCCGAACGGAGTTTTTGAAACCAATGACGAAGGGCGCTTCGATGCCGCCGGGCGTCTGCAGGTTC
Organism: Opitutales bacterium; assembly: GCA_017546455.1. Classification (GTDB taxonomy): domain Bacteria; phylum Verrucomicrobiota; class Verrucomicrobiia; order Opitutales; family UBA953; genus Spyradosoma. The sequence goes on from JAFYWY010000089.1 coordinate 5,630, forward strand.
TCGGACGCGCCGACCGCTATATCAATTCCGGCGGAGAAAAAATCGACCCGAAGCTTGTTGAGTCCGCTTTACGCGAGGCCGGCGCCGGCGAAGTCATGGTCGTCGGCGAGGCCGATGCCGAATGGGGCGAGCGCGTTCTCGCATTGATTGTGCCGCCGTTCCCTCCGGATATCCTGCAACGCCTGCGCGGCCGTCTTCCCGCTTGGATGCTTCCGAAGCGCATTGTCGCCGCGCAAGCTCTCCCGCTTGACGCCAAAGGAAAACTCGATCGTGTCGCTCTGGAAAAACTCAAGTCCCTCGGGGAAATTTAGCCGGAAAAATCCGGATTTCGTGTTGACTTTTTGTGGGAGTGTTGGAGAATATAGCCATTCAATTTTAAGAGAGCTCTTTGGAGTTGTTGCTTAGTGGGCACAAACTTCTTGAGCGAAGCGGGGACGGTTTCGACCGTTCCCGTTTTTTTGTGAGAAAGCACTTCGTTTTTTGGGAGGGAGGGGAAAATGAAAATCAGGTACTTTTGTGTTGCTTTTTCCGGGAATGTAGGAGATACTTCTGTGCAATTTAAGAGAGCTCTTTAGAGTTTTGTTGCGGTTCAGGCATAAACTCTCTTGAGCGAAGCGGGAATGGTTTCGACCGTTCCCGCTTTTTTGTGCGCGAACTCCGCCTACCCTTTCGGGCAGGCGGCGGGACGGTCTACAAGAGCCAGCGGCAAAGCGTTTCGATTATTTCGAGTGTTCCCGAAATAATGGTTACAATTGCTGCCGCCAGAATTGCGGCAGTCCCTATTTTGTTATGCGGTTCAGGCATAGAGCCTTTAGGCATTGCTCGCACACAATTAAAAAGAACGTTATGTCTTCAGACTAATAGAGAAGTCGTAAGATTTAAAGGCTTTTGTTTTCAAGTTGGTTGTCCCCGCATTTTTTGTTCCCGTGCTTTGAAAATTGTGATTTCATTAAGCGAAAACTTTTTTAATTAACTAACCATGAAATACATTTCTACGCGCGGACTTGCGCCCGAGGTTTCCTCTGTTGAAGCACTTTTAAACGGTATTGCGCCCGACGGCGGGCTCTATGTGCCCGTCCGGATTCCGAGCGGCGATGCTCTCCCGAATTGGCTTGAAGCTGATTGCGATTATGCGGGAACGATGCGCAAGCTGCTCGCGCTGTTTTTCGACGATATTCCCGAAAACGTCCGCAACGCCGCTGTAGAGCGCTCCGTTGCGCGTTTTGCCGATCCTGCCGTGCCCGTGCCGTTCAATCCGGTCTGCGACAACGTCCTTTTCATGGACCTCGCGCAGGGACCGACGGCGGCGTTTAAAGACGTCGCGCTGACAATTCTGCCGACGCTTTTGCAATACGCAGCGGAGCAGGCGGGCCTGAAAAAGGCGGCTATCCTGACTGCCACGAGCGGCGACACCGGTTCGGCGGCAATGCGCGGTTTCGCGGGTGTTGCGGGAACCGAAGTCCTTGTGTTCTTCCCGAAGACGGGAACGTCCGAAATTCAGCGCCGCCAGATGGTCTGCTGTGAAGGCGACAATGTTTACGCTTGCGCCATCGAAGGCAATTTCGACGATGCGCAAGCCGGCGTGAAGGCTGTTTTTGCCGACGAAAAGATCCGCGCCGATGCCGCCGCGAAGGGAATTTTCCTTTCCAGCGCCAATTCCATCAATATCGGGCGCCTTTTCCCGCAGGTGTGCTACTACATCATGGCTTGGCGCCAGCTGCACTTCTCCGGCATTCTTGGCAGCGAAGGCTTCGATGTCGTTGTTCCGACGGGCAATTTCGGAAACATCCTCGCTGCGTTTTACGCGAAGAAGCTCGGCGCGCCGATTCGTCGTTTCATTGTCGCGTCCAACGAAAACAATGTCGTCGCCGAATTCATTAAAACCGGCGTTTATGACACGCACCGCACATTCCAAATTACGAATTCGCCGTCGATGGACATCCTCGTTTCGTCGAATATCGAGCGCTTTATTTTTGAAGTATCCGGTCGCGATGCCGCATGGACGCGTGAAAGCATGGCTTCGCTCAAGGCAAACGGAGTTTTCAGATTTGACGACGAAAAATGTCGCGCCGCGCAGGCTGCCGGTTTCGATTCCGGCTTTGCGACGCAGGCGGAAACGGAAGCTGCGATCGCGGAAATTCGTCGCGATGCCGACTACCTCGCCGACCCGCACACGGCCATCGGCTGGAAGGTCCTGCGCGAACTCGGCAATCGCGGAAGCGTTCCCGCCGTTATCGCGGAAACGGCTGCTCCGTGGAAGTTCCCGGCGACGATGCTTCGCGCGCTCAAGGGAACTTGTGCGACTGACGATTTTGAAAACCTGAGCGAACTCGGCAAGCTCGCCGGAAAGGCACCGCGCTTTGCCGAACTCGAAAGCGCTCCGGTGCTCCACACGCGCGTTTGTGCGAAAGACCGCGTCGGCGATGCCGTCCGCGAAGTCTTCGGGATTTAATTCCTGCTTTCTGTTGCATCCGGATTATTCCGCGGAATCAGGTTTTCCGCCGGGATAATTCGGATGCGTAGTCTTTACCCAGGTTCTTTGCGTTGTGTTCGCACCACACGCGCAGGGAACGCGGTCCCGCCGGCTCGGCATTTTCGACGACGAGGCGGTTTTCCATCAGGGCGCGCACTTCATCGCGCGTCAGCATCACATCGCCGAAGAGCATTCCCGTCAGGCGGGCAATGCCCCAGCCGAACCAGGGCGGCACGGAAATGGTTTTGCGCGGCTTACCGATTGCCTTGCCGATCATTTCCCAAAGTTCGCGGAACGAATAGATTTCCGGACCGACGGCTTCGATAATTGCGTTTTCGCGGTCCGTGCGTTCGGCTTCATGCAGGGCAAGCTCGGCAAAGTCCTGTACGTGTAGCGGTTGCAGGCGGTATTTCCCGTCGCCGAAAACACCGACGAGCGGGAAGCGGCGGAGGGCCCATGCCATGTTGTTGATCAGAATACTTTCTTCCGGGGTTCTTCCGAAAAGCAGGGCCGGCCGCAGAATTGAGCTCGGAACCGGCAGCTCCCGCAGGTATTTTTCCGCTTCCGCCTTTCCGCTGAAATAGCTCAGGTCGCTGTATGCGTCGGGATGCGTGATGCTCGTGTGGACGATTCTTTTTACGCCGGCGGCGCGGGCGGCGGTGAAGAGCATCTGCGTATTGCGGAGCGCCCGCGCATGGGAAAGGTTTTTGCCGTTAAAACGCACCCAGTAGGTGTTAATCAGCACGTCGCATTCTCGCAGGACGGCTTCCAGTTGCACGGGCGCATCCCAAGCGAGCGACACAATCGGGAGCGAAAGCGGGTTCTCCCGATGAGGGGAATTTGTCAGCGCAATCACTTGGTGCCCGCGGGAATGTGCTTCCCGGGCGATATAAGTTCCGCTGTATCCCAGCGCTCCCGTAACGGCGATTTTTAATTTCATCATGGCTCCTTTGGTTGTTGCCGATAAAAGCGTCGCCGATGCGCGGTGTCCGCCGTCGGGGCGGTGAAGAAAAATAATCTCAAGCCTGTCGGCGGCGTTTCCGGCTCTTTTTATTTTTGACCTTTCGGGCGGCGGGAAGCATCTTTTTGGGAAACCATGAATAAATTTGCAGTCGCGACGGAAGTGTTGAAAAAAGCGCTCGGAGAAGAGGCGGTTCGGACGGATGCCGAAGCGCTTTTTGCGGCTTCGTTTGACAATACGAAGCTCTCGTTTTTGCCCGAGGCCGTCGTTTTCCCGCAGGACGAAGCGGCCATCGCGACCTTGCTCAAGCTCGCCAACGAACACGAAGTCCCCGTGACCGTGCGCGGTGCGGGAAGCGGAACGACGGGCGCTGCGGCGCCGGTTTGCGGCGGTTGGGTTCTTGATTTGTCGCGTTGGACGCAATGCGAAATCGATGCCGATGCGGGTCTGGCCATTGTCGGACCGGGTGTTGTGACGCAGGCGATTTCCGATGCGGCGCGTCCGCACGGACTGTTTTATCCGCCGGATCCCGCGAGCGTAAAATACTGTACGATCGGCGGGAATATCGCGACGAATGCCGGCGGTTTGCGTGCCGCCAAATACGGCGTGACGCGCGATTACGTCGTGGCTCTTGAGGGCTTTTTGCCGACGGGCGAAAAAGTGCGCTGGGGCGCGAATGTCAAAAAATTTGTCAGCGGCTACAATCTGCGCGACCTGTGGGTGGGCGCGGAAGGCACGCTCGGAATCGTTACGCGCGCGAGTTTGCGTTTAGCTCCCGTTCCCGAGGCGCGCCATACGTTTCTGTGCATGTTTGCCGACGATGCGAGCGGCTTGCGTGCGGCTCAGGCGCTTCTGCGGGAGCGCATCAATCCCTCCGTTTTGGAATTCATGGATGCGCTTTCCGTGCGTTGTGCCTTGGAGGAAAAGGGGGAAACGATTTCGGGAATCGAAGCCGGCGACGCCGTATTATTGGTCGAAGCCGACGGCTCCCGCGGGGAATTGGCTGCGGCCATCGGGAAGATTCGCGCTTGGGCGGAGCGATATGCCCGGGCGTTTCGCGAGACCGATTTGCCCGATGAAGCGGAAAAGCTTTGGGAAATCCGTCGTGCCTGTTCGCCGGCGATGTTTCGTTTGGCAGATTCCAAGCTGAACGAAGACATTGTCGTTCCGATTGAATCCTACCTTCCGCTGTTTGAGGCGATGCGCGCCGTAACGCGGGAAACCGGCCTGCAAACGCCGATTTTCGGTCATGCCGCCGACGGCAATTTTCACGTGCACATTATGTACAACCGCGGGAATGCCGAAGAGCGCGCCTTGGCGCAGGAGGCGATTTTCCGCGTCATGAAAGCCGTCGTCGAACTCGGCGGCGTTATCACGGGCGAGCACGGCATCGGCTTGGCAAAATCGCCGTTTTTGGCGTTGCAGCACACGCCGGCGGAGATTGCCGCCATGAAGGCCGTCAAAAAAGCCTTAGACCCGAAAAACATTCTCGGCCGCGGGAAGATTTTCGAGAGCTTCGATGTTTGGAAGCATACGCCTGTTTCGGTGCGCCTTCCCTGGGAGCACAAGAAATCCTGAGTGCGTCTCTGTAAACCCCGCGAGCGGAATCCGATGATTGTACGAAAAACAGCCGTTCGCATTTTACGTTTCGGAAGAGGCGTTCGTCGTTGCGTTGCCTCTTTTCTTCTCGGACTTACGGACACGATTTTTCCGCGTTCTTGCGTGATTACGGGCAAAGCGTTGGAGGGCGGCGAATTGGAATTTATTTCCGAAGAAGGGGCGAAACAACTGTACACGATTCATGCGGCCGATGCCTGCCCGCGTTGCGGGGCTTTCAGTGTAGGCGAAGGACCGGATCGCACTTGCCGCAATTGCGCGGAGCGGGGCGACGAGGCGTTGCACATCGGGCGCTCCCGTAGTGTCGTCCGCTTGGACCGCTTCTCACGGCCGATTGTTTTTTCGTTGAAGTATTGGAGACACCCGGCGATGGCGCGGGATATGGCAACGCTGGCGAAGCGCTCCCGCGGATTTTCCGAGTATCTGGAAAATGCGGTTTTGGTGCCGGTTCCGCTTTACGGCAAGCGCTTGCGCACCCGCGGCTACAATCAGAGTTGGCATCTCGCGCAGGCCTTTGCCGCCATTGCTCCCGGGACAAGCGTGGAGGACGTGCTTGAGCGCCGGCGCGACACGGGGACGCAGACACATTTGGATGCGGACGGGCGCCGGGTGAACGTACAGGGCGCGTTTTCCGCCAAGCCCGGATTCAAGGCGGATCCGAGTAAACGTTATGTCTTAATCGATGACGTCTTTACGACCGGATCGACGCTTTCCGAATGCGCCCGAGCCTTGCGGCGGCGCGGGGCTCGCGTCATTGATGCGGCGACCTTCGCTCACGGATAAATATTTTTGAGCATAAAAATCCGCGAACCTCACGGAAGTGAAAATTCGCGGATGAGCGGAACGGATTTTTCCTTAGCGCGTCTCGAGGACGGAGGCCTTGGAATGCGCGGAGAATTCCGGCGCGTAGAGCGAACGGATTTCCGCGAATCCGGCAGAATACTTGCCGCTGTGGACCGCGCGGAGCGAGTATTCCAAGACGTGTTTGCCCTGCGGCAGCCTGTCGAAGAAGAATTCTTCCGCCGTATCACTCGTCGTCGCGTAATACCAAACAGCGTTGTTCCAACGGTAGCCCGAACGCGTTCCCGTCGGTTCACAACCCGAAGCCCGAAAATCTTTTACATGGACGAATTCGAAATCGCGATCGGCTTCGATGACGAGGCGGACGACGATTTCGTCGCCGGGCTGCAGCATTTCCGCGCGAATCGGGAAAAGCCGTGCCTGACCGTCGGCGTCAGGGGATTTTTTCCAGAGCGATTTCCGGATCTTGAAGCCGTTCGGCGGCGTGCTTGCATTGACTTTATCGAGCTCCGTTTCGTAGCTCCAAAATGCGGAAACGAAAATCGGATTTTGGCCCGGATTTTTCATTTTCAGCTGAGCCAGCTCGGGGGCGATTTCGCTGTCGCGAAAGCGTTTGCCGTCGGCGGGAATGATCCGTGTGCCGGCGGAAATCTGCGGCGCGGCCTTGCTTGCGGGCACGGAAGCGGTGGTTCGCATTTCGGCATCCGTCAGCATTTCGGCGGCGTTTTGTTTGTTTGCTTCGTCGCTTGCGGGCGTGCAGAGCAGGGCGTAAACGGCCTCAGCACTGGCGCGGGAAGTTTGCCAGCACTGTGCCTGTTTTTGAGTCAGGAGCCAGGTTTTGAGTTCGGCAACCGCATCGGAATCTTTAGCGACTTTCGCAAAAAGCTCGATCATCATGGCCTGCGTTTCGATGGAGGCGAATTCGACAAACCACGGGCAGCGGCTGAGTTCGTCCTTCCAGTACATGCCGAGTTCGTCGCTTGTCACGGCGTGCTGGCGAATCGATTCGACGATGCGTTCTGAGACTTCCGGATGGCTGTCGGCAAGTACGATGGCGATCTGTGCTTGTGCGTAGCGCGGAAGTTTAACCCAAATGTCCGGATCGGCGGCCTCGGCGAGGTAGTGGTCCCACGCCTGATTGGGCTGGCCTATCCCGGAAAGCCGGCGCATGTAGAGCCAATCGGCGAGGTCGCTGTTCAGCGGCGCAGGCGTGCGCTCTCCCTTGTCGTCAAAGCGGTTGAACTTGGTTTCCGCCCAGCGGTCTTGGGCGCTGACGGCGCCGCGGATGAATTCGATTTCGGATTGATTCAGCGCACCGACGGCAACGAGGCGGGCGAGGCCCTTGAGAATCGTGCGCGTGATGCGCGGAGACACTTCCTGCGCGCCCGGGAACCAGGACCAGCCGTCGTCGTTGAGTTCTTGGAGACGTTTTTTCAGGATATCCAGCGCGATTGCCGATTCCTGCTCCATCGTGTTTTTCTCGAAAAGCTGAGCGACGGCCCGGCGTTGCGCGCTTTCGTCGTTTGCGTCCCTGACGAAGGGTGTGGCTTCGAGCGCGATGTTTTTTGCCTTGTCCTGAGCGAGCGGAGAAAGCAAATCCTGAGACGGCTTGCCGAGCGCATTGAGCGCTTCGAATTTACGGCGGTAATCCGGATTTTGCTCGACGATTTTTTCTGCCAGCTTGTTCGTGTA
>JAFYWY010000090.1 GCA_017546455.1 Opitutales bacterium
GGAGCCGTACGAAAACAAGGTCGGTATCAGCGAACGTGCGAAGGTGCCGATTGAGCCGCGCCTTTCCGAGCAGTGGTTCCTGAAATATCCGAGCGTCCCTGCCGCCCGCGAATGCGTGGCTTCCGGCGCGATGAAATTCCACCCGGAACGCTGGAGCAAGGTTTACGAACACTGGATGGGCAATCTGCAGGACTGGTGTATTTCCCGTCAGCTTTGGTGGGGACACCGCATTCCCGTGTGGTATTCCAAGAGCGATCCCGCGAAGATCTACTGCGACGTGATGCCGCCCGCCGACGCCGAAAACTGGGAACAGGATCCGGACGTGCTCGACACCTGGTTCTCGTCCTGGCTCTGGCCGTTTGCGACGATGGGCTGGGATATGGACACGCCGAATGCCGACATGCCGGAGCTTTTGAAAAAGTTCTACCCGACGAGCGACCTCGTCACCGGCCCGGACATCATTTTCTTCTGGGTTGCGCGCATGATTATGGCGGGCTTTGAGTGGCGCGGTGAAATGCCGTTCCGCAACGTGTACTTCACGGGGATCGTCCGCGACAAGCTCGGCCGCAAGATGTCGAAAACGCTCGGCAATTCGCCCGACCCGCTCGACCTCATCGCACGCTACGGCGCCGACGCCCTCCGCTTCGGTACGATGCGCTCCGCTCCGCTCGGCCAGGACGTTTTGTTCGACGAAAAGAATGTCGAGCTCGGCCGCAATTTCTGTAACAAGCTTTGGAACGCTTCCCGCTTCCGTCAGATGAGCGGTCCGATGGCGGATAATTCGTCGATCGACGCGATTGTTTCCCGCATCGATCCTGTGCTTTGCGATGCTGACGACCACGCGATTCTCGACGGCCTCGTCCGTCTTGTCCGCGGTTGTTCCGATGCGCTCGCCAATTACGAATTCAACGCCTACACGCAAGCGCTCTACGCGTTCTTCTGGAACGATTTCTGCGATTGGTATGTTGAAGTGGCCAAAACGCGCCTTGCTGACGAAAGCCTGCGCGGGAACGTGCTCGCGATTCAGGATTTGTGCCTGCGCCAATTCCTGCTTTGCCTTGCGCCGCTTACGCCGTTTATCGCCGAAGAGCTGTATCACCTGCTCGGTTACATTCCGGAAGGCGAATTCCTGCAGTCTCAGAAGCTCGTTTCCGCCGAAGAACTCGCAGGCATTTTGGAAGCGCGCGGCTTGAAGATCGATGCCAACGCCGTTAACGACATCGTGCAAATCCGCGAATTCGTTACGCAGGCACGTGCTCTCAAGTCCCACAACAACGCGGGAACGAAGAAGGATTGCCTCTTCCGCCTCGTGCTCAAGGACGCGGCTGCCGGAGCCTTGCTCGAACGCAATGCCGCCAAGCTCAAGACGCTCATCGGCGCGAAGGAAATCGAAGTCCTCGCGGATGCGGGCGATACGCTCGGGGCTTCCGCTGTTACGCCGCTCGGCACGCTTTCGCTCGATACGACGGGACTGATTGACGTCGAAGCCGAAACCAAGCGCCTCACCAAGGAATTGGAAAAGCTCGACAAGGCTGTCGCGGCGGGTACGGCGAAGATCAACAATCCGGCTTTCGCCTCCAAGGCGCCGGCGCACATTCTCGAAGGTGCGAAAAAACAACTCGCCGAAACCCAGGCCAAGCGCGACGAAGTCGCGAAGCTTTTATCTGCCTTGCGTTAAAAGCTCAAGCGGGGGAAAATGGCCCTATGCTGAAAGCCCTAAAGATTGAAAATTTTCGCGGAATAAAAAAACTGGAAACGGATGCACTTCGTCGGGTGAATCTGTTTTTCGGAAAGAATAACTGCGGAAAATCTTCTTTGTTGGAGGCTGTTTTTTGGCTTTTCGGGATGTCGAATCCTCGACTTCCTTCGACCCTGAATATCACGAGAGACATTTTCCGTTATAAAAAGGAAAACTTCCAAGCTCTTTTCTATGGTTTAAACGACAAGGAAGCCATTTCCATCGTGGGGACGGATGGGAATGGTGTTTCTCGGGAAATGGGGGTTGTGGCGACGTTTGCCCCTGAGCGAAAAATTGAGAGTTCTGAAATTAATTCGAACGCTTTGCGCTCAAATATCGTGCAAGGGACGTACGAGCTGAAAATCTCTTTTTCCTTGGGCGGCATTGCTTACGATCCTGTTTCCTGTTCGGTGCTCACCGATACGGATGGCTCTGCGTTGACGACACATCCTGACACGAACTATCAGGAAGCCGAGGTCGTAAATTACCTTCCGCCTTCGCGTGGAAATTTTGAGGTAACCGAAGCCGTAAAGCGCCTTTTTCTCATGAAGCAGGAATCGCGTCTGACGGATGCTTTGTCGAAAATCGATTCGCGCGTCCGGGATTTAGTGCTTGCGGGAGACGAGGTGCTTGTTGACTTCGGGGGTGATATGCGCTTACCGCTTTCCGTTTCCGGAGACGGGATGAGAAAAATTTTTCATTTGCTTTCCGTTATTCTTTCTCAAAGCGGGGGAGCCGTTATTATCGACGAAATTGATAACGGACTTCATTACTCTGCGATGCAGCCGATGTGGAAGGCAGTCTTGGAGGCGGCGAGACGAAGTAACAGGCAGCTCTTTATTACAACGCATAACATTGATTCGCTTAAAGCATTGGCGACGGTTTTGAGCGGGTGCGAGGATCTGCAAGAGGATGTCTTAACGGCGAACTTGGTAAGGCATGCAGAAGGAGATGTTTGTGAAGTTATTCCTTATGATTTTCCGGCATTTGAGCTTTGCATTAACCAAGAAATTGAGATGCGATGAGCGGAAATGTAAAAATCTTTCTGGAGACGGGTAAAAAAACAACTCCGGAGTTCGTTTTTGTAAAAACGCTTCTGCAGAGAATCGGGAAGCCTGTTGCCGATGACAATATTGTATGCCTTGGTGGATGGACGACCTTAGAAAAGATTTTCGCTCAACAATCTCAAAAACCGGATGTTGAGAAAATCTTGATTGTCTTTGATGCCGATTATGCTCAAAACGGCGGCGGATTTGCTTCCCGTAGGAAAGAGTTGGAAGGTGTTATCAACGGAAGTTCCAAAGCAAAGCTTTTCCTGTTTCCGAATAATTCCGACGATGGCGATTTTGAAACGCTCTTGAATCGAATTGTGAATTTGGCAGACAATGAACGTTTCTTTGATTGCTTTTCTGATTTTGAAAAATGCCTTGGCGGGGCTTATCTGCATCCGAATCTGAAAGCAAAGTTGTATTCCTACATTAATTTGCAAAAAGAGTTCTCTACACAGGAACGAGATAGGCTTGGTAGGGGCGAATGGCTTTTTGAGGACAAACGTTTTTGGGATCTGGACCACCCTGCGCTTGATGCTCTAAAAATTTTTTTTAAGGGAAATCTCTGATTCGCCGCCGGCGGATTTTAGTATTTGTTGGCCGATGCTGTGTGCACTAGGTCGGTGTTGCAAATTCTCAGGCTGAGTGTGCGCAGGCTTATTCATTTCTGCAATTCGCCTCTCGAGCTCGTTGATGTTTTCCGGACTGTAAAAAGGATCCGTGGTAGGTGTAACTGTTGTTTTCATGGCGGCAGTATAAAATCGTCGTATTGTATTACGTCAATTGTGTTTTGTAGTCTATTGTTTCTGCCTTCCTTTCATCCTCTCGGTTGACAATGGCTATCGATTTAGTATTGTTTGTGTGCATGAGACGAGACCTATTCCCCACGGCGTTGTGCAATGCGGCGCGCCTCGGCTTGCTAGCAACATTATTACCCGCTTCTGCGTTTAC
>JAFYWY010000091.1 GCA_017546455.1 Opitutales bacterium
AAGCTCTGTTTGCGTGCCTGCGGTGTAATGGAATGAGTTGCGTGTTTTCGCAAAAGCGAATTTCCGGATATTTATCTACGAAAAGAGCGCGTAGCTCGTTCCATTGCGCCTCAGGAATCTCGGGGACAAATCTGCGTCGCTTAGCGGCGCCTGGTTTCGGAGGCTTGTCCGCGGGTTTCGGCTCTGCCTACACCCGCGGTTATCCCATGTAGTGCACCTTCGGCGCACATAACTTAATCTTGAGACAGATTTTGAATTTCTAGAGCTTACCTTAATCTTTAGTTCGGAAAAAAGGCGCCCTCGCGAATTCACGAGGACGCCTCTCTAAGCTTTAAGCTCTAATCTTTAAGCTTTTTTAGCCTTCGTAGCCGTTCGGGTTCATCGACTGCCACTTCCAGCTGGACGCGCACATGTCGTCGAGCGTGTGGGTCGCTTCCCAGCCGAGCAGTTCCTTCGCGTACTTCGGATCGGCGTAGCATTCCGGAGCGTCACCCGGGCGGCGCGGAGCAATCGCGTACGGGATTTCCTTACCGCAGGCCTTGGAGAACGCCTTGATCATTTCGAGAACGGAGTAGCCCGTGCCCGTGCCGAGGTTGACGGTGTAAATTTCGCCCGGCGTCTTTTCGAGCTTCTTGAGCGCGGCGAGGTGACCGCGAGCGAGGTCGACGACGTGGATGTAGTCGCGAACGCCCGTGCCGTCCTTCGTCGGATAGTCGTCGCCGAAGACATTGACCTTCGGGAGGCGGCCGACGGCGACCTGTGCGATGTAGGGCATGAGATTGTTCGGAATACCGTTCGGGTTTTCGCCGATGCGTCCCGACGGGTGAGCGCCGACCGGGTTGAAGTAGCGCAGGAGGACGACGCCGAGATCCGGTTCCGCCGCCTTAACGTCGGAGATGACGCGTTCGAGGAAGAGCTTCGTTGCGCCGTACGGATTAAGTGCGCCCGTGGAGCAGCCTTCGTCCAGCGGTACCTTTTCCGGCATGCCGTAAACCGTTGCCGAGGACGAGAAGACGATGTTGCGGCAACCGTACTTCTTCATGAGGTCGAGCAGGTTGAACGTGCCCGTCATGTTGTTGTGATAGTAGAACAGCGGCTTGGCGACGGATTCGCCGACGGCCTTGAGGCCTGCGAAGTGGATGACGGCGTCGAATTTATGCGTTTTGAAAACTTCTTCGAGGGCCGCGTAGTCGAGCAAATCGACCTTGTGGAATTCCGGGGTTTTGCCCGCGAGTTCGGCACCGCGCTTAACGGCTTCTTCCTGGGAATTGTAAAGATTGTCGACAATCGTGATGTCGTAGCCCGCTTGGAGCAGTTCGATGACGGTGTGTGTGCCGATGTAGCCGGCGCCTCCGGTGACGAGAATTCTCATAGATTTTTTGTGTTGTGGGTTTGAATTGAAAATTGAAGTTCCCTTTGCAGGAACAATCACGGATTTTATGCTTCGAAAGCCTGTTTCTACAAGTCTATTTTCGGAATAAGTCGCACCGGAGCAGACTTTGTGGTAGCGTGCATGCATGCAAGAAAATCAGAGTAATTACAGGGATGTTTTTCTTTACGGGAAGGCGGCGGTTCAGGCGGCTTTCCGCTTTCGTCGCGCGGCGATTGAGAAACTTTTTTTGACTTCGGAGAACAATAAGACTTTCTCGGAGCTTTGCTCGTGGCTGGCTTCCGAACGCCGCCCGTATGAGGCGCAGGACTTCAATGCGCTTTCCCGCATGGTCGGTCATTCCAAGCACGAAGGTGTGGTTGCCATCACGCGGCGTCCCGTTCCTGCGAGCATTCGTCCGATCATGCGCGACGAATGGCATGCCGCCGGGGAAAAAATCCTTTTTGTCGATGAAATTGAAGATGCGGCGGAATTGGCACGTTTGGCGCACGTTGCGGCGGTTTGCGGTATTTCCCGTTTCATTGTTTCCGAAAACGCCGTTCCTGCGCTGATGAGTGCGGATGCGTGGAGCCTGTCGGCGGGCGCGTTGGATGCGCTCAAGGTTTATTCGACCGAATCGATGCCGGGTTTGCTACGCATGATGCGCGATAAATTCTTCCTTGTCGGTGCCGTGCGCGAAGGCGGCCGCCGCATCGATTATTCCAAACCTATTGCGTTTCCGGGACGCCCGGTGGCGCTCTACGTCAGCGGTGCCGCAAACGGTGTGCCGCCGGAAATGACCTCGCGCTTTGATTATTTATTGCACATTGCGGAACCGGCGGACGCGGTTTTCCGTTATTCGCCTGCCGAAATCGCGACGCATCTGCTTCCGTGGCTGAATGCGAAAATCAAGAAGCCGGGCGAAGGTTTTCTGGCTCGTAAAAAAGCGCGCCAAGGTAAGTAGAACGCTTACGACTCAAGCCATGGAAAACGCATTGAACGGCGCATTCGTCGAAAAGGTACTCGCAACGAAATGGTGCGGCGGAAACGTCCCCGGGAAGATCTCCGGTGCGGCAATCGACACGCGAAAAGTTCAACCGGGCGAAATTTTTGTCGCCATCAAAACCGCGAATCGCGACGGCCATGATTTTCTCGAAGCGGCGCGTGAACGCGGTGCGGCCGGTGCGCTCGTTTCGCGTTTTGTTCCGGAGGTCGCGATTCCGCAAATCGTCGTTTCCGACACCGTGGCGGCCCTTCAAAGGCTTGCGGCGGCGCACCGTCTCGAGAATTTCCGCGTCGGCAAAACCGTTGTCGGTGTGACGGGGAGTGTCGGAAAAACTTCGACCAAGGACTTGCTCGCACTGATTTTTTCGCAGGAGGCGCCGACGCTTTCAACAGAGAAGAATTTGAACAATACCCTCGGCGTGCCGCTTACGCTTCTGAGGCTTAATCCGGAAATTCACCGCTTCGCCGTTGTTGAAGCCGGGATGAGTGTTCCCGGCGAGCTGGGCGTTTCTGCCGAAATGATTTTTGCGGACATTGCCGTTGTTACCAACGTCAAACCGGCGCATCTCGAGGGCTTGGGAACCATGGAGAACATTGCGCGCGAAAAGGCTTCGCTGGCGGCGGACAGATATGACGGAAGCGTGATTTTCAACGCGGACTTGCTGCAATACGAAAGCTTCCGGAAAATCGAAGCGGCGTTCGCGGACGTGCTGGTTCGCAATAAAGAAGAAGCAGCGCAGGCGGAGGCGTGGATGCGGAGCGGCGAAGGAAAAATCGCGTATTGCACGGATCGGGTTGCTTGCGAAATTCTGGACTGCGGAAACAATGTATTTTATTTGAACCTGCGCGGGTCGGCGGACGCGGAAGAAGCGGTTTTTGCCGTCCGCAATGTGTCGCGCGGGCTGGCGGAAAATGCGGCGCTCGCAATTTGTGCAGCTTGCGATTATGTTTCGCCGGAAAAAATCCAAGCGGCGCTCGACGCGTGGAAACCCTCTGCCAATCGCGGTGAAGTACGGGAACGTGCCGACGGGAGCAAGATTTTTGTCGATTGCTATAACGCATCGCCGGCTTCGATGCTCGATTCGGCGGAAAGTTTCGCAAAGCGGTTCCCGGCGGATTCGGGGGCGGCTCGGCTTTTCGTACTCGGCGGCATGGGTGAACTCGGCGCAGGCTCAGAGGCGCTCCATTTCGGCGTCGGCGAAAAACTGCCGCTCTGCGCGACAACGGATTTTCTCGCGCTTTTCGGCGGCAATGCCTCTAAAATCGGGCAGGGCGCTGTTGCCTGCGGATTCCCGCAGGAACGTGTACGCGAGTTTTCCGAGATTGACGCATTGCGCGATTTCATCGCCGCGTTTCGCGGGAACGTCATGCTCAAAGGCTCCCGTGCTTTCGCCCTCGAACGGGCAATTCCGGAAAGCTGATCGGGCGGCCGGAAAGATTGGGAAAATTCGGGAAATCTTGAATCCCGGCAAGCGCCAACCCGTTTCATTGCGTTGTATGTCGGGAGCAAGTCGCGGTTTTACAGGTTTATAAAAAACGGGCGCCTCCTTTCGGGGACGCCCGCCATCACACTAACTCTTTACTCTACTTAACTCTCTGAACACTAATTAAGCGAAGAGGCTTTATTTTTTTGTTCGAAAAAGTAGCTGCGGAGTCGGTGCGGGAAAAAGCTGAGACGCTAAAGGACAATGTTGTCGATGAGACGCGTGCGGGATTCCGTCATGCGTACGGCGACGGCGACCAGCGTGTTACCGGCTTCGATTTTATCTGCGGGAAGCATCGTCGAATTATTGACGATTTCGATGTATTCCGGCTCGAAAACGGCGTCTTGGCCGAGGGCATCCATGAAGTGCTTGGCGAGGACTTTCGAATCGCTTTCCGTCTTTGCAAGGTCGGCAAGTGCTTGGAGCTCGGCGTTGATTTGCGGCGCGGCGGCGCGCTCGCGGGCTGTCAGATATTGGTTGCGGGAGCTGAGCGCAAGCCCGTCGGATTCGCGGACAATCGGGCCGACGACCATTTCGACCGGAATGTGCAGGTCGCGCACCATGCGTTTGAGCACGGCAACCTGTTGGGCGTCTTTTTGTCCGAAAACGGCGACGTTCGGCTGAGCCAAATTGAAGAGCAGGTTCACCACCGTGCAGACGCCGCGGAAGTGAATCGGACGGGAGCGGCCGCAAAGCCCCTGAGAGCAGGCGTGTTCATTGACGAAGGTGCTTGCGTCCGGGAAATAAATCGACTCGTTCGCGGGTGCAAAAACGATATTCACGCCGTGTGCTTCGCAAACCTGTTTGTCGGCTTCGAGCGTGCGCGGGTACTTGTCGTAGTCCTCGTTCGGTCCGAATTGTGTCGGATTGACGAAGACGGAAACAATGAGCACGTCTGCGAGCGGGCGGGCGATGTCCATCAGCGATGCGTGGCCGGCGTGGAGGTTTCCCATCGTCGGAACAAGCGCGATTTTTTTGCCTTGGGCACGGAGCTCAAGCGCGGTTTGTTGCAGGACTTTCGGATCGTGAATGACAATCATTTTTCAAAAAAATTGTCGAAAAGGGTACAGTCTAAAACGGGATCCCGCGAGAAAAAAGGGTTTGACAACTTTGTCAGTCAACGATGTTATTCCCGGACGTTAAACAAAAACGACAGGCAGTAAATGCGCAAGAGTAAGAGCAAGACAGAGATTAAGATTTTGAGCGCCGCCAAGAAGGTCTTTATGGAAAAAGGCCTGGAAGGGACGTCGATGGGTGATATTGCGGAGGAGGCGAAGATCTCCCGTCCGTCCTTGCACTATTATTTCCGTACGAAGGAAAATCTGTTTTTGGCGATTTATAAGGATATTCTCGAAGAATTCATGCCGCAGCTCGGTGAGATTGTTCGCGGAAACGAAACGCCGGAAAACAAGGTGCGTCTTTTCGTGGAGCGCTATGTCAGCTTGCTGGCGGAGACGCCGTTGGTACCGCAATTCGTTTTTCGCGAAATTTCCCGCGACCCGTCCAATATCGCAAACCTGTTTTTCACGCTTGAGGGCCAATACGGTAATATCGCCTACACGACGCAACTCCTCGAAAATTTCGCGAAGAAAAACAAAATTAAGAATTTCAATGCCTTCCAGTATTGCCTTTCGGTTTACGGGCAATGCGTTTTCCCGTTTTTGACACTTCCGGTTCTGAAGGCAACCGTTTTCAAAAAGAATCCGGAGTTCTACGACGATTTCATCGCGCAGGTCAAAGACCACGTTACGCGTAGCGCACTCGCCGCCTTAGGGATCTGATTTTTTCGCTACAGGGCTTAAGGGCACCGGCAGTCTTATCTGCACGGAGCCGCTGAAAATTTTTACCCTTATCAAACCACGGGTTTCCGGATTTTCGCCGGGCCCGTGGTTTTTTTGCAAAATCAGGATGCTATCGGCTTTATGGATAGAATGATGTAAAAGCTAACAATTAATCACTTAAAGTCTTGTGTTTTGTGTGAAAACACTTTGATGTATGAAATTCAAGTGTGGGTGAAGCGTTTGGCTTCTGCCCGATTCACATCCAACCAAGGTTTTTATGAAAAGGAAAAACATCTCGCTGAATTACAGTCTTCGTTCCCGCGCGGAATCCGTTTCGCCGCTCATCGTTTCCTCAATCCTGGGCGATATCCGCGGCTGCAACCCTAAACAGGGATTTTCCCGCTCCTGGACTTGGAAGCGCCGCATTCCGCAACCGGAGCATTGGCGCCCGGGAGAAACCGTCACGGGAACGGTTTTTCTCGGAGCCGACGACGGAGCCTCTTTGTCAATCGCGGGGACAGCCACGGGAACGTGGCAAATCGCCTACAACGGTGCAAATCGTCCGGTGCGTTTTGAGAATGCGGAAACGCAAACGGTCGTCGATTGCGGGTACGATTCTTTAGGTCGGCGCTACTTCAAAAAAGTAACGGTTGCGGGAGTCGTGACGCTGCACCAGCGCTACATTTATCGCGGCTACCTGCAAATTGCTGCGGTGGATATGACGCACCGCGCTCAACCGGTGCTTTGGCTTGTTTTCTGGGATCCGTCTCAGCCGACGGCGACGCGTCCGCTTGCGATACAAAAAGACGGTACCTGGTTCACCTACGGCTACGACATCACGAAAAACGTCTGCGAGCTCTTCGGTCCCGCCGGCTACATCCGCACAGCGTATGACTACGCTCCGTTCGGTGCTGTTTCCGACTCGGACAATGGCGTTGCTCAGCCATTCCAATGGTCTTCGGAGTTCTACGATTCCGAACTCGACCTTGTTTACTACAACTACCGCCACTACTCACCCTCGCTCGGTCGCTTCCTTTCCCGCGATCCCATCGAAGAACAAGGCGGAAGAAACCTCTATGCATTTGTCGGAAATACGCCCGTTCTTTTTACAGACGAAAAAGGAGAGTCATGGAGTTCTTTAGCTCCTCCCGGTTTGTGTGCGTACGTAGCAACTAAGATGCCGAATATGTCATTGCCGTGCTGTAACGGAGAGGTCTACGATCCGAGTAGGTATTGTTGTCGGACTGTTCAAGGTGAAGAGGTTTTAACAGCAAGAAGCGAAGTAAAGACAGAAACCATTCTCTCATATATTGAATTGCGCGGACGGATGGGGATTCCGGGGCTACTTAAGCATGGATGGATTGAAGGGGATTTTATTCCGGGGAAGACTGCTGGATTTTATCCTCAGAGTGGTTTCATCTCCTTTCCTGGAGTTGTAAAAAGTCCAGATCCTGCTGCAAAAGACGATCTTCCTGGGTGGCTTTCACAACCGCTTTCTCGTAAGATTCTCGTGTATCCTATAACAATCACGGCAAGTACATGTGACATAGATCAGATTAAGTCGTGCATCCTTTATGAGATTGTTATGGGAAGTCGTTTAAATTACATAATTCTTGTTTATCGTGATTGCGAAATATGGGCAAGGAACGTGATAAAAAAATGTACAGGAAGGTCTATTTAGTAAAAATGCGTATACTAATCATTGTATCATCTGTTATTGTAGGAGGGATTATATTACTTAATTTCTTATTCACTAAGGAACTTCCGGAAATCGGAGATTTTCGTTTGGCAACGACAGAGAAACAGTTTGTTTTTATCAAAGAGTATAAAGCTTTCGGAGGGGTAATGCTTGCATATAACCGAGAGATGTGGAAAAAGCACCCATGGCCTAAAAAAATTCATGTAACGATTGTTTCTACAGACGGACAGACTCTACTTGATGATACGATAGATTTATACGCAGATAGAGGAATACTCGGTGAAACCGTCCCTGGTCATAAAAAGCTGTGTGAGACCAATTGGGTTCGAACCTTACATTCTTTTGATGATTCATGTCTAGAAGGACAATCAATAAGATCGTTTTACATGCCAACAAGGGATTATGGGGAATGCCTTGTTTCTGTTGAAACCCTTTCGTCTGAGCCTGATGTAAGACTATATTGGGCACCTTATTTTGAAAATTCATGGTGATAACGAAAAAGGAGGGAACTTGTATAATTATTGTCTGAAAGTATGCTGTGAGGACGGAAATGCGTCATCGTCTCTAAATTCCCCGTGGCGACTTGCAAGTTTTGGCGGAGAGTTCGGGGCAGAGGGTAAATATAACCGATGATGTAGGAATGTGCGGTGTCAGTATCGACATTGACTACCGATTGAATAAAAACTGGAGATTTAATTTATCTCTCGAGCGCGAACACTCGTACGAGGAAGGGTTTTCTGAAAGTGGGAAAGGGTCCATAAATTTTAATTTTAGGTACATAAAATGATGTTATTTAAGATTGTCCTAGTCGTTTGCTTGTTGGTGTTGCCTGCAAGTGCATACGAACTTCGTGAAGTTTGCATTTCAGAGGTTGATGCATGGGGAATGCCTAAATTGGCGGAGAGAAAATCAGGGAGGATCATTCCCGGAAATTCTCTAAAAGAGCTTTATAAACTATACAATGCTCCGGATTTTCACTCGCAAAAAGAAGATATTCTTAACAGTAATGATTCGGAAGGGGTTATTGTTCTTTGTGCTTTATGGGCATACGTTGTTCCCGGCGGAGAGAGAAGTAGTTGGCGGAACGAAATTGTGGAAAACGTTTTTGGAATTAAATTGGGAAACGTGAAATCGGGAGGAGAATTAATAAACACAAAGGTATTTTCCGCTAATTTCGCATTGGATAGTAGGCTTTGCCTGTTTTTAGAACTCTTGCTGGCAAATAAAATCGGAGTCACGCCGCCTCCGATTGGCGGCAATACCGATATTTTGGGGCTTGAGGCTAAAAGAGGGCACGCTCTACGTTTTCACGCAATCGCGAAGGCCTCCGGAGATGCGGAACTGATAAAAAGTTCCGAAACTGTGCTTTCCGGTCTTTCGGGGCTATATACAATGGAAGCGCTGTCCGAAGGGAATAAGAGCCCGTCTCATGCAAGTTTGATCTCTGCGGCGTTATTTGCAGAGTTCGGTAGCGCGTTCGAGCCGTTCAGTAAAGAATATTTTGGGGAAATCTCGGAGTAATTAGTAAAGGATAATCCCGGGATTCGCCTTGTTTCAGCGCTGTTGAAAAAGGAGGCTTGTGAACAAGAATACGAGGCGGAAATTATCCGCTTGGCGGAAGAGCTTTTCCCTCCTGCGTATCCTTTCATGGAAGCACTTGCCCGTAAAAAAGGACGGTATGAAGATGCTGGCTACTTCCGTTATCTGGCCAATCGCTACCCTTGGAATTCAACCGAATTCATTGAGCTTTGCTCCGTAAAAGGGATTATGGAACAGGTATTAATGCCGTGTTCCGAAAGATTTTTTGATGATCTAATTCAGTCGAAGAGCTACGACGAAGCCTATAGATACGGCACTTACGTGCTTGCTCTTTTGAATCAATCCGCCTTCGCCTCGAACATCGGGAAGCCGCTCCGCGAAAAAATCTCCCGGGACTTGATTCGTATCGGGCGAGAACCTTCTTTCAAAGATATTCTAAATGCCGGAAAGCGGATTCGGAACGAGGGCTATGTTAATCAATCGTTTGAGGCTCGCTATCGGAAATCCCTTTCGGAAGCGGAATGAGCACTAATTGCGTAGCCGCGGGACGCAGGCGAGCAGGGTACGGGTGTAGGCGTTTTGCGGCGAGTCGATGACGGTGCGCGTGGGACCTTCTTCGACCTTTTCGCCGTGGTAAAATACGCAGACGCGATCGGCGATTTGCGAGACGATGCCGAAATTGTGCGTGATGAGCAGTACGCTCATGCCGAAGTGTTCCCGCAACTCGAGCAGGAGGTTCATGATCTGCTTTTGGATGGTGACGTCGAGCGCGGTGGTCGGCTCGTCGGCAATCAGAATTTTCGGGGACGCGGCGAGCGCCATGGCAATCATGACACGCTGTTGCATGCCGCCGGAAAACTCGTGCGGGAAAGCATTGGCCAATTCGGCGCGAATGCCGACGGCTTCGAGCACTTCGCCGATGCGCGCACGACGCTCACGTCCGTTCATCGTCGGTGCGTGGATTTTCAGCATTTCTTCGATTTGCCAGCCGACGGAATAGGTCGGATTCAATGAGCTGAGCGGATCCTGGAAAATATAGGCGATTTCCTTGCCGCGGATCTTTCTCAAGTCGCGTTCCCGCAAGCCAAGAATCTCTTTGCCGGCAAGCTTTACGCTGCCGCGAACCGTGCATGCGGGGGCTTCCGGGAGCAGACCCGTGAGCGCCTGAGAGGTCACGGATTTTCCGCTACCGCTCTCGCCGACGATGGCGAGGATTTCTCCCGCATTCAAATCAAACGAGATGTCGCGTACGACCGGCGAAACATGCCCGCGCGACGAAAAATCCACGCATAGATTGCGAACGGATAAAAGCGGAGTTTTACCTTCTTTAAGCACGAGCCCTTAAGCTTTAAGCTCTAATCTTTAACCTTTTAAGGTTATTCGACGGCGAGCATCAGGGAGCTGAGGCCGCTGCCGATGCCGAGTAGGGCGACTTTATCGCCGTTGCGGATGGCGCCGGCTTCCCGCGCGAGCGTGAGTGTCGCCGGAAGCGAAACCGAGCCGACATTGCCGAGGCGGTCGAAGCTCTGCCAATCCTTGGCGCGGTCGAGCCCGAGTTTGTCGAAAAGCGCTGCCGTGTGACGGACGCCGACCTGGTGCGTGATGACGCGTGCGGGCGTATTTTCGTCCCAGCCCATTTCCTGCTTGAAGGCTTCCCAACCGCGTGCGGCGAGTGCAATACCTGCTTCGAGGAGCTTTTCGGAATCCGTCTGCATGGCGAGAGCGTTGCCGCTGGTGTCACCTTCACAGAGGCGGTTCGCTTCGGAATCCGTGGCGACGACACCGCCGAGCAGATGCGGCGTGCCTGCGGGAACGAGCGAATCGTGGGTGAGAATGGCAGCAACCGCGCCGGCACCGATGGTCAGATTCGCGAAATAGGGTTTGACGGAGTTGCGCGTCAGCGTCGTATCGGCGTTGAGTTGGGCGATGGTGTTTTCGACGAGCGGGCGTCCGTTTTCGCCGGAGCAGATCAGGGCGCGTCGGATTTGGCCGGATTCGATGAGACCGGCGGCAACAACCATGGCGTTGAGGAAGCCGAGGCAGGCGTTGGAAACGTCAAAAATCTGCGTGCTTTGTTTCAGCCCGAGCAGACCGTGCAGGTAGGCGGCGGTCGAGGGTTCCAGGCGGTCGCGGCAGACGGAGGAGTGAATCAGCAAATCGATGTCTTCCGGACGCGTTCCCGCGAGCTGCATGACTTTCTTTCCCGCGAGCGCGGAGGCCTCGGACGGGCGAATCGGGTGCGACCAAAAGCGGCGCTCCCGGATACCGGTCATGAGCTCGAGGCGGCCGTAGGGCAGTCGCAGGCGTTCGTAAACGGGAGCGAGTTTTTGTTCCAGGTCGTCGGAAGTCCAAACTTCCGGCGGCAGTTCGACTGCCATTTGCTCGATGGCAACGTGTGAAAATTTCATGCGTCCATCCTCGCGCAAAAGGAACGCCTAAGCGATTAAAAAAATAGAAATCGGGAAGAAACACCGCCAATTATCCGGATTCCCTGAAAAATCGATTCATCGTTCTGCGTGAAATGCCCGAATTTCGCATTACTCTTGAAAACCGTTTTTTTTGTAAGCTTGAAGGAACTCAAAAACGGGGCGTTTTTGTCGCAGGAGCGCGATTGCTGTTGCAGTGCTCCGTTCTAAGGAAGGAGTCTAACATGAAACACTCAAAAATTCTGATTTTGTTGAGTTTGGCGGCGAGTGTGTTTGCCGCTGTTCCAGCGTTGGCGGGTTCGTGGGAAAACGATACACGCAAGCCGCGTATTGTGCGCGAAGCCGAGCGGCGAGAACGGGAACGGCAGGATTCGACTTGGACGCCGGAAAATATCCGAAAAAATCCTGTGCTTTTCCTGCAGGAAACAATTGCGGCCTGCGATATCTTGAAAGGCAAAATCGAAACCCAGGACATCGCGTTCATTCGTCTGAAGAAGCAGGCGGAGCGTAAAGTTTCCGAAGCGGAAAGCTCGATTCGCCGTTACACGAAGTTTTTGGAAGAAGCGAAAAAACAATACAAGGCAGCAAAAGAAAAAGACGCGTTTCCCGTCGTAATCAACGGCTTTGAGCTTTCGGAAGAAGAACTCGCCGAAAAAGTTGCCGATGCGCTCGAACGCGTGGAGCTCGCGAAAAAGCAAAAGGCGACAAACAGCGTCGTTGTCAAAAAAGTGAAAATCCGTCAAGGCGTTTTGAAAACGAAAACGCGGGAACTACGCTCGATCCGCCGCAAGCTCGTCCTGCAGTTGGACCAGGTGAAGATGAACGAAGCGCTTGGCGAAATCGACGAACTGACGGATGTCCTCGGCACGCTCAAAGATATGTCGCTTGAGCTTTCGGAAGACCCGACGAAATTCTCACTCGACGACATCACGGAAGAAGATCCCGATGCCGAACGCAAACAATCCGCCGAGGAATTCCTCGAAGG
>JAFYWY010000092.1 GCA_017546455.1 Opitutales bacterium
GGCGATTATTCCTCGTCTTCGTCGTAGGCAGCGGACTGAGCCGCCATAACTTCGCAGGACGTCGGAATCAGGTCGTCCAACGGCGGTTGCTCGAAGGCTTCTTCCTCTTCCGCCACCGTCGCGGGAGCTTCCTTCACGGGAACCTTTTCCGCAGCGACCGGGGCAACCTTTTCGCCGGCGGGAACGCTTTCTTCCGACCATCCGCCGCCGAGGGCCTTGTAGAGCGAAATCATCGAAGCAATTTTCGCGAAACGCGCCTGAACGAGCGTCTGCTGTGCGGAGAACACGTCATTCTGCGCGAGCAGAACGTCCGTGTAGCTGATGACACCGTCGCCGCCGCGGTAATTCGCGGACGTCAGCTCGTAACGGCGGGCCTGTGCCTTAAGCGCGGCTTCGTCGGCCTTGATTCGGCGATCGATGTGCTTTTGCACGGCAAGCTCGTCCGCCACTTCGCGGAATGCGTTTTGAATCGCCTTTTCATAGTTGGCGATTTCGATTTCCTTTTCCAACTTGGCGACGTCGAGCTGCGCTTCGAGCTTGCCGTTGAAGTAGTCGAAAATCGGTACGTTCACGCTCGGAACAAAGCTCCAGGTGCGCGCGGCGCCCGTGAACAAATCATCGAGTTCGACGGAGGAAACGCCGGCCGTTCCCGTAAGCGAAATGCTCGGGTAAAACGCTGCACGTGCGGCACCGATATTCGCGTTTGCGGCACGGAGTGCACGTTCGGCGGAAAGCACGTCCGGGCGCAGCACCAGAACTTCCGACGGAATGCCGGCTTCAAGCGGCTTGAGCAGGTTCGACGACGCAAGCGGAAGCGCGGGAATATTATCCAGTTTCGGAAGCGCGGTTTCGCCGCAAAGCAAAGCCAATGCGTTTTCCGCCTCCTTCCGGCTCTCGCGAAGCTGCTCCGTAGAAGCCACCGTGGAATGATACTGCGCTTCGGCAGAGGCAAGATCGATTTCGGTGATCGAGCCCTTTGCGAAGAGATCCTTCATGATGTTGTACCAAGCCAGAGTCGTGAGGAGCGACTTTTCGGAAAGCGCAAGACGCTCGTCGGCAAGACGGAGCGTGTAGTACTGAAGCGCGATTTCCGAGACGAGCGACAGGCGGACGGCACGTTCGTTTTCGGCGGCGGAAAGCCACTGTTCGAGTGCCTGATCCGTCATCGAGCGCACGCGCCCCCAGAGATCGACCTCATAAGAAGCGGAAACCCCGAGCTGGAATGCGTTCGACGTATAAGCCGCGCCGTAGGGCGACAGGTATTCGTTCGTGCGGGAACGCGTAAACGAGCCGCTTCCCGAAACGCTCGGAAGCAATTCCGACCACTGAATGTCGTAGCTGGCGCGAAGCTGTTCGACGGTGAGAATGGCGACGCGGAGGTCGCGGTTCTTTTCGAGCCCGGTCTTAATCAGGGCTTTGAGCCGTTCGTCGGCAAAGAATTCCGACCAGCCGAGGCGCGTCACCGCGCTCCCGTCTTCGGTCGTCGGCGCAATGCCTGCGTAGGTTTCGGCGACGAAATTGTTCACGTCGGGACGCACGTAATCGGGCGCCATCGTCGTGCACGCCGTCGCCACGGCAAGAAACGGAAGAACGGAAAGATATTTAAACATAGTTTTTATTTCTTAATGAAAGTTGAGAGCTTAATGCTTAAAGCTTAAAGAAATTTCCCTTTTTCGAACGTTGAACGGAGCCTCTCTTTAAGCTTTAAGCCCTAAACTTTAAGCTTTTCTTAATGTTTGACGACGGCGTTCGGTTTACGATCGGCGACGCGGAAGAGCTTGCGGATGATGACGTAGAAGCACGGAATCAGGAAGACCCCGAGAATCGTCGAAGCCAACATCCCGCCGATAACGCCGACGCCGATGGAGTTCTGCGCGGCGGACGAAGCACCCGAGGCACGAGCCAGCGGCAACACGCCGAGAATGAACGCAAACGAGGTCATGAGAATCGGGCGCAGACGGAGCTGAACCGCTTCGAGTGTCGCATCGTAGAGATTGCGTCCCTGTTCCTGAAGGTCCTTCGCGAATTCGATAATGAGAATCGCATTCTTCGCGGAAAGACCGATGATGACGAGGAAGCCGACCTTAAAGTACACGTCGTTGTAAAGCCCGCCGAGCATCGTCGCACAAACGGATCCGAACACCCCGACGGGGACGATGAGCAGCACGGCGAACGGAATCGACCAGCTTTCATACAGAGCCGCGAGGCAGAGGAAAACGATGATGAGCGAAAGCGCGTAAAGCGCGGGCGCCTGGCTGCCGGAAGTGCGTTCTTCGAGCGATTGGCCCGTCCATTCACCGCCGACACCGTTAATCCCGATCGACGGCAGGTACTTCAGAACGAGTTCGTCGAATTCTTCCATCGCTTCACCGGAAGAGCGTCCCGGCTTCGGCTGACCGACGATGTTGAGCGAGGGGAAGCCGTTGTAACGCGTGAGGGCGGGTGCGCCTTGAATCCACTCAAATGAAACGATTTCAGAGAGCGGCATCATCGCGCCCGAGCTTGTGCGGACAAACATTTTGCCCAGTTGCTCCGGCGAAGTACGGTCTTCGGCGTTGAGCTGAACCATAACGCGCTGAACGCGGGACCCCTGCACGAAGTTGTTTACATAGGACGAACCGAACGCCACCTGAATCGTGTTGTAGAGCGAGCTGACATCGATGCCGTGCGCCTGAGCCTTTTCGAGGTCCACGTTCATCTTGAGCATCGGGCCGTCATTCAAGCCCTGGAAGCGGACACCCGCCATGGAAGTTTCCGGCGCGTTGGCTTTAGTAAAGACCTCGTTCATCGCCTTCACGAGCGTTTCGTGGCCGACGCCCCCGCGGTCCTGCATCTGGTATTCAAAGCCGGTGGAGTTCCCGAGTTCGGAAATCGCCGGCATGTTAAAGGAAAGTACCATGCCGTCGCCGTGTCCGGCAAAGTGGCGCGTAATGCGTCCGGCAATGGCTTCGGCGGATTGGTCCTTGCCCTTACGTTCGCTCCAGTCACGGAGCTTGAGGAAGCCGAGACCGACGTTTTGGCCGCGTCCGTTGAACGAAAAACCTTGAACGACGAACATCGACTCCACTTCCGGCTGGGCCAGCGCGTAGTTTTCAAATTCTTCGATAACCTTGAGCGTGCGTTCCTGAGAAGCCGTCTGCGGGAGCTGGACAAGCGCCATGATGTTCCCCTGGTCTTCGTCCGGCAAGAACGCCGTCGGCAGGCGCAGATAAAGCCAACCGAATCCCGCTCCGATCGCGACGAAGGAAACGATGCCGATGAGACTGTGCTTGATCATGCGGGCAACGATACCCTTGTAGCCACGCGTCATGCGGTCGAAGTTGCGGTTGAACCACGCGGCGATTCCGCGCTGCTTGCCCGTCGCGTTGTGCTTGAGCATGGTCGCGCAAAGTGCCGGCGTCAGCGTCAGCGCGAGGAAGAGCGAAAACACCATGGACGAGATGAGCGTGAGCGAGAACTGGCGGTAAATGATACCGACCGAGCCCGAGAAGAACGCCATCGGAATGAACACCGCCGTCAAAACGAGCGTAATCCCGACGAGCGCGCCGGAGATCTGGTCCATCGCCTTACGCGTCGCTTCGCGCGGCGGCAAGCCTTCTTCGGTCATGATACGCTCGACGTTTTCGATAACGACGATAGCGTCGTCCACGAGAATCCCGATGGCAAGCACCATCGCGAACATCGTCAGAATGTTGATGGAATAGCCCATCACAAAAAGTGCCGCACAGGTTCCGAGCAAAGCAATCGGGACGATGATAGTCGGAATAAAGGTAGCGCGCAGATTTTGGAGGAAGACGAGCATAACGATGAAGACGAGGATAATCGCCTCCACGAGCGTCTTAATCACTTCGTGAATCGAAATACGGACGAAGAGCGTCGTATCGTACGGAAATGCGTAGTTCATTCCTTCCGGGAAGTACTTCGAAAGCTCTTCGATTTTCGCCTTTACCGCGTTGGCAACGTCAAGTGCGTTTGCACCCGTCGCAAGCTTGCAGCCCAAGCCCACGGCGACGCGTCCGTTGTAGTGCGATTCGAACTGGTAGTTTTGTTCCGCGAGTTCGATGCGGGCAACGTCACGCAGATAAACGCGGGAGCCGTCCTCGAGCGTGCGCAGGAAAACGCCGCCGAATTCGTCCGGCGTTTCAAGCGTCCCCGGGCCCTGAATCGTAATGCCGAGCTGTGCGCCGGGAACGGCGGGAGAGCCGTTGACTTCGCCGACGGGCACCTGAACGTTTTGCGCCTGGAGAGCGGAAACGACATCCGTCGCCGTCAGGCTGTAAGCATTGAGCTTGTTGGCATCCAGCCAAATGCGCATTGCATTTTCGGAACCGAAGAAGTCCACCTGCCCGATCCCGTTGATGCGTTGCACCTGGTCAAGCACGCTGGAAGCGACGTAGTTCCCGACTTCCGCCTTGGAAATCGAACCGTCTTCAGAATAGAACGAAGCAACGAGGAACATGTTGCGCGCCGCCTTCTTGACGGTCACACCCGTGCGCTGAACTTCGGACGGGAGCTGGGCCGTTGCGAGCGAAACCTTGTTCTGAACCTGAACCTGCGCCGTGTCGTCGTCCGTTCCCGGGTTGAAGTACACCGTAATTTCGGCGTTCCCCGTGGAGTCCGACGAAGACGTCATGTAAAGCAGGTTATCGATACCGTTGAGTTGCTGCTCAATAACGGCGGTAACGGTTTTTTGCGTCGTTTCGGCAGAAGCGCCCGAGTAAGAGGCCTGCACGGAAATCGACGGCGGCGCGATGGTCGGATACTGAGCGATCGGCAAGAATTTGATCGAAATCAGGCCGAACAGAATAATCATCAGCGAAAGCACCCACGCAAAAACCGGGCGGTCGATGAAGAATTTTGCCATGTAAATTCCTTGTTTTGATTAAATTTTTGTGGAGAGAATTTTTTCGCAAAGGCGCACTATCACAGAAAGCACGCCCCCGCGAAAATACCGTTATTGCTGAGCTTCCGCCGATTTTTCGGAGGCCGCGTTTTCGGGCTTGGGAGCTTCTTTCGGCGCCGGAGCGACAATCTTGACGCCGGCTTTTCCGCTTTGCGAGAGAGCCGAGCCGATTGCGATCATGCCGTCCGCCGCGATGCGATCGCCCGGCTTCAAGCCTTCCGTGACGATCCAGCTGGCGCCTTCCATTTTGCCGATCTTGATGGAGCGCGGGCGCACCATGTTGTTTTCATCGACCGTAAAAATTGTCGCCTTGCCGCCGGTGCCGATGGAAACGGCTTTTTGCGGAACGAGAATCGTCTGCTTGTTCACGCCTTCTTCCAAAACGGCGCGGGCAAACATACCCGGGAGCAAAAGGTTGTCCGGGTTCGGGAATTCCGCGCGCAGCGTGTACATGCCGGTGGATTTATCGACCGTCACTTCGGCGAATTTGAGTTTCCCCTTGTGTTCGTAAACCGAGCCGTCGTCGAAAATGAGCGTCACCGGAATCGTCGCTTCGTCGATTTTTTCAACCGTTCCCGCCGCAATGGCTTTACGGAGTTCGAGAAGCGCCGTTGCGGATTGCGTAAAGTCAAAATTAATCGGATCCATCTGCTGGATGACCGCCATCTTCGTCAGCGAATTGCCGGAGACCATGCCGCCTTCCGTGACGAGCGCCGCACCGATGATACCCGTAATCGGAGCCGTCACCGTCGCGTATTCAAGATTGATTTCGGCGGACTTCAGCTGGGCCTCTGCCGACGAAAGCGAAGCCTTCGCGGTTTCCACGGCAATCATCGCGTCATCGTAATTCTGACGGCTCACACCGCCGGTTTTGACGAGATCGGAATAGCGCTTGAAGGTAATTTCCGCGCCGGCAAGCGAGGCCTTGGCCACTTCAACCTGCGCCGCCGCCGCATCGCGGGAAGCCTGCAACGGAGCCGGATCGATTTGGAAAAGCACCTGTCCCTTTTCGACCTTCTTCCCTTCTTCGAATTTGCGCTCGAGCAAAACACCCGTCACGCGCGCGGAAACGTCCGCCAAACGCACGGCATCGACGCGGCCGGGAAGCTCGCGCACGATTTTGGTTTCTTCAAACTTCAGGGTTTCGACGGTCGCTGCGACTTCCGCCGGGCCTTTCTGCCCCTGCACGGGAGCTTTTTTGTCGTCGCAACCCGTAAACGCCAAGGTTCCCGCAAGCGCCGCAAACGTCGCTGCGAAGAAGGATTTTTTCAGCTTATTTTTCATCATAAATTCGTTTTTTTAGAAAGTTAGTGTTGAGTCAGGTTAAGATTTCAAAGAAAGCGTCGGAGGCGCGTTAAACATTTCCAAAACCATCGCCATGAACATCTCAAAGAAATGCTCCTGCTTCACCTGTTTCGGATAGGTCCCCTTTTTAAAGGGCGCAATCGTCGTCCAGCCCGCCAGCATCGCCCGGACGCTTTCGATGCGGAAACTCAGCTCGACGCTCGAAAGCTCCGGAAAGGTTTTCCCGAATTCCCGCAAAAAGCAGTCCCGCAGCTCACGCGCCGCATGCTCCAAGGACGCGAAAACACGCCGCTCCAGTTCCCCGCTGCGCAGCAAAATCATCGTAAAAAGCCGGTGAACGGACTCGGAAACGCATTCCGCATGCGGCAAAATCATCGCCTCCGCCAGACGGCGCGGCGGAATCGGCGCCGTTCCCGCCAGCTCGCGGGCCTGTCTCAAAATTTCGAGCTGCCTGTCGATCAGCGGTTTTACATGGCGGTCAAACACCGCAAACAACAAGGCTTCCTTGTCCTTGAAATAATAATAAACCACCGAAAGATTCACTTTCGCCAGAGCCGTAATCGCCCGCATCGACGCCCCATCCACGCCGCGCGTCGCAAAAATTTGCTCGGCGGCATCCAAAATGCGTTCCCGCGTGTTAGATTCGTTCTTGGGCTCCATCGATTTTTAGAACGAACGTTCTAATTTTTTCTTTTTCCACGGTCAACGGGAAAAAAGATTAAAGGGAAGGGATAGTGGATATCTGATAATGGATAAGTGTTTCAGTGAATAGTGAATAATGAATAATTCTATGCGGAGATTTTTGCTCTCGAGCAAAAATCTTGAAGAAAGCGTTATTCACTATTCACTGAGTCCGGCACGGACCCTGCCGCGCTATGTGTTCGGGTACGAACCGAGGTGTTTGACGGAAACGGCGATTTTTTCGAGTTCCGCGATGGCTTCGCGCACCTTGGGGGCGTCCCAGGAGCCGATGAAGTCGATGAAGAACATATATTCCCACGCGCGGGCGCGCACGGGGCGCGATTCAATGCGCATGATGTTCAGCGTGCGTTTCGAGAAAGGTTCGAGGGCGCGCAAGAGGCTGCCCGGCTCGTTTTTGACGACGAGAACGATGCTCGTCTTTTCTTCGCAGAGCGTGCAGGACGGATTGGGTTTCTTGCCGACGACAAGGAATCGCGTCATGTTCACGCCGCGATTCTGGATGGCGCGTTCCACGACGGGCACGTCGCGCAATTCGGCGGCGATGGTCGAAGAAATGGCGGCAACGCTCGAATCCTGCGCAGCGGCTTCGACGGCAGCGGCCGTGGAATCGGTCGGCACCAAGTCGGCATTCGGCAGATGGCGCGTCAGCCATTCGGAGCACTGCTCAAGCGCAATGTCTTTGGAGAGAACGCGCGTCACTTTTTCGAGCGGCCCCGCACAGACGAGGCATTGTTCGATTTCGAGCTCAATCTGCGCGATAATTTTCAACTCCGTTTCCGCGAGGATATCGAGAGTTCCCGTCACGGCGCCGGCATTGGTGTTTTCGACGGGAACGACGCCGTAAGCGCATTGGCCGCGGGAAACGGCATCGAAAATTTCGACGAGAGTGCGCTTGGGTTGCAATTCCACGCTACCGCCGAAGTTTTTGCGGGCGGCCTGATGCGTGAAAGTGCCTTCCGGCCCGAGATAGGCAACGGGCAATTGCATTTGCAATGCGACGGAAGCGGAAATGATTTCGCGATAAATCGCCCGGATGTTGGCCTGCGGAACGGGGATTTCGGCGGCAAGCTTTTCGAGTTTTCGCAGCAGTTCCTCTTCGCGCTCGGGCACGAAAACGTTTTTACCGTCGCGCACTTTATTTTCGCCGATGATCTTCGCGCACGCCTGGCGTTCGCCGAGTAAGCGGACGATCTGAGCGTCGATTTTTTCAATGTCCTGGCGGGCTTCCGGAATCGTTTTCATGGAATTAAGCTTCTGTTTCGAGGGTTTCCGAAGGCGTTGCGGAAGGCGCTGGCGGCGCTTCGGATTCGACCACCTGTGCAAGTTCGAGTTGGGCTGCGGGAGCGTCTTCTTCGTGGAGCCCGACATCGGCATTCGTCGGGCGGTTCGGATTCATCGCTTTCTGAATCCAAGCCGAAATCTGCGAAGGCGAAAGCACGTCCGATTCCGGCAACTCCGAAATGGTTTGCAGGCCGATAAATTCGAGGAACTTTGAAGTCGTCGAAAACTGCGACGGACGCCCCGGCAAATCGGCGCGGCCGGAAACCATAATCAGTTCCAAGTCCAAAAGGCGGGAGAGGGCCGAGTCCACGGAAACCCCGCGCAGGGCTTCCATTTCGGCACGTGTAACGGGCTGGCGGTAAGCGACGATGGCGAGCGTTTCGAGAGCCGCCGCGGTGAGGCGCTGCGGGCGCGGATCGTTGCGCAGCAAACGAATCCACTCCGCATAATCCGGAGCGATGACCATGCGAAAGCCCTCCGGACCGATGATAATACGCGTCGCGTCGCGCGAATCCTTCATTTCGGAATTGAGTTCCTCGATCGCCTCGCGAATCTGCGTCGCCGTCAGCAAAACCGGCACCTGATTGATAATGTCTTCGATGACGCGCTGTTCCGGTTCGGCATTTTCGCCTTCGGGACGGGCGACGGGCACGCCGCCTTCGTCGGTTTCGGGCGCGGCGTTCTTTTCATTTTTTTCGCGCTGTTCGTGATAACGCGTGATAACGGCCTGAATATCTTTGATGGAAAGCGGCTCGGAAGTCGAAGCGAGCAAGGCTTTCAGAATCTTTTTCAGATTAAACTCCATGGAACAGTAGCGAATTTCGTAAATATCGTCCGACAATAGTGCGTCCGAGATTTTTTTTCAACGGAAGATTCTCAAGACAACCCGTTATAAATCGCAAAGAAAAGGCTCCCGCGGTTTCCGCGCGAGAGCCTTTCTCTTTAATCTTTAAGCTCTAAGCTTTAATCTTTCCTCCGGCTGCTTATTCCACCACGCCGGCACCGGCGCCGGTCGTCGTACGGAAATACTTCGGATAAGCACCGAACTTTTCGTGGAATTTTTCCGCGACTTCCTTGGCTTGGGCTTCCGAGAAATCGCCGTTCGTGAGAGCGATGGCAATCCCGCCGAAACCGCCGCCCGAAAGACGGGCACCGTAAACATTTTTCTGCGCGGAAAGTTCCGTAACGAGGAAGTCGATTTCCTTGCAGGAATTTTCAAAGAGGAAGCGCGAGCTCATGTGCGAGGCCTTCATCAGGTCACCTACCGCAGCAAGGTCGCCGACGGCGAGGGCGTGTTCCATTTCGACGACGCGGCGGTTTTCGCCGACGACGTGCAGGGCACGATTGAAGGTTTCCGCGGAGAGCTTGGACTTGTTGGCTTCGACCGTGCTGACCGTCGCATCCGCGAGGCAGGTGATTTCCGGGTTGTACTTGCCGAGCACGTCCTTGGCTTCCATGCAGGAGGCGTGGCGCTTGGCATAGTCACCGGCGACGAGCGCATGCTTCACGCCGGAATTAAAGACCCAGAAATACGTTCCCGCCGGGAGCGGAAGCGTCGAGAATTCCTCCGTTTTGCAGTCGATGCGGACGATTGCGTCCTTTTCGCCGAAGCCGGAAACGCCCTGGTCGAGAATTCCGCAGGGCATTCCGACGAATTTGTTTTCCGCAGCTTTCCCGATACGCACCGTGTCGATTTTCGAAAGCGGGAAATTGTAAAGTTTGCAGAGCGCATAGGCCGTCGCGAGTTCGATAGCGGCGGAAGAGCTGACGCCCGCGCCCGTCGGAACCGTCGAGGTATCAGCGAGGTTGAAGCCCTTTTCGACCTTCATCCCGGCTTCGCGCAGCATCGCAAACACGCCGAGCGGGTAGTTCATGAACTTCTGCTTCTTTTCCTGGAGCACGACTTCAGAGAGCTTGACCTTGCCGGTGCAACGCAAGCCTTCGGACGCCATGTGGATTTCGTCGTCGTCGCGCATCGAAACCGCCACCGTAATGTGGTTTTCAATCGCAACGCCCATGACGATGCCCTGGTTGTAGTCCACGTGATTGCCGATAAATTCGAGACGGCCCGGAGCCTTGGCGATTGCCGTCGGTTCACAGTTAAATTGCGACTTGAAGTATTCCTTGATCATTGCGGGTAATAATTAGTGAGTGTTGTTTGTGATTAGTGCGTTCATTAAATCAAAATCTTACGGAGAATTCACGCAGATTTTACCCCGCCGCTAAAAATAACTCAGCGATTCCGCCAAGCCGCCTTCGCGGTCGGAGAGCCTCCAGATTTCGGCAAACGACTCCCTGATCGGACCGCGCATTTCGGCTTCGACGGCGGCAA
The DNA here is from genome assembly GCA_017546455.1 of Opitutales bacterium. Classification (GTDB taxonomy): domain Bacteria; phylum Verrucomicrobiota; class Verrucomicrobiia; order Opitutales; family UBA953; genus Spyradosoma. Next base: position 10,524 of record JAFYWY010000092.1, read on the forward strand.
GCGCGTCCGCGTCGTTTTTCAAAAACGCCTCAGCCCGGCGCAAGGCGGCCTCCGCCATGCTTAGCGCCACCGCAAATTCGCGCGCCCACACCTGCGAAGCTCGGACGGTTTCCGGCACCCCGAAAAAATGCCGCCGCACGTCGGCGAGGGCATTTCCCGCAGCGGCAACTTCTCCGGCCGAAACGCCGTTCATGAGTTTTTCGAAAGCCTCGCCCTTGGCCAAGAACATTTCCCGCGTGATGCTGCGGTTGGTGATTTTTTTAGCGATAAAATCGTCGAGCGCTCCGAAGGTCATCAGCGCTTCCGAGAAAGGCTCGGCGCCTGTCTCAAAGCCGATCCGTTCCAACACAGCGGCAAAATCCCGCGCGGTTCCGGGGGCTTTCCGGCCCTGCATTTCGGCGGCGGCAACGATGAGCGGAATCAAATTCGCGCAAAAAAAGTTGTGGTAGCCGAAGTCGCCCCAGGTCGTAAGCAAAACACCGCTTGCGCCGTGTTGTCTGGCGGCGGCACAGGCTTCGCGGATGTTCTTGAGCGCATTCGTTTGCCGCGTTCCGAAGCTCAGCCAGGACGAAGTCCCCGGCGCGAGGTAAAATTCGCTCCGCCCGCCGGCCTTTTCGAGCGCCGCTTTCACGCGGAAGCACTGCTCGTCAAAGGGATGCCCGGCGTCGTATCCCCAAATCACGGGAATCGTATTTTCCAAAAACGCTGTCGGAATCTCGCCCGCTTCGCCGAGCAGCACATCGCCCCAAAACATCATTTTCCTGCCCCGCGCTTCGACGCGTTTTTTCAGGCGCGCCATATGCTCGAGGTAAACGGTCCGCTTTCCGTGCGTTTCGCAGAGCTCGCGGGAACGCCCCTGCCCCAACTCCCAGGGCTCGTCGCCGCCGATATTAAATTTGTCCGACGAAAAATTCGGGAGGAATTCGTCGTAAAGCGCGCCCATGAAATCCGCCGTTGCCTCGCACGCGGCAAAGGTTCCCGCGACGCGTTGCATTTTGAAAACGGCGTGGTAAAAGCCGTCCGGGCATTCCGCCAACGGCTTGTATGCGGCATGCTTCAGCCAGCGTTCGACGTGCCCGAAGGAATTCAGATTCGGGACGAATTCAATGCCGTGCCCGCGGCACAGCGCATCCAACTCCCGCAGCTCCCCGGCGGTCAGCGGCGAGGCCTCGCGCCAAACAACGGCGTGATCTTTAAACGCATACGTATGTTCGACGTAAAGTTGGAGCTGGTTATAGCGCAACTGCGCCAAAAGGCGAATCAGCGCACGCAGAGTCGGCATCGTCGGCACACGCCCGCGGGAAACATCAAGCATGAATCCGCGGACGGGAACGGCGGGGCAATTTTCGGAATTCGCGGTGTCCATTTTTTCGTTTCCCGGAGATTAGCGCAAAAAAAAGGTTCCCGCGACGCAAATCACAGGTAGTGCAGTAAACGGGAACCGGTAAATAGCGGATAGTCCTATGCGAAGATTTTTGCTCTCAAGCAAAAATTTTGAAGAAAGCGTTATTCTCTATTCGTTATTCACTAAAACGCTTATCCGTTATCCCTTTTGCCTCAGAGCGGCTTAGAACGAAACCTGGCATTGCGTGCGCAGGCAGTTGGAATCGGCGTGCGTGCCGTTTCCGAAGGTGTGGACGTATTCATAGCCGGCGGAAATCTTCACGTATTTGTTCAGGTAATAATTCGCACCGAGATAGTAGCTCGTCGCATTCGGCAGGCCGCCGCTCGTCGGGTTGTGGTTCTGAAGACTCGTCTTAACCCCGTAAGCCGGCGTGTGCGCGTTCAGGTAGGTAGCGCGGACAACCGGTTCCCAATGCTCGTCGATGCGATAGGCAACGATAGCCGCCGCAGCCAGCGTGCGCTTGATCTGCGAATCGCTGTCGCCGTCGATGTAGTAAGAATCGAGGAGCACGGAGAGATCGCCCTGCGTGTAGCGAACATAGGGTTCGATCCCCCAAACCGTCCCCGCGTTGGCAAGAATCGTGTTGCTGCCGTAAACGCCGTCATCGCTGAAATTGACGATACCGTTCAGACCGAAGAACACTTTCGTTTTGTCGTCGAGCTTCATGTCGTAGCCAAGGTTCCCGGTCAGGCAGAGGTCGTTGCTTTCCTTGTGGTAGTCGCGGGAGGTGGCGTTGGTTACGGAAAGGCCGTAGCTCAAATCGTCGTTCAGCTTGCCGTCCCAGAATACGCCGATATGGTAGCTGGCGAGCCCCTTAATGCCGGAATTGCCGGCGATGTAGTTCGAATTGATCGAGCGCTCAATGGCGGGGAGCTTCAGCGCGGAAGTGTATTCTTCAACCATGAAGCGGTTTTTCTGCTGGCCGATGGAGAGCTTGCCGGCTTCGCCGCTGTACTGAACGAGGGCCTTGTCAAGGTAGTCGTTGTAATTCCAACCGCCGGTCGTTCCGCTGTCGAACTCGTAGGAAACGACGGCATTCCAGGCCTTACCGAACGAAGCCTTTGCAGCAATATTCGTACGGCGCAGGGAGAACCCGCCCTCGGCAGGACCGGCTCCGTAGCCGTTGGCGCTCGCGTAGGCATATTGCACCTGCATGAAAGCGGAGAGGGTCACCTTCACGTCTTCCGGCAAATTCACTTTCGGAAGGCTGATCGTAATCGAGTGCTTGTCCTCGGCAACAGCCGGTTTGGCTTCCTGAGCCCAAGCGGGAAGAGCAAAAGCCGCAGAGGCCGCGATAAAGAGTAATTTTTTCATGTTCATGGGTGCGATAAAGTCGGGTTAAGAATTGCGGGGAATTTTAAAACGCCCCCTCCGCCTTGGGAAGTTTTAATTTCGCATTTTCCCGCCGAACTGATAGATTCGCAACCACGATTATGGAACTTCTGTTTTTGGGCACGGGCACCTCGCAAGGCGTCCCGATGATTGAGTGGAAATGCGACGGTTTGGATTTAAACAATCCGAAAAATTGGCGCGGCCGATCCTGCGCGCACCTGCTCATCGACGGACAACACGTCCAAATCGACGCCGGACCGGAGTTTCGCCTCGCCTGCATCCGCGACCGCGTGCCCGCCGTCGATCATTTCTTCCTCACGCACGAGCATTCCGACCACATTCTCGGCATGGAAGACCTGCGCCGCTACTGCGCCATCAACGGCGGCAACGCCATTCCCGTCTATTCCACGGAAAGCGGCGTCGCACGCGTAAAAACCCTTTTCGATTACGGCATCCGCGAGCGCTCCGACGACGGCTACATCGCCCTCAATCCGCTCGTCATGGGAAAACAGCTACGCCTGCCCGCCGGCACACTCGTCGAATCCGTCATCCTTCCCCACGGAAAAAGCATTTCGACGCTCGGGCTCGTTTTCACGGAACAGACAAGCGGGAAGAGAATCGCGTATTACACCGATTGCAATGCCGTCCCCGACGCCGCCGTCGAACTCGCGAAAAATGTCGATGTGCTGGTCATCGACGGTCTGCGCCCGAACCCGCACCCGACCCACCTTTCCGTCCCCGAAGCCATCGAAGCCGCGCAAAAAATCGGCGCGAAGCAGACCTATCTGATTCACATGACCTGGCAGATCGACCACGACACCTGGAGCGCCAAGCTTCCCGCGAACGTCGCCCTCGCCTACGACGGCCTCCGCGTTTGCATTTAGACCCAACTCTAAAAATTCGTTTATTTAAGTCGGCCTCAAAATTAGAACATGTGCGCCGGAGGTGCACTACATTGGATAACCGCGGGTGAAGACGTAGTCGGAACCCGCGGATAATCCATAAAAGCAAGCGCCGCAAAGTGACAGGCAAAGCACTGTTTACGTACCTGCGGCGTAATGGAATGAGTTATGCGCTTTCACCCAAAGAAAGTTTCTAGAGATTTTCCTACGAAAAAGAGTGCGCAACCCGTTCCATTGCGCCGCAGGAATGTCAGGGATGTAAGCGCGTCCTCTATCGGCGCATGACGGCAAGACCGTCTGGCCGCGGGTTTCGGCTATTGCCTGCACCCGCGGTTATCCCATGTAGTACACCTCCGGTGCACACATTCTGACGAGCAAAATGGAAAAAAGATTGAAGCCAGCTCTAAAAAAGGAATTTCTAGAGATTGTCTAAACTCTACAACTCCTAAACATTCAAGCTTCCCACAAGGGCTTTCCCGCCGGAGCGCTTTCGCGTTTTTCCGCTCTGTGAATAAAAAAATCCGCTTAAAATACGCCTTGGGCGGGCGCGCGCACAAAACGTCTTTCGTCGCTCGGGCGTTCGGCGTAGGGTTGTCGCCCTCATGCTTTATTTTCTGAAGGACTTAGAAGAATTTTTCGGGCCGTTCCGGCTCTTTGAATACGCGACGGTACGCGGTATCCTCGCTGCGGGCATCGCCGCCCTTATCGGCGCCGTCATCGCCCCGCGCATCATCCGCCGCCTGCAAAACGCCATACAACCGGAACGCGGCCGCGACCTGCTCGGCGATGCCGCCCAGGAAACGCGCAAAGTCCCGACCATGGGCGGTCTGATTATCTTCTTCTCCGCCCTCGCCGGAACCCTGCTCTGCGCCCGCCCGAACGTTTACGTCTTCTCCGCCCTCACCGTCTTCATCGGCATGACCCTCATCGGATTTTGGGACGACTACAAAAAGGTCATCAAAAAAGACGCCGACGGCATGAGCTCCGGCCTCAAATGGATCCTGACTTCGCTGACCGCCGTTGCGGCATTCGGCGTGCTGCTCTGCAAAGGCGGCTTCCGCATGAACCTGCTCGAAATCTGGGTCCCGCTCATGAAAGAACCGCTCGTCGCCTTCAGCGGAGCCGTCATTTCATCCAACGACCTCTCCGCCCCCGGCGCCCTGCTCTTCGCATTCGGCGTCCTCGTGCTCTTTTGGCTGACAAGCGTCGGCGCCAGCCACGCCGTCAACCTGACCGACGGGATCGACGGCCTCGCCGCCGGTTGCGCCGTACCGAACGTCTGCGTCTTCGGCGTCATCGCTTACCTCGTCGGCAATGCCCGCTGGGCGGAATACCTCGGTATAGGTTATGTCCCCGGCGTCGGCGAACTCGCTGTTTTCTGCGCCGCCATCGTCGCCGGCATCCTCGTTTTCCTCTGGTTCAACGGCGCCCCCGCGACGATTTACATGGGCGACACCGGTTCGCTCGCACTCGGCGGCGCGCTCGGCGCAACCGCCCTGCTCACCGGCCATCCGCTCCTGCTCATCATTTCCGGCGGCGTGTTTGTCCTCGAAACCGTCACGGTCATCATTCAAAAATCGTACTTCAAATACACCCGCAAGCGCTACGGAGAAGGTCGCCGCGTTTTCCCGAGAACGCCGATCCACCACACCTGGCAGCAAACGACGCCCAATACGAAAATCGTCATCCGATGCTGGATTATCTCCATCGCCCTTGCCGCCCTCGCGCTGATTACACTGAAGCTGCGCTAAGCCGGGCGTTCTTTAGACTTTAAGAGTTAAGCATTAAAATTTACATTCCGCCTCATGGATAAAGTAATTTTGGAAAAATGGGCTACGGGGACACCGACCTTCTCCGTCGAATTCTTCCCCGCCAAAGAAGAAAAAGACGCCCGCCAGCTCCTGCGCGCCGCCAACGCCGTCAAAAAGCTTCCGATTGACTTCGCGTCCATCACCTACGGAGCAGGCGGCTCCTCCCGCGAGCGCACCCTTGATTACGGCGAGCTCATCGCGGACATTTTCGGCTTCCGCGTCATGCCGCACCTGACCCTCGTCGGGCACTCCAAGGCCGAGTTGCTCGCCATTTTGGAACGCTACAAAAAGGCCGGATTCTTCAGCATCATGGCCCTGCGCGGCGACCCGCCCAAGGGAGAAACCGCCTTTACGCCCGCGCCCGACGGCCTCAAGCACGCCTCGGAACTCGTCGCACTCATCCGCGAGAACTACGGCGACGCCCAGCTCATCGGCGTCGGCGGCTACCCGGAAAAACACCCGGAATCGCCGGACATCGAAACCGACCTGCGCTTTCTCAAAGAAAAAATCGACTGCGGCGCCAATTTCGTAACCACGCAGATGTTCTTCGACAACGAAAAGTACTTTTCTTTCGTCGAACGCGCCCGCGAAGCCGGCATCCGCGTCCCGATTATCCCGGGCATCATGCCGGTCCTGTCCTTCAAGCAGCTCGCCCGCATCAACGCGCTGAGCCAAGCTCACGTCCCGGCGGAACTGCGCGACGCCCTCGAAGCCGCCGACCGCGCCGGCGACAAGGAAGCCGGCATCGAAATCGGACTTTCCTGGGCCGAAAAGCAAATCCGCGAACTCATCCGACGCGGTGCCCCGGGCATCCACCTCTACATCATGAACCGCGGCTGTTTCGCCCAAAACCTCTGCGCCCGCCTCGGCGATTTCACCGCCCTGCGCCGCTAAAACCGCCCTCCGAAACACAAAACTATTAATCAATCACCGATTAAAGTCAGGAAATCAACGCTTGCAAGACCGCACGCTTTGGTGTTCTAATACAGAATCCGACATTTTACGCAAAATGAATAACGCAGAGATTGACTCCCTCATCGAAAACAACCCGGAATTGCGCGGGGTTCGCGAAAAGCTTGAAGCTATGACGAACGGCGCATACTGCATGCACCGCACGTGGGGCTTCGGCGAAATCAAAGGCTACGACGCCGCCGCCAACCGCCTCATCATCGACTTTCCGGAAGCTAACAAAACGGGACACGCCATGGCTCCCGCGTTTTGCGTCGACAAGCTCGAAATCCTTTCCGAACGCCACATCCTCGTTCGCAACCGCAAGGATCCCGCCACCATCGAAGCGCTGGTAAAATCCAACCCGGTTCTCCTCATCAAGGAAATCCTTTCCGCCGCGAAAGACCACAAAATGACGACGACCGAAATCGAAGTCGTCCTCATCCGCCTCCTCGGCGCCAACAAGATGAAAAAATGGTGGACCGCGACGAAGAAGCTCCTCCTCAAGGACCCGCTGATCGGCGTCCCCGCTAAGAAGGAAGGCCAGTACGAGCTCCGCGACGAAGACGACCAAGTCTCCCCGGAACGCGAAATTCTCGAAGAATACTACCGCAACAAGAACCCGAAGAAGAAAATCCAACTCGCGGAAAAACTCTTCCAGTTCTCGTCCATCAAGTCCGAAGACGAACTCCCGCAGGGCGACCCGAACCAGCCGCAACCGCTTCACCACTACAAGGCGACCGACCCGGAAATCGAAGCCGACCTCCACAACATTTTCGACGAACTCACCACCGCCATTAAGGAAGCCAAGCGCCTCACGAAAGCGGAATGCCTCTACGGTCTCTGGGTTCGCAATGACCTTTGCCGCTTCTTCAAGGAAGACGTCGATTCCCTCGAACCGACCTCGAAGTCCGTCATTCTCTCCTGCTCGCAGGAAGAACTCAGCCGCCTCGCGGAAGAAATCCCGCAGAACCCGGCTTGCCTGAAGCGCCTTCTCGACCTGCTCTCCCGCGTTTACGCCGAAGACAACAAGTGGGTCTCCGTCGTCACCGACCTGCTCGAATACAGCACCGGCAAGTTCACTGCGGAATGCGTCAACTTCCTCGTTGAACGCGGACAGGAAAAGCACGTTGCCAAGCAGCTCATCGACTGGCTCGACGGCCAAAGCCTCAAGAGCCCGGTTCTCATCTGGATCATCAAGAACCGCAACTCCCGCAAGTACGCGAAGATCATCAAGCCGCTCATCTCGCACCGCCTCCTCTCGGCAATCCTCTATGCGATTGACCGCGAAGCCGTCATGGCGACCTCGAACCGCCGCATCATGCTCGCGGAAGAGCTCAGCGAAGACTACGGCCTGATTCAGGACCTCCTCGAAGACACGAACGAAGAAGTCGCCCGCGACCTCGCCCAGGCACTCAACCTCAACCAAGGTTTCGAACCGCTGACGAAAAAGTCGCTCCTCGCGCGCTTCATCAAGATTTATCCGCGCATCCAGAACCTCCTCATCGGCGGCGCCGACGAACCGGAAGTCTCCGGCGCACTCGTCGTTTCCGCATGGTCTCTCGAAGAACGCCGCAACGAGCTCGAAGACCTCATCAAGGTTCAGATTCCCGCGAACAAGGAAGCCATCAACATCGCCAAGGAACACGGCGACCTTAAGGAAAACTCCGAATACAAGATGGCCCGCCAAGACCAGGAAACCCTCCTCGCCCGCAAGGCCCTGCTCGAATCCGAACTCGGACGTGCACAGGCAAGCGACTTCTCCGACACCCCGACCGACAAAGTCGGCGTCGGCTCCATCGTCGAACTCGTTTCCGCCTCCGGCAACAAGGAAACCTACACCATTCTCGGTGCTTGGGACTCCGACCCGGAAAACAACGTGCTCTCCTACAAGACTCCGCTCGCGCAGAAACTCATCGGGAAAGCCGTCGGCGACGAATTCAACAACGGCGGCGACTCCTGGACCATCAAGGCCCTCGCCCGCTGGATCGACAAACAGGGAAAATAATTCGTTTCCCTCCCGAAACAAAAAGCGTTTCCGTGAATATCACGGGAACGCTTTTTTGTTTCTCAAAGGGGAAAAGAGTTTAAGAGCTGAAAAGCTTAGTCGGCAGAGCCGAGGAAAGATACTCTGCTTGGGCGAAGTTATTAGATATTGAGAGTCGAGGAATACTTCTTCCAAAAACAACTATGGAATTCGCTAAGCGGTAAACATTCGGAATTCGAGATTGCCTCTTGAAAGCTGTGCGCCGGAGGTGCACGACTAACGCTAACCGCGGGTGCAGACGTGAGTCGGAACCCGCGGTCCACCCAAGGGACAGCGCAGCTCAAAAGCGCGATGCGTCCCGGAAGTACCTGCGGCGCGTGGAATAGGAAAGCATTAGGGAAACAGTGAATAGCTCCGCCAAAGGCATCCTTCACTTATCCGTTATCAGCTATCAGTTATCCCTTTTAAAGGCCGAGAATATCGACGATGTTCTCCGTGATGGAGCGCATGTCGTCCATCGTGAGTTCGCCCATGTGCGCGACGCGGAAGGTCTTTTCTTTCAAGTCGCCGTAGCCGTTACCGAGCTGCATACCGCGTTTGATGAGCTCCTTGTTCAGGTCGCCGACGTTGATATCGCGGGTATTCTTGATGACGGTGAGCGTCTTCGACAAATACTTGCGATTCGAGAAGATGCCGAAATATTCGTCTGCCCACGCACGCACGAACGCCGCCATTTCCTCGTGACGCTTAAAGCGGTTTTCGACGCCTTCCTGCATAATGCGCTGCAACTGCAGATCCATCGCGTACATAATCGAAACGCAGGGCGTGTTCGTGTACTGGTAGTCCTTCTTCTGAATGACGTCGTAGATGTCGCGCAAATCGAAGTAGCAACCGCGGTTTTCCACTTGGGCCGTGCGTTCGTAAGCCTTTTTCGACAGCGCGCAAATCGCCATGCCCGGCGGCAGCGCAAGCGCCTTCTGCGTCGAGGTGACAAGGACGTCCACGCCGAGTTTATCCGTTTCGATTTTCGCTCCGGCGGCGGAGGAAACGGCGTCGGCACACCAGACGACGTCCGGGTATTTCTTCATCACTTCGGCGATTTCCTCAAACGGGTTTTGAATCCCGGTAGAGGTTTCGTTGTGCGTGATGCAAATGGTATCGTACTTGCCCGTAGAAAGTGCGACATCGACCATTTCGGGCGTCGTCGGTTCGCCGGGTTCACTTTCAAATAAGTCGGCGGGAATGCCGTTCATCTTCGCGATCTTGTACCATTTCTTACCGAATGCGCCGACGGAGAACATAGCGGCGCGCTTGGCGGTGCAGGAGCGCACGGCACCTTCCATAAAGCCCGTTCCCGACGAGGTCGAAAGCAGGATTTCGTTCTTCGTAAGCAGAACGCGGCGAAGATTGTCGGAGATACGGCGTTGCAGCTCGGACGCAACTTTCGAGCGGTGTCCCATCATCGGGAGCGACATGGCGGCAAGCACTTCGGGTGCGACTTCGGTAGGACCGGGAATAAACAGTTTCGTAGCCATTTTATAAAAAAATAAATCTGATTAGACGCAAATACCTTAAAAATAACGCTGAATTATCACCTTTCGCCTCCCGTGAATCAATGAAGAATTCCTTTTGAATCCACGTCGAGTATTACACAATCAACACTTGACAGACCAACCGCAAGGAACAATCTCTTGCGTCTCTAAATGTATAAAATAAGGAAATAGGATGAAAGCCTCTACCCCGATTGAAAACACCGCGGACGCTACTTACCGTGGGCGGCGGGAAGCGCCGCATTCCTCGGACTCGCCGGAACGCTTTGGGCGCTCTCAGAAGCCTTAGAAAACGATACCGACGGCGACGGCATCGCCGATTATCTCGAGTTTATCGAGGGAACCGACCCGCTCGACCCGAACGACCCGCCGCGAATCCGAAAAAGCGTGCTCACGTACAGCGTCGCCGCAGCAAGCGACGTAACAGAAAACATCTCGCTAGAGTCTCTGAAATCGGGGTCGCAACAAAACATGTACCACAACACGGCGTGGTTCGGGAAGCGCTTGAACTACACCTTTTTTAGACCGACTGCGGATTCGAAATGGAA
>JAFYWY010000010.1 GCA_017546455.1 Opitutales bacterium
AGATATTATTAGAGACCCTCACGGAGACACTGAGACACGGAGCGTAAAAAGAAATTTCAAACGACACACTTCCAATTCGAACTTCTTCGGTGAATCGGCTTTGGAATAGAAAACAATAGGCATCATTTGAGACTCCGTGTCCCCGTGCCTCTGTGAGAGATATTATTAGAAGCCCTCACGGAGACGCTGAGACACGGAGCGTAAAAGGAATTTCAAACGACACACTTCCAATTCAACCCTCCTCGGAAGATTGGGTTTTGGAATAGAAAACAATAGGCATCATTTGAGGCTCAGTGCCCCCGTGCCTCTGTGAGAGATATTATTAGAAGCTCTCACGGAGACGCTGAGGCACGGAGCGCAAAAGGAATTTCAAACGACACACTTCCAATTTAAACTTCCCCGGAGGATTTAGGCGGGAGAGCGGAGTTCCTGCGACGGAGACATTTCAGAAAATTCTCGCTCAGGCAAACGCTCGTTTGTAAACTTACCGGACAAAATTATGTCAACCGCTTCCCGTACACGCCTGTCCTGTGCCCGTCCGCCCGTTCCCGTGGCTGCGGAGCCGACTACGTCCGGCGAAGTGACGCTGACCGTAACAATCACAGGCGACTGGTCGCTTACCGACGGACTTTCGGATACGGAAACGCTCAACGCCGCGCTGGAAAACCTCAGCCCGGGCGTCCGCGTAAAATCCCTGAGTTTTGATTGCTCGGGCCTGGGGCATTACGATTCGAGCCTGGTTTGCTACGTTATCAAATGCGCTTCTCTTTGCACGGAACGCGGCATTCATTTCGTAAAGGAAACGCTTCCGCAGAATGTCGGGCGCCTCTTCGAACTTTCCGTCGCCAACCGATGCCGCCCCGAGCCTCCGCGAGAGCGCGACATGGCTCTGCTCGCGGTCATCGGCCGTTGGGGAGAACGTATTTTTTCCGGCTCCGAACGCGCCTTAAAATTCCTCGGAGAAACCACGCTCGCGTTTAAAAATCTTTTTTTCGGGAAAGCCCGTTTCCGCTGGCGCGACTGCCTGTATTTCATTCAGGACTGCGGAATCAACGCCTTGCCGATCGTCACGCTGATTTCCTTTATCACGGGCATGATTCTCGCCTATATCGGCTCGATGCAACTTCGCCAGTTCGGTGCGATTATCTACGTCGCCAGCCTCATCGCCATCGCCATGGTGCGGGAAATGGGCGTTATCATGACGAGCGTTATCATGTGCGGACGAACCGGTTCGGCGTTTGCCGCCCAAATCGGCAGCATGCAGGCGAGCGAAGAAATTTCCGCCCTACGCGTGCTCGCAATTAATCCCGTCGAATACCTGGTGCTTCCGCGTATCCTCGCGCTCACGCTCATGATGCCGCTGCTAACGCTCTATTCGGATTTTGTCGGCATTCTCGGCGGTCTCTTCGTCATGGGCTCAATGGACGTCACTCTGGAGCAGTACTGGCGACAAATCGCCGTCACGCTCAACATGAACCACGTCTTGTCCGGCCTCATCAAAAGCGTTTTCTTCGGTTTCATGATTGCCTGGGCCGGTTGCTACCGCGGCATGGTCGCGGGAAAAAGCTCTCTGGCCGTCGGCGATGCCGCCACCTCCGCCGCCGTTCTCGGGATGGTGCTCATCGTCATCGGCGACGGCATCTTCGCCGTCCTTTTCAACGCTATCGGATTCTAAACGTCATGGAAACTCCCGCCCCCATCGAAGTCCGAGACCTGAAGCTGGCGTACGGCTCCCGCGTTGTCATGGAGAATCTGAATTTCCGCATCAACGCCGGCGAAATTTTCATCATCATGGGCGGAAGCGGTTGCGGGAAATCGACCTTGCTACGTCACCTCATCGGCTTGCAAACACCGGCGGCAGGCACAATCCGCCTTTTCGGAAACGATTTGAACGCAAGCACGCCCAAAGAACGGGAAGCCTTGTTGCGGCGCTTCGGCGTCATGTACCAAGGCGGCGCGCTGTGGTCGTCGATGACGCTGCTCGAAAACGTCATGCTCCCGCTCGAGGAATACACGGATTTGCACACGCGGGAACGCATTGAGCTGGCGCGCTACAAACTCGCGCTCGTCGGGCTTTCCGGTTTCGAAAATTACTACCCGTCCGAAATTTCCGGCGGAATGGCCAAGCGCGCCTCTATCGCCCGCGCAATTGCCCTCGACCCGGAAATCCTGTTTTTCGACGAACCCGGCGCCGGACTCGATCCGCTCAGTTCCAAGTTGCTCGACGACCTGACGCTAAATATCCGCGACTCGCTCGGCACAACCGTCGTCATCGTCACACACGAGCTCGACAGCATTTTTGCCATCGGCGACCGCGCGATTTTCCTCGATGCCGCTCAAAAGACCTTGGGCGCCATCGGCAATCCGCGGGAACTCCGCGCACACCCGCCCTCGCCCGCCATCCGCGAATTTCTCACCCGCGCTGGCACCCTCTAAACGGAATTTAGGACAACATGAGCAAACCCATCAATCACTCGCTTATCGGCATCTTCGTTCTCGGCGCCCTCGCCCTGTTGGTCGGAAGCATCATCGCATTCAGCTCGCTCACCTTTAACAAAAAAAGCACGCCGCTCATCGTTTACCTGACGGACTCGCTTAACGGCCTGAGCCTGAACTCCGACGTCAAATTCAAGGGCGTCAAAATCGGGAAAGTCCAAAAAATCCTCCTGAACATCCAAGATAACGCGCAAAGCATCCGCTCGATTCCGGTCATTATCGAAATCGACGACCGTTTCGTCAAAAATGCCGACACCGCAGAAATGGTGCGCCATCGCATGTCGGAAAGCATCCAACAGGGTCTGCGCGCCCGCATTCAGCAGTCCAACCTGCTCACCGGCATGCTTTACATCGAGCTGGATTATTTTCCGGGAACGCCGGCGATCCTACGCGGAAACGGCGAAAGCGAGTATCTGGAAATCCCGACGATCCCCTCCAACATGTCGCAGATGCTCAACTCCGTCGCTCAAATCCTGCAAAATCTCTCGCAAGTCGATTTCAAAAGTTTTTCGGAGCGCCTCAAAGAAACGGCGAACACACTGAACGCCGGCGTCAGCGCCATCGAATTCGAAAAGATTAACGCCAATATCCTTCAGGCAAGCGAAGCGGCCAAAAAGCTCCTCGACGACCCGCAACTCGCGCAGATCCTTAAGAACGTCAACCGCGCCACGCTGGACATCTCCGCCCTTTCCCGCAAATTGGAAACGCATTTCGACCCCCTGCGGACGGACTTCGAATCGACGACCGAGGCACTCCGCAATTCGCTCGAGCAAATCAATAAAACGATGCTCGTCTTCCGCTCCTCGCTGACGGGAACGCACGGCTCGCTCGAACAGGAACTCAGCGAAACGCTCGAACAAATCGACGACGCCGCACGCTCCATCCGTACCCTTTCCGACTACCTGCGCCAACACCCCGATGCCGTGATTTTCGGCAATGAGGATCAACCGTAATCCCACGCATTCCCGATTATGAAAAAAACAAGTTTCGTGCTCGCACTGCTTCCCGCCTGCCTCGGCCTGGTTGCCTGCGCCGTCTCCAACACGCCGAATCCCGTGCGCTACACGCTCACGCCATCCGCGCCGACAAGCACGGCCGCCGCCCCCGCAGTCCCCTTTGCACGCATCGCCGTTCCCGCCTACATCGACACGCCGCAAATCGTCACACGGAACAGCGAAAACACTGTCGTTCTCAACGAGACCCGCATTTGGGCCGAGCCGCTCGCCCGTGCCATCCAACGCGCCATTCCCATTCAAGTCGCCCAAAAACTCTGCGGAAAAAAAATCAAAAACGTCGAAAAAGTCTCCGTATTCATCGATCGCCTCGACGGCACGCTCGACGGCAAAGTCCTTATCTCCGCGCAAATCGTCGTTTCCCGCCTGACGGAGACAGAAATCAAAAGCGAATCCTTCCTGTTCTCGAAAAATATCTCCGCCGGAACGATTGACGAAGTAATTTACGATATGAGCGAAGATCCTTACGCGACTTACGCACAGGCGATTTCCGCTGCCGTCGCCGCCCTCGCGCAAGCCATTGCCGACAATCTCTGCGAATAAAACGTGCTACGAAAAATTTTCAGTCGTCGTGCTCTCATCGCTTCGAGCATCGTTTTTCTCCTGCTCGCGGGCGTGATACTCGTCTGCAATCTCTTGGTCGCGCACAACCGGAAATACGTTTTTGAAACACCGGAAGCCGTCCCCGCCATGGCAACGGCCCTCGTCCTCGGAACGGCCCCGACCACGCGCGGCGGTTCCGCAAACACCTATTTCGCCGCACGCATCGCCGCCGCCAAGCGCCTTTTCGATTCCGGGAAGATCGAACGCATCCTCGTTTCCGGCGACAATCGCCGCCACGACTACAACGAGCCCAAGGCAATGAAAGACGCCCTCGTTGAACTCGGCATCCCCGAAGACAAAATCCACTGCGACTACGCGGGCCTGCGCACCTTAGACTCCGTCATCCGCGCCCAAGCGGTTTTCGGACAAAACCGGTTCATCGTTGTTTCTCAGGCGTTCCACTGCGAACGCGCCGTTTTCCTGGCCCGATCCCGCGGCATTGAAGCCGTCGGATTCGTCGCCGAAGAGCATCCGCCCCTCGCTTACAAAATTAAGATCTGGCTGCGGGAGCGCCTCGCCCGCGTCGCCGCCGTCGCCGACATCCTTTTCATGCGCTCGCCCAAACACCTCGGCGAGCCCGTACCGATAAACTAACATCCGTCAAACCACTTATGATTCAACCGACACCGACAGACGATCCGAACATGCTCTACAGCACGGCAACGGGCGAAATTTGCCTCGACTTGCCCTCGCCCTACATTCCGCACAAGGAAACGGGACTCCTCCACCTGCCGCGCTTCATCGCCAAAATCCGCAAACACCTCGCGGGAAAACTCCCGAAATCCTACCAGCGCAACTTCTGCAAGGGCTTCGACCGTTTTCTCTGCCTTCACCTCGGCATCGACCCGCAAAGCGTCGTCGAAGCCGTACGCGAATGCGGTGACGACAATGCCGCGCTCGACGCCAAGCTTCTCGAAATCTTCCCGAAAGACCTACGCGTTGCCAAGTGGAACCGCGAATGCGTCCAAAAAGGCATGAGCGAAATGGGCCGCGAAGCCCTCAACGACGCCAAGCGTAAAATGGAAGCGCTCGACCGAACCGACATCATTTCTTTCGCGGACATGATCGATTTCGACGAGCAACGCATTCCGTAAACAAAGCTAACGGAAAACGGCCAATAGTGAATGGCGGATAGCGGAGCGATACCGCCCGCCGCGTACCATTCACTATTGGCCGTCAGCTACACCGCGCTTTTCTCCGTCCGAACTAACGGAACATAATAACCGGAATGAGGCAGCGGCGGACAAATTCCGTCGTCGTGCTGCCGATGATGAATTGCCGCACGCGGGAATGACCGTAGGCGCCCATGATGAGGCAGGTAATGTCGTTTTCCTGGACGTATTTTTCGAGCGCTTCGCCCGGCGTTCCCGAAAGCAATTGAACGATCGGGACAAGCGGTCCGCCCTTCAGGCGCGCTTCGGCTTCGAAAAGCAGGCGCGTTCCGTCGGCTTCGGCTCCCGGCTTGGCAACCGTTACGATGTGTACTTCCTGGTCGATAAACTCCTTGCGCGTCGCGAGGTATTCAAGCGCACGGGTCGCGCTGGGGCTACCGTCGTAAGCGAGGACGATCTTCTTTTGTTCGATGAACTTGCGGTTGACGACAAAGCAGGGAAGCTTACTGGCGCGGATGACGCGTTCCATATTCGAGCCGAGATGGCCCTTGGCAAAGTTCGCGTGTTCGCCGCGTTTGCCGATCATGATAGCGCTGATGTCGTTGCGCTGATTTTCGAACTCGTCGATGCAATCAACGAGCAAGCCGGAGCGATGGAAAAATTCCACTTGGTCGGGGATACCGGCTTTTTCGAATTCCCCGCGAACGTAATTTTCGATGATCTTGGCCTTGCCCGCTTCGACTTCCCGCAATTGGGCAGTCAATCCCATGTAAGGCTGGGTGCCGACGACACCGCCGAAGTCCGCAATGAGCGGAGTCTCGTATTGCCAAAGTTCCGAAACGTAAAGCGCGGAAATCCGTGCTCCGGTTTTTTTCGCCAACCAAACTGCGTAGCTCGTGCAAACTTGCCCGTAGTTCGATCCGTCGATGCAAACTAAGATATTTGTCATGTGGGGGAATCCTTTCTTGCTTGGGGTGAAATGCGTTCGGATTACAGTTCCTTAGAACAGCGTCTATTATAGGCCGTTTTTTTCTAATTTAAACACCAAACTGCAAGCGGAAGCCCGAATCCCGACGCCGGGAAAGAGGTGGATCCGGCGACTTTTGGCCGACGGCTATTTTTCGAGCGAGTACAGCAAAACGTTTTTCTGGGAAACGGAGAAAGCGTCCTCAAACGAAATCCACTGCTCGGCAGCATAGTCGCCCCAGGAGTCGGAAACACAAATTTCCTTCGTCTTCAAATTGTAGCCGATAATCAGGCACAGGTGCGCTTCCCGAACCATTTCCTCACGGGTCGCCGTAAAGGGTTCCTGTTTTTTCAGCTGCTCGCTCCACGCCGCGGCATCCGGACAATTCGCCCGGGCCTGCGTATTCGCTTTGAGGCGGTTCAAATATTCGGGAATCGCGAACATACTCCAAAACATCGGAATCCCCTTGTCCACACATTGCCGAATCTTCGCAAGCTGCATGCGCCGGGTCGTAAACTTGAGACGGTTTTTCTTCACGACGGGACCGACGCCGCGTACGACTCCGGTAATCGTCGTGCCGCCGCCGACATTCGTGTTCGCCAGCTCGGCAATTTTGTGCATATCCAACTCGTTGATGCCGTAGTAGCGCAACACGCGCTCGACAGTCGCGGGAACGCAATAACCCTTTTGCCCCTGGTCAATCATCGGGATCCCGCCGACAAGCACGTCGCCGTTCGGACGCCGCACGAGGTTTTCGCGCAAATTCCCCTTAGCACGCTCGGTAGCGGAAGCGGTCAACTTTTTCAGCTCCGTCTGGGGAACGACAAGTACGCGGACAAATTCATTTTTCTCGGCATCCAGCAAAAACGCATTGGTTCCGTTTTCCCAAATTTCGACACTGCGACGCAACTTGAGCGAACCGATTTTCCCGCGTCGCGGCTTCCCGAGTTCGGAAAGTGCCCGGCGTACTTTAGCCACGCAATCGTCCCAAAGCGCTTCCGCAAAATTACTCTTTTCGCCCCGCGACTTCGTGCTTTCCGAGCCGAAACCCATCCGGGAAGCCGTGTCGCCTTTGTTAAAAAACATAATTTCGACTTCGCACAACTTCCCCGCGTAAAGCTCCAAGCTCAACTGCTCAACCGGCACGCCGAAGATTTTCATCCCCGAAAAATAAGCCGAATACTTCGCAATGGCTTCCTTCCCGGCCGTATCCGTTTTCTGCCAACGGGACGCGCGACCGACCTCGCAAAGCGCCATGAAATCCTGCCCGTCACTCTGCCAAAAAGCCGTCACATCGCGGGAAAAAGCCTTGGGACTCGCAAACGCCGCTCCGCCTTCGAGCTCTTCAGCAGACAGATGCGGCGCCACCCAAGCCAAAAGGCAAGCGGAGAGCAAAACGGAACAAGTCGTACGTAGGCGCATCGTTTTTAAACGCAGAGTTTTTTCAAAAGCCAATAAAGCGTTTCGAGGTGCGGAGCGGAAACACCGGCACGCCGTGCAGCACGCAGCGGTTCACCCCAAATCGATTCGACTTCAACCGGACGCGCCGCGCGGAAATCGAGCAAGCTCGACGGCAGATAAGCTCCGCATTTCACGGTAACATCCACCTGCTTCTGCAAATGCGCGTCAGAAATTTCCACGCCCAAGGCCCGCGCGGCCGCCTGCAACTCGCGCATCAGCGCCCACGCCAACTCGACCAGCTCCGGAGAAGCCATCAGCTGCGCGCAGTCGATGTTTCCGCCGGCAATGCAAAGCCCGTTAAACGGCACATTCCAGCAAAGCTTTTTCCAAAGCATGGCCGTCAGCGAATCCTGCACTTCCGCCGCCAAGCCCGCCGACGAAAAAAGCTCCGCAAGCGCACGCGTACGTTCCTGAGGTCCGCCCTCGGGCTCCGCAAGCCACAGCAATGTCCGTCCGTTCGTTTTAACGACGCCCGGCGCCGTGCGATTAATCGTCGCATAGCAAATCCCGCCGAGCACCCGCGACCCGCCGAAAAGCTCACAGAGTTTTTCGACATTGCCCAAGCCGTTTTGAACGGTGAGCACCAAGGTTTCCGGACCGACAAGCGGAGCGATTAAAGCCGAATAACGCGCATTCGCCGTCGTCTTAAGCGCGATAAAAACAAGGTCGCAGACGCCGATGGACTCCGGCGTCCGGTGCGCGTTGACGGCAACGCGGGACAAGGTTCCGCAGTCATGGACCTCAAAACCGCGTTCCCTCACGATCTCGTAATCGCTCCGCAGCAGGAAGTGCACGGCGTGCCCCGCCTGCGCAAGCTTTACACCGTAGAACGTGCCGATAGCCCCGGCGCCGACAATCGCAATTTTCATTTTACGGAATTAAGCAACGTTTCCGCGGAAAAGCACCTTGCCGTTGCGGCCGCCTTCGAGCGCACGGGCAATGGCCGTTTTGTACTCGTCGAGAGAATACACCGCATCGACTGCCATCTTCAACTTGCCCTGACGCATCATGTCGAAGATCGTTTCCGCAAGCGCTTCACGCTGTTCGGGCGTCGCTTCGCGATTCCAGCGGTCCATCCAAAAACCGCGCAGACGCAGGTCGTTGAAAATAAATTCGCGAGTCGGGAAACGAATCAAATCCCCGACCATGCCGCCGAAGGTCACAATCGTCCCCGCAAAGCTGACCATGCGCGTGAGACGCGCTGCGCTTTCTCCGCCGATGGAATTGAGCGCCAGCTTCGGCAAATTATCTTTCCCGCCGACGATTTCGACGATTTTCTTAATCGAATCCTTTTCTTCCGCCAGCACGGCATCGCCGCCGAGCGACTTCAGAATCGGCTCCCATTTTTCGACGTTGCGCACCACGGAAACCGTACGCAGACCAAGCGCATGCGCCATCTGCACAAGGCACTGACCGAGAGCGGAGCTACCCGCGTTTTGAAGCACCCAATCGCCCGGTTTGAGTTCGACGAAATCGTGAAGAATGCGCCAAACCGTCATCGGATTGATAAAAGCCATTGCCGCCTGCTCCGCAGGAACATCCGCCGGTACCTTGCAAAGCTCCGACGCCGGCACCGTAATCGCCTCGCGCCAAACACCGGCATCTTCCGGCATACGCACGCGGTCGCCGACCGCAACCTCCGTCACTCCGGATCCGACCGCAACGACGCGGCCGACACCTTCGCGCCCCGCAACCGCAGGCAACTCGCGCAGACGTCCGTACGTCCCGCCGATCATTCCCATGTCCGACGGGTGGATTACCGCCGCCTCCATCGCGACAGTCGCTTCATTCGCTTTCGGTTCTTCAAGGGAAATTTCTTCCGCCGCAAGCACTTCAAGCGGCTTTCCCGTCATTTTGTAAACAAGGGCTTTAGCAGTATTCATAATGCATTCGACAATAAAAGGATTTACGCCGCCCTCCAACTGAAAAAACACAGCCCGCAGAAGCAAAGCGGCTTCCGATTGAAATACTCGTCCCGCCATCCCCGAAAAACTTCCGGGAGAAAATACTGACAGCACAGTCAAACTATTTTAAGCTTGCAAGTCAAACTATTTCCGACAAGATGTTTGTCCACCATTAATCATCAACTAGACTATTAATCACACTATGAAAAACATCCTCCTCCCGACTGCTCTTCTGGCAGCAGCTGCGATTGTCCCGGCTTTTGCCGCGACGCCGACCTCCGGCGAAGCGCAGAACCAACCGGCACCGAAGACGGAAATGTCCATCGCCGCGCTTCAGCAGATGCAAAAGACGATCGTGAACGACGAACCGATCCTCGAGGAACTCCACCTCGACGCCGGCTGGCTCGAAGACCTCCCGCCGGACGAACAGTTCCGTGACATCGCGGGAGCAATCAACAAGACCTTCACGACGCAGCAGGACCGCCGCAACGCAATCGGCAAGGTCTTCGGCGAAGCCTACGTGGACACGATGGCGGGAACACTCGAATCCCCGGAAGCCACGAAAAACGTCGAAAACATGCTCGGCGAAGCACACAAGCTTTTCCTCTCTTACGAAAATCGTAACGACGTCGTTGACTGGGGCTGGGGCGATGCCTGGGGCTTCACGGTTACGCCGAATGTCGGTACCCTCGGTATCGGGATTCAGGTCGGCTACGAATTCAATAAGTACTTCAAGGTCCGCGCTCACTACGCTACCGGCGAACTCGACACGACGGTAAAGCTCTCCGACACGAACATCGACCTCGAATGGAAGAACCGCGACAACATGGGCCTCTTCTTCGACTGGCACCCGCGCGCCTCGCAGTTCCGCGTCACCGCCGGTCTCATCAAGATGGATCCGCGCATCCGCGTCTCCGCAAAGTATCACGGAACGTCTTACGCATACGACGCAACCGGCGCCGGCGCTCAATACGACGTCTACTCCGAGTACAACATGAACGGTGACTGGGATAATGAATTCTGCCCGTACCTCGGCATCGGCTGGTCCACGGACGGCGGACAAAAGCGCACGCTCTACTTCTCCATCGACCTCGGTCTTGCTTACCTCGGCGAAGGTAACTACAAGGAAAGCGGCGCGCCGCACTTCTACAAGAACGGCGTTGCGTTCGACCCGAACAATCCGTACGCGAGCCTCGGCGAAATCGACGCCGTCTCGACACTCCAGCAGTTCGACGGCAACGTCCGCGACGCTGTCACCAAGGTCGCTGACTTCCTGAATGACATGTATGTCTATCCGGTGATCCAAATCGGCGGCGGTATCCGCTTCTAATTCGGATCTTCGAAAAACAAAAAGCGTTCCCGTGAATTCGCGGGAACGCTTTTTTTGTCGTCTGACAACGCACGAAACACGGCGGGAAAATTCCCGCTACGCCCTGCGCCGATTAGCAAGCAAGCTCGCTGCGGAGATTGCGGGACGCTTCCCCGTCTGTTCGGATCTCGATGAGGTGTATGCCCTGCTTCGAGCGGAACAGAGTCAGCAGATTGCCGAGTTCTCCGAGCGTTTCCGCTCGGGCGTAGTCCGCTCCGTAAGCGGCAGCAATTTGCTCAAAATCCGCCCTCTGCGGCGTGAGCCACAATTTTTCGAAATGCGGATTTTCCCAAGCCACGGGCAAATGGCGGAAGATGTTTCCGCCGCCGTTGTTTTGTAAAACGATGCACAAATTTCCGCAGAAATGCGGCGCGATCAGAAAACCGTTCGTGTCGTGCAGCAGGGAAAGGTCGCCGGTATAAAGAAGCGTTTGCTCCATACAGCCGTGAGCAACGCCGAGAGCGGTCGAAAGCGTTCCGTCGATACCGTTAGCTCCGCGATTGTGAAATGCCCAGAAACGTGCGCCCGCCGGGCAATAGGCATTCATATCGCGAACCGGCATGCCGTTGGCGATGAAAATAGCCGTCTCGGATTCAGGCAGATTTTCGCAGAGGAAACGCGCAATCTGCGGCTCCGTCGGCGTCCCCGCTGCAGTGACACCGTGACGGAAATAGGCATCAGATTTCGCCTTAAACCGGACATCTGCCGCTTTCCAAGCATTCAAAAATGCATTGTTGGCGGAAGCGACGTCCCCCGCTTCCTCCCGCGCGAGAACATTGTTCCAGATTTCGCGAAAACGCCGCGTAACGTTCTTCACGTTGGGACGCGCCAAAGCATCCGTATTATCCCCGCAATAATTGAAAAGGTAAACCGGCGTTTCGCCCAGCGACTCCAGCCAAGCCCGCAAAAATTTGCTTTCCGGCAAAGTGCCGATTTGCAGAACGACATCCGGCCGCAAGTCCGCAAGCTCCGGGGCATAAGGTTTTCCCGCATTGCGGAAAATGGCATCGTAGCGTTCGATCAGGCGTTCGCGCGCCGGCGAAAAATGACGCAGCGGATGCGTGGCATCGGCAAGAATCGGCGCCCCGAATTTGCGGCTCACATATTCGACATTCTGCGTATCGTCGTGACCGGGCGGCACAGTCCCCGCGACGATCAGCACTTTTTTGCCGTCGAGAACGATTGACTCCGCCCCGTCATCGGGAGCAAGAAAATCGCGCATCGGCGACTGCGAAATCACGCAGAATTTTTGTACGTCAAAATCGTCGGGAATTACTCCCGGAAAGCCCTGCTCCGCCACCGCAGGCGCAAGCGGATCGCGAAATTGCACGTTCACGTGTACCGGCGCGCTCTGAGCAATACTCGCCTTCACGGCCTCTAAAGCCGTTTCACGAGCCTCGGCAAGCGACTCCATGCTCAAAGCGGGAACGCAATTCTTTTCCCAAACCGGGAAGTGTGAAAAAATACCGACCTGCGGAATCGTCTGTCCCGCGTGGCAATTCTGAAATTCCGGCGGACGATCCGCCGTGACGACCACGAGCGGCGTATGCGACATCCGGGCTTCGACAACGGCAGGCAGGTAATTCGCCGCCGCCGTCCCCGAAGTGCAAATCAGGACGGTCGGGCGCACCATGCTCTTAGACAGGCCAAGCGCAAAAAATCCCGCCGAGCGCTCATCCAGCACGGGAATCGTTTCCAAGCGACGAATTTCCGCCGAAGCCGCCGTCAGGGGCGTCGAACGCGATCCCGGCGAAACGACAGCCGTCCGCACGCCGCAATTGCGTAGCGTTTGCATAAAGACCGCGCTCCAAAGCGCGTTTGTATTTCGGAAATTCATCGAAAGCGCATTCTACGCCCTCCGTCCGCTTTTTTGAATCCTCAAATTTGCGGCAGAAAGTCCGACACCTTGCTTAAACCTATGGCCTACCTCTAGAAATTCAAAATCTGTCTCAAGATTAAGTTATGTGCGCCGGAGGTGCGCAACCACGAAGAGGATCTGCGCAATTTCGAATCCCGAATGCTTGCCTTTATGAATGATGAATTTCTATAGGCAGCCTTAAGTAATCCCATTGTTCGCGAACCGAAATAAAGTCACGTTCCCCGACCGCGTCGCATTCTTTCCGCAAGCGGGGATTCATTTTTGCGCTATTCGTATAAAAGGCGTTCCCGCGGATCTCTCCACGGGAACGTAGTATCTAACACTAACTCTATCTAACACTAACACATAAACAAATTTTTGCCTGCTTGTTAAAGACTCGGCTAAGAGCTTTAAACTAAGCATCGCTTAATTTCCTACTACGCTAATATAAGATATGTAATCATGTCAAATAATTTTTTTAAAATTTTATAGGAAAAGTAGGAAATAATGTAAAAAACTATCCCGGGAATCGGATTTCGGGCGTTTTTTAAGAAATCGCCCCGTTCCGAAACCCGGGATGACGGATTATTCGACGATGCGCACCCCGCCCTTGTCAGCGGAAGCGACCATTTTCGCGTAGGCGCGGAGGGCCTTGGAGATCTTTCGATCGCGCGTTTTCGGCGTAAATGCCGCATTCCCGCGTGCTTCTTCTTCCTTACGGCGCGCCGCGAGCTCTTCATCCGAAACGCAAACGCGAATCGTACGCGCCGGAATATCGATTTCGATCAAATCGTCATCGCGGATGAGTGCGATATTTCCGCCCGCAGCCGCTTCCGGAGAAATATGTCCGATCGAAAGCCCCGAAGTTCCGCCGGAGAAACGTCCGTCGGTAATCAGCGCGCAGAGCTCGCCGAGGTGCTTCGACTTGATGTAGGACGTCGGATAGAGCATTTCCTGCATGCCCGGACCGCCGCGCGGACCTTCATGCGTGATGACCACGACGTCGCCCGGACCGACTTTACCGCCGAGAATGCCGTTGCAGGCATCGTCCTGCGATTCATACACGCGGGCCGTCCCTTTGAATTTAAAAACCTTTTCGGAAACACCCGCCGTTTTGACGATGCAACCGTCTTGCGCGATATTGCCGAAAAGCACGGCAAGTCCGCCGTCGCGCACGTAAGCGTGCTCGACATCGCGGATACAGCCGTTCGCGCGATCCGTGTCCAGAGCTTCGTAACGCGCGTCCTGCGAGGCCATTTCGATATTGCGCTTGCCCGCGGGAGCGGCGTGAGCGCGTTCGAGGGCTTCGGCAGTAACGGCCGGCGAATCAATGTCATTCTGTGCAATGGCTTCGGCGAGCGTCAGTCCGTCGGCGCGATTCACGCTTCCGTCAATCAGGCCTTCGGCGGCGAGGCGTCCGATAATCGTCAGAATACCGCCCGCGCGATTCACGTCTTCGATGTGATATTTTTTCGTATTCGGAGCCACCTTACAGAGCACGGGGACACGGCGGGAAAGGAAATCGATATCCTTCATCGTGAAATCGACGCCGGCTTCCTGCGCGATGGCGAGCAGGTGAAGCACGGTATTGGTCGAACCGCCCATCGCGATGTCGAGCGTCATGGCGTTGAGGAAGGCCGCACGCGTCGCAATCTGGCGCGGGAGCACGGTCGCATCGCCCTTTTCATAATAGGCGTAGGCCATTTCAACGATACGCTTGGCAGCCTTTTCGAAAAGCTTCATGCGCTCTTTGTGCGTCGAAAGCAACGTGCCGTTGCCGGGAAGTGCCATGCCGAGGACTTCGTTGAGACAGTTCATCGAGTTGGCCGTAAACATGCCGGAGCAGGAACCGCAGGTCGGGCAAGCGAGGCGCTCGAGTTCGGCGAGCTTTTCATCGGAATACGATTCGTCCGCGCCTTTGACCATGACGTCGATCAGGTCGTATTTTTCGCCTTCAAAATCACCGGCTTCCATCGGGCCGCCGGAAACGAAAATTGCGGGGATGTTCAGGCGCATCGCCGCCATGAGCATTCCGGGCGTAACCTTGTCGCAGTTGGAAATGCATACGATGGCGTCCACGCGGTGCGCATTGCACATGTACTCGACGGAGTCGGCGATGAGGTCGCGCGACGGGAGCGAATAAAGCATGCCGTCGTGGCCCATAGCGATGCCGTCGTCGATAGCGATGGTATTGAATTCAGCGGCAAAGCAGCCCTGCGCCTCGATGAGGGCTTTCATCTGCTGGCCGATTTTATGTAAATGCGTGTGGCCGGGAACAAACTGGGTAAACGAGTTGACGATGCCGATAATCGGCTTGCCGAGTTGTTCTTCTTTCATGCCGTTGGCGCGCCAGAGCGCACGCGCTCCCGCCATGCGGCGACCTTCCGTGCTGAGTGAACTGCGAAATTTCATAGTAGCGGAAAATCCTACGCTCGTTCCCGCCCCAAAGCAAAGATTTTTAGGCGCAAAAAAGGCAGGACTGAGCCGAGCAAATGGTTTGACAAACGCCGTGCGAGACAAGATTATTTAACGCATATAAAGTCCTCTATTTTTCGCGTTATGAACTCGTTCAAAAAAGGTTTTACGATTCTTGAAACTCTTATTGTCGTCTGCTTGGTCGCGGTCGTTTGCGCAGTGGCCGTTCCCGCTGTTCGTCAGTACAAGGCAACGCAAGCTCAGGCAATTATGCAAGATGACGGAGCCCGCCTCGGCATTGCGGCTCAAACCTATTTCGCGGAAACGTTCACGCATGAAGTGACCTTGGGTTACAACGCGACCACGGGCGCCATTTCCGCTCCGGAAGGCTTCAAGATGCTCAACGGCAACCGTATCGCCCCCGGCTACGACATCGGCGACTCGCTGACCATCGAACGCGACAATGACAAGGGCTTCCAGCTCAAGAGCGTTGACGGCGGCATCTACACCTTCAACTACCAAGGAAAGCTGACGAAGTCGAAGGCCTACGCCGGCGAAGCAAAATAAAGCCATTTGCAAAAATCCTCTTGCCCCGTTTCCGCAACGGGGCTTTTTTATAAGTATCCCTATTCGTCACCAACACCCATGAAATCACCAAGCCGGCAGGAGCATTTTGCAGAGGAAAAAAAGTCCAAGGGCGGTATCGCCCGACTCCGGACCGCTTTCGGTTATTCCTGTTCCGGCTTCCGCGCGGCCCTTAAACACGAACACGCCTGCCGCCAGGAAGTCTTCACGTTCATCCCGCTTTGCATCCTGGTACTGGTACTTCCCGTCGATTGGATCTCCAAAGTACTGCTCATCCTCCCGATGCCGCTGATTCTTTGCATCGAAATGGTGAATTCGGCCATCGAAGCCGTTGTCGACGATATCTCCCTCGAATACCGGGAACTCGCCAAACGTGCCAAAGACCTCGGGTCCGCCGCCGTTTTCTGCTCCATTCTCATCGGACTCATCGTTTGGGTCTCCGTAATCACCGCTAATTTCCTTAACGGTGCTTTTGACGCCTGGATCACGGCCGTTCGCGGATACTTCGCTTCCTAAAATGCCGAATCTTGACGGACAACACTTTGACGCGCTCGTCATCGGCGCGGGCATGAGCGGGCTTGCCGCCGCCATCCGACTTGCCCATTTCGGCAAAAAAACGCTTTTGGTCGAGCGCCACAACGCGATCGGCGGCCTCAACGGGTTTTACTTCCTCGGCGGACGCAAATACGATGTCGGGCTCCACGCGATGACCAATTTTGTCCCCGCAGGCACGAAGAATGCGCCGCTCACAAAATTGCTCCGCCAGCTTCGCATCCGCTACGACGAACTCGATCTGTGCCCGCAAAAGCAATCCGCCATTCACGCTTTCGGCAACCAAATCCGTTTTTCCAACGATTTCTCCCTGCTCGAAAGCGAAATCGCACGCGCATTCCCGCAACAGATCGACGGATTCCGCAAACTCGACGCCTTACTGTCCGGCTACAACGAAACCGCACTCGATGCCGCCGACGATTCCGCACGCGCCTGCGTCAGCAAATTCATTTCCGACCCGCTGCTCGTCGACACGCTCTTCATTCCGCTTTCGTTCTACGGAAGTTCCCTCCCCGACGACATGGCGCTTCCGCAGTTCGCCATCATGTGGCGTAGCATCTTCCGCGAAGGCTTTGCGCGCCCGCATATCGGTGTCCGTCAAATCACGCGCACCCTGCAACGCAAATTGCGGGAATCCGGCGCCGTCGTGCAAATGAAATGCGGGGTAAAAAAAATCCGCACCGACGGCAAACGCGCCGTCGCCGTGGAACTCGATAACGGAACTGTCGTTACCGCCGATAAAATCCTTTCCTCCGCCGGCTCCTCCGAGACCCTGCGCCTTTGTGAAGGCGTTGCCGCCGATTACGGTAGCGACAACATCGGCCAGCTCGCTTTCTGCGAAACCATCACGCAGCTCGATGCCGCTCCCGAAAAGGACTTCGGCTGGAACGAGACGATTATCTTTTTCAACGACGCCGAACGCTTCTGCTACCGGAACCCGGAAACCCTCATCGACGCACGTTCCGGCGTGATTTGCATCCCGAACAACTACGCCTGGAGCCGTCCGGAAGAAGCGCCGCAAGAAGGATGCCTGCGCGTCACCTGCCTCGCGAATTACGCCCGCTGGAAAGCGCTCGGACACGCGAGCGAAGCCTACGCTCAAGCCAAACGGGACTCCTTTGAGCAATTGCAGACCGTCGCCAGAAAACACCTTCCCGCCGTGGATGACTCGGTTTTCCGCAAAGCCATTTGCGCCACGGACATGTTTACGCCGCTGACAATCGAACGCTTTACGGGAAAACTCGGCGGAGCCATCTACGGAGCCACCCAAAAAACGCGCGCGGGAACCACGCCCTTCGACAACCTTTTCCTCTGCGGAACCGACCAAGGCTTCCTCGGAATCACGGGCGCCATCCTCTCCGGTATCTCGATGGCGAACCTCCACATGCTCGCCTAAGATTTGCTCTCCGTGAAAGCCTTCAAATCCATCTCTCGTAGAACTGAGAGTAGGATGTCATGCCAATGCCGCGACCTGCGGTAACTGCTGAATCTTTTCGAAAACGTCCCGATTTCGGTCTTCGGCGACTTGCGTGTCGTAAAGCGCTTGCATATTTAGCCAACCCTGAGCCCCGGTCCCTAATGCACGTCCGATGCGAATAGCAACTTCCACGGAAATACCACGCTTCCCGTTGCAAATTCCGGAAAGCACTGACGGAGCAATCCCCGTAAGCTTGGCAAAACGATAGCGGGAAACACCGAGTTCCTCAAGCGTTTCACGAAGCATCTCTCCCGGATGGTAGGGAGCAAAAATCTCTTTGTCGGTCATAAATTTCCCCTTCTTAGTGGTAATCACAAATGCGAACATCATAAGCGTTACCGTTTTCAAATCGAAAAACGATTCGCCACTGATCGTTTATGCGGACTGAAAAAAATCCGATTAAATCCCCTCGCAACGCCTCGAGCCGATTTGACGGCGGAATCCTCAAAAACGCAAGATTAGGAGCTGCGTGAATTTGAATCAGTTTCCGATAGGCTCGAGCAAGCAGTTCCGCTTGAAAACGTCGGACACGTTCGCGAGCAAAAATGCGCGCCGTGTCTTTGTCTCCGAAGCTCTCAATCATAATTCCAAATATGGGAACTAATTCCAAAAATGTAAATCAATATCTTTAAATGAACTCATCCCAAGCACGCGTTAGCGGCAAATACCGAAGTCGCGGAAGGAGGCAAATACGCTTTTTCTTGCGGTATCGAAGCCCGGAAGCAGGGCAAAGGCATGCGGGAGCCCGGCCAAGACTTTGTGGCTTACGGGAACGCCGTCCGCACGCATCTTTTCGGCGAGCACCGCCGCATCGTCGCATAGAATATCGCATTCGGCGGCGAGAATCAGCGTCGGCGGCAATCCGGAGAGCCCGGTTTCCGTCGGCGAAAGCTCGCGCGAGCAGCGATCCGTTTCCGCAGCATAGGTATCCGCCATCACGTTCAACAGGGCATTCGACAGCATGGAATGCGCGTCATAAGCGGCACGGGAACCGCCCTGCTCCTCCGCCAAAGGCATCATCCGGGTCACCGGATAAAGCAAGGCCAAGCCGCAAGGCAAGTCTTCGGAGCGGCAATCGAGCAAGCGCAACGCCGCCGTGAGGCACAACTGTGCGCCGGCACTATCGCCCGCCCAAAATATTTTACCGGCATCGATGCCGTAATCCGCGGCCCGGGCTTTCAGCATTTCTGCGATTGCGCACACGTCTTCCAAGGCTGCCGGGAAAGGAAATTCCGGCGCAAGGCGATACTCGGGAACAACGACGAAAACACCGAGTTCGGCCGCCATTTTTCCGCAGAACAGCGAACAATTTTCAATCCCACCCATGCACCATCCGCCGCCGTGCACATACAACACCGCCGGGCTTTTTCCGACGGCGTGCTTCGGGCAATAAAAACGAACGCGCAGCTCTCCGGCATCCGTCGGGAAACGCTCTTCACGCACTTCAACACCTTCCGGAACGGGATAATCAATCGCCGTCACGGAGCGAATCCGCCGTAGCAGGAGCGGCTTTCCCGCGAGCGCGTCGCGGATCGCACGTACGTAAAGCGCATTCCAGTCGGCTGGGAAAGTCGCATAGACCGCCCTCGCCTCCTCCGACAGTTTTTCCCCGTAAGCACAGGCGACA
>JAFYWY010000002.1 GCA_017546455.1 Opitutales bacterium
CACCCGTAAGTTTTGATATAAACCCGATTCATAAAGCCGCTGATTCTCTCGAAAATCCCATGCAAGCGCGATAAAGAATTTAAGCAAAGCCGCAAACGCCCCCATCCCTTTTGAGAATAAAATCGCCGTTTTAATTGACTTTTACGACTAAACGTAAAGAATGCCCTTTTGCTTCACGACAATTCCCCTATGTTCAACGCGTTTCGGCGGATTGCAATAAGCTAACGGAGTACCGGAACGCACTAAATTTCCTCTTTCGTGCCTTCCCAAACGCGACGAAGCAGAATGCGCTTCAGCGAACCGGCCGGCGTTTCGAGCGGCACAACCTCGATATCTTCGTAACGCAAAGTTTCCCCGCGCTTCGGCGGACGCCCCGGACACAGCGAACGCACCCAGCTGGCAACCGTCTCGTAGCTGTTTCCGTCCCACTCAAAATTCCACCCCGTTTCCGCTTCGAGTTCGTGCATGTTGAGTGTCCCCGCAACGACGATCGAATCTTCGGTCTGGTTGAAAATTTCCTTCTTGTCGGTATCAAATTCGTCACGAATGTCGCCGACGATTTCCTCGAGCACGTCCTCGAAGCTGACCAGCCCGAGCGTGCGGCCTTCGGCGTTGACGACGAGCGCAATGTGATTTTGCGACTGGCGGAAACGCTCCAACACTTCAGCCAACTCCATCTCCGGCGGGAAAACCATCGCATCGCGCAAAAGCGGCTCGATCGGCGTATCTTCGCCGAGCATCTGAATCTGCCAAAGCCATTCCCGCGTCAGCAAAATCCCGACCGGTTTATCCAAATCGCCGTCAAACACCGGATAACGCGAGTGTCCGGTCCGCTGAGCAACCCGCAGATTCTCCTGGTTCGTGGCATTTGCCCAAAGCGCATTGATCTCATCGCGGGGAATCATGACTTCATTCACGCGCGTATCGCGCAGGCGCAACGAGCGAATCAGAATGCGGTCGATCAAAACATCGTCCGAAGCCGGGCGGGAATGCGAAAGCACGTATTCCATTTCGTCCTTAGAAATGGCATGCGAACCTTCTCCGGCCGGATGGATACCCGCGCGGCGCAAAAAGAAATTCGCGGTTCCGTTCAAGAGCCAGATAAAGGGGAAAAAGATTTTGTGAAAAACGATTAGCGGAACAGCCACGTTGAGCGAAGTCGCCATCGGGTATTGAATGGCCAGCGATTTCGGTGCGAGCTCCCCGAAAACGATGTGAAGGAACGTAATAATCGCAAAGGCAACGGCGAAAGAAACCGTCGTGACGGTCGCGACATCCGTGATTCCGAAATTGGCCAAGAGCGGTTCGACGATTTTGTGAGCGACGATCGGTTCGCCGACCCAACCGAGCGCCAGCGACGCAAGCGTAATCCCGAGCTGGGTTGCCGACAAAACGCCGTCAAGATGCTTCGTCGCCCGAAGCGCCGCCTTCACGCGCACACCGCCGTCTTTTTCCAGCGGATGTAATTGCGACGGACGCACCTTAACGAGAGCAAATTCCGCCGCAACGAAGAAGCCGTTGGCGATGACCAACACGATAACGACCAGGATCCCCAGTACGATTAAAAAGATTTCAGCCATAAGGTCTTACAATCGAAATTAGTCTCCGGACTTCTCCTGCGCAGGCGCATCCGAAGGTTTGGCGACGGGAAAATCCATCGTCTCCAAGAACTCCGGCGTGTATTGGAAACGCGCAATCTGTACGTTCGCCTTCATGTCGCGATTTCCGCGGAAACGCGCAAAGTCTTTGAACAAAACAAAGCCCATAAAAAGCAGAAGCAGGAAGATAAATACGAACTGCACGCCGTTAATCACTCGGGGCGAAATCGGACGGCGGCGCA
The DNA here is from genome assembly GCA_017546455.1 of Opitutales bacterium. GTDB lineage: Bacteria > Verrucomicrobiota > Verrucomicrobiia > Opitutales > UBA953 > Spyradosoma. The sequence goes on from JAFYWY010000002.1 coordinate 1,841, forward strand.
AGCGCTGAATCGTCGCAATAAGAATGTGGCCGCCGTCGAGTACCGGAATCGGCAAGAGATTCAGAATCGCCAGGTTAATGTTGATCAGCACCGTCAACACCAGCACGCTGCGCAAATTCGACGAAACCGCGTAATAGGTATCGCCGATGGAAAAAACACCGTTCAAATGCGAAATACCGATGTCGGAATTCGGGTTCAAAAGCCCGCCGATAGACTTAAACGTCATGTCAAACGCATCGGAAAACTGTTGCCACGGCGACTTGCGTTTCAACTGCTCTTCCCGCAGCAAAAGTACGCCCAGAAAGGCTTCCCGCGCCTCGGGTTCCAGGCTGATGGACGCCGCACTGATGCGGACGCTCGCCCCCTCGCCGCTCGGTCCGGTAACAAAAACGGAAATCTCGCGAGGCGCTTCTCCCGGGAACAAGGCTTTCAAATCCGCCGGCGTTTTCGGCGCCGCAATCCCCGAGCCCTGCTCCGCGACACCGTCAATCAGCGCGCCGGGCAGGAATGTTCCCGCATAAATCGAATCGGCGGGAAGTCCCTCGAGCACGCGCAAGGTATCGCGCTTGGCGCGGATAGCGGTATTAGACAAATCCTCCGGCGCGGCAATAAGCCGCAAAACACGCTCCGTCCCGTTTTCCTTAAAGCGGATAAGCGCCGTCTCGCTCTTGACCGGAATCGCCTTCGGAACGATGCTCAGCTCTTCGGGTTTTCCGCCGTCACGCACATAGCGCACGCGCACGGGCTGCACGCCGTTTTCGCCGACACTGCCGGAAACGATTTCACGAAATTCGCTGAAGGAATGAAGCGTCTTCCACGAGTCCTCGCGAAGCTCCGCCCCCGTCGCAACCTGCGTCCAGCGATCGCCGTAACGCACGCCCGCCAAGGCCGCCGGCGAATTTTCCTGCGGCGCGACCGTAACGGTGTTCGTCGGCTCGATGCCGATCATGCGAATAAAATCCCCGCTACGCGGATTGTGCGACACCAAGCGCGGAAAAACCTTTTTCTCCAAAACCGCATTGTCGCGCTCGATAAGCAAAGTCGCCTGCGGACGCCCGTCTTCGCTGCGCTGCGTGCCGAGCGCGATGCCCTGGACAATTTTGTCGAAGCTCTCCACCTTTTCACCGTCGAGCGACAAAATGCGGTCGCCGGGACGCAATCCCGCCTCCCAAGCCGGCCCCGGCACCGTCACGCCCGCTTCCACTTCAATCGTCTCGGCAACATAGCCGATTTCGGTCGAATCGTAGCCTTCATGCGACGGGCTTTTGACCACCCACAAAATACAGGCCAAGACAAGCGCGAACAGAACGTTGAAAAACGCCCCCGCCGCGAAAACAATGACTTTATCCGTATAGGAAATTTGCTTGGCGGGAGCCCCTTCACCGGCTCCGCCCTGCGCGGATTTGCCTTCGATGAGCTCCATGTCCGCGAGTTCCGGAATGGCCACATAACCGCCCAAGGGTAAAAGCGAAATGCGGTAATCGACACCGTCCTTTCCCGTCCAGCCGAAGACACGCGGGCCGAAACCGATGGAAAAGCGTTCGACCTTCAGGCCGCGCCATTTTGCCGCGAGGAAGTGCCCCAGTTCATGAACGAAAATCGAACCGCCGAAAAAAAGAACAATAACGGCAATGCCGCGTACCGAATCCAATAGTGAAAAAAACTGCTCAAGCATTGTTTTATAAAGCCGGAATCATGTCACAGCTCCGCCCCCCTTTAAACACAAAAAAGCGTTCCCGCGTTTGATTTCACGGGAACGCTTTTTTCAGTCTCTTTGGTCTTTAAACTCTAATCTTTAACCTTTTCCGCTTAGATATTCGACCAGTCGAGGATGACCTTACCCGCCGTGCCGTTGAGCATGGCTTCGAAGCCCTTTTCGAATTCGTCGTAACGCAGGTGGTGCGTGATGATCGGCGAAACGTCCATACCCGCCTGAATCAGCGCCATCATCTTGTACCAGGTTTCGTACATTTCGCGGCCGTAGATACCCTTCATCGTCAGGCCCTTGAAGATGAGCTTGCTCATATCGATCGCCGCGTTGCCCGGCGGAATGCCGAGTTGAGCGATGCGGCCGCCGCAGGACATCACTTCGAGCATGCCGTTGAGCGCATGGATGTTGCCGGACATTTCACAACCGACGTCAAAGCCTTCCGTCATGCCGAGCTGAGCCATCACGTCCTTGAGCGACGTATTCATCGTGTTGACGGCGAGCGTCGGGCCCATCTTGCGGGCGAGAGCAAGGCGCGTATCGTTGACGTCGGTGATTACGACATAACGTGCACCCGCCGCCTTCGCGAGGGCAATTGCCATGATACCGATCGGTCCCGCGCCCGTGATGAGCACGTCTTCGCCGACCATATTGAAGGAAAGTGCGGTGTGCGCGGCATTGCCGAGCGGGTCGAGAATCGCAGCGATGTCGTCCGGGATGTCGTCGGCAAGCGGCACGACGTTCTTCGCGGGAATCGCGAGCAATTCCGCAAACGCACCGGCGCGGTTGACCCCGACGCCCTGCGTGTTCGGGCAGAGGTGGCGGCGGCCGGCGCGGCAGTTACGGCAGTAACCGCAAACGATGTGACCTTCGCCGGAAACACGCTGTCCGACCTTGAGGTGGCGGATGTTTTCGCCGACCTTTTCGATGTGGCCGACGTATTCGTGACCGACCGTCATCGGCACGGGAATGGTCTTCTGCGACCACTCGTCCCACTTGTAAATGTGCACGTCGGTCCCGCAGATTGCGGTTTTCTTGATGCGAATCAAAACGTCATCCGGACCGCAAACGGGTTCGGGAACGTCCATGAGCCACAGACCGGGTTTTGCTTCTTTTTTAACGAGTGCTTTCATGTTTTTTTAAGAATGTTCGTTGTTTGGAATTTCACGGAATTTTCCTCGCGTTCCCGCCAAAATGCAACGCGCAAATGCTGTCGCGGGAAAAAACTTGCGCCGCGCCCCGTTCAGGGGAAGAATTTCGCCCGCAGTCAATTTATCCGATTATGAGCATCCGAATTCAGTGTCCCCAATGCCTCGAAAAATACAGCGCCGGCGAAGAATACATCGGCAAGCGCTTTGAATGCCGTTGCGGAGCCCTTATTGAAGTCCCGGAACTAAGCGCACTCTTCCCCGCCGCCGAAGCCCAAAAGCCGAGCAAGCCAACGGAAAAATCCGCTCCGCCGCCTAAGGAGGACGCCGCTAAAAAAACACCTCCCGCTCCCGAAGCCCATTCCACCCCGAAGGCCGCGACGCCCCCGCCCGAAAGCCGACCCGACCACGTAACACAAACTCCCGGCACCACCATCTACGGATTCCTGGCAGTTTTGTTCGGCACGACGGGACTCCTGGCCTTTCTCGTAACGGTTCTCTTCGCCTTCAGCGCCGTTTGGCATCCCTTGCTCGGAACAACGGGAAACGACGGCCGCGCCCTGCTCGTCGCCTTTGCTACATTCGCGTTGTCTTTCCTGCTCGCCGCCCTTTTCCGCCTCACCGACCTCGCCGTCCGCCGTAGCGGAATACGTTGTTTTTTCTAAGGCATCTCCGAAGCAGAGATTCTGAAACACTCTCTCGGAGACACTTGAATTGAAAGTGTGTCATTTTGCATTCCTGCAATTCTCCGTGCCTCTGCGGCTCCGTAAGAATTTCTAAACTCCCTCTCACGGAAGCACGGAGCTTCAAGCAACCAATTTCGCCTTTATTCCAAAACACAACCTTCCGAGACACTCGAATTGGAAGTGTGTCGTTTTACACTCCTGCGACGCTCCGTGCCTCTGCGTCTCCGTGAGAGATTCTAATAATTTAATAATTAATCATTCTTAAATCGGCCAAACTCGCCCGCGTAGGAAATTCTTTTGCCAAGTCCGCGACGGAAAGGCAAAATGCGTCCCATCTATGAGTAAAGAAATCGAAGAAGGCCTGAAGTTGGACTTTGACTTCACGAAACTGCGCAAAGCCATGGCGCAATGCGAATCCGATGTCGTCCCCGTCGTTGCCCAAGACGCCGACACCAAGGAAGTTCTGATCGTCGCCTACGCAAACCGCCTCGCCCTCGAAACCGCGCTGAAAGAAGGCATGGCCACTTTTTGGAGCACCTCCCGCAATGAGCTGTGGATCAAGGGAAAGACCTCCGGCGACTTCCTGAAGCTCGTCGAAGTTCGCATCAACTGCGAGCAAAATTCCCTGCTCTACCTCGTCCGCCCGGCCGGAAAAGGCGCCTGCCACACCAAGGGGAAAGACGGCCTGCCGCGCCGCTCGTGCTACTACCGCACGCTCAATCTTGAGGACGGCGCGACGCTCGCATTCGTCCCCGGAATGGAATAATTTCCGACAATAACACCAATGCGCGACGCCCTCGAAGTCCTGCTCGACACGCTCCACGCCCTCAAGGAAGACGGCTTGGAACGCGTTGTCGCGGACGACGCCTCGCTCGCGCAACTGCATGCGGCGGTAAAAGCGATGGGCCTTTCCGCAGCGGCAACGGCACCCGTTCGCAACGAGGCGCCCAAAGCCGCACCGCGCCCGAGTCCCGCGCCCGCCGCAACTTTCCCGTCTGCCAGTGCTCCCGCTACCCCGGCACGCCCGCCGGCACCGAGCTTTCCGAAACCGCCGACCGTCAAAATTCCCGCCGAGGGAAGCAAGGCGGAGAAACTCGCCGCCGTCGCCGCCCAGATGCAGGCGGATCCGGTCTGCAACAAGCATTTACACGCCGGAAAAAATCTCGTATTCGGTGACGGCAATCCGGAATCGCCCGTATTTTTCTGCGGCGAAGCTCCCGGCGCGGAAGAAGAAACGCAAGGCATTCCCTTCGTCGGACCGGCCGGACAATTGCTCGATAAAATCATCGGCGCGACCGGTCTCTCCCGCCGCGATGTCTATATCGGCAACATCATGAAATGGCGCCCGGAGCTCCCGACGCTCGTCGGCAACCGCCCGCCGACGCCGGAAGAAATGGCCTACTGCCTGCCCTACGTCGTCGCCCAAATCGAAATCATCCAACCGAAAGTCATCGTCGCGCTCGGACTGACGGCGGTCAACGGCCTGCTCGGCCACGATCCGGACCGCAAAATGGGCGCTATCCGCGGAAAACAATTCTCGTTCCACGGAGTCCCCGTAATTCCCACCTATCACCCGTCTTATCTGCTTCGCAACGGCACGGCAAAATCCAAGCGCATGGTTTGGGAAGACTTCCTCGTCATGATGCAGACGCTCGGCATGCCGATCTCCGACAAACAACGCGGCTATTTTCTCCCCAAAAGCGCGTAGGGGCTAACGCCGGTAAATAGAGACCGGTAAATAGTGAATAGAAGCCAGTGACTAGCCCTAAAAATAGCTCACGCGACGATCAAGCGAGCGGTAGTGAATGGCTTCGAGTAAATGCTCGGTCGCAATCCTTTCCGTTCCCGCAATGTCGGCGATAGTCCGCGCCACTTTCAAAACGCGGTCATACGCACGGGCAGAAAGCCCGAGTTGCTCCATGGCGCGCTGAAGAATCAGACCCTGAGAATCATCAAGCTCGCAATAGCGACGAATTTGGCGTGATGACATGCGCGCATTACAACGCGTTTTCGCCGCCGACCCCGCCTCCGCATTTTCTCCGTCAAAGCGTTCGCGTTGTCGTTCCCGTGCGACGAGGATGCGCTCCCGCATCACGGCGGAAGACTCCCCCGGAGCGGCCGTACGCAATTCGTCGATCGACAGTGTCGGCGCCTCGACATGAATATCAATGCGGTCGAGCAATGGCCCGGAAATGCGGGCACGGTAGCGTTGGACCTGAACGGGCGTACACGCGCATTTGTGCTGTTTGTCGCCGAGATAGCCGCAGGGACAGGGATTCATCGCAGCCACGAGCATAAAGCGTGACGGAATCGTAATTTTCCCCGCAGCACGGGAAATGCTGACTTCGCCGTCTTCAAGCGGCTGGCGCATTACCTCCAAAGCGGAACGCTTAAATTCCGGAAATTCGTCCAAGAATAACACGCCGTTGTGAGCGAGAGAAATTTCACCGGGGCCGGGAATACTTCCGCCGCCGATTAGACCGACATCGGAAATCGTATGGTGCGGCGAACGAAACGGTCGGCGAATCGTACAATGTTCGTCGGAAAGCGTAATCCCCGCCGCCGAATGGATTCCCAGGATCTCGAGAAATTCTTCCAGAGACGGCTCCGGCAAAATCGTCGAGATGCGCTTGGCAATCATGCTCTTTCCGGAACCCGGCGAACCGATCATCAGCAAATTGTGCCCGCCCGCAACCGCCACCTCGACGGCACGCCGCACCTGCTGCTGCCCCTTCACCTCCGAAAAATCCACTTCCGGCACACGGGACGTATTGCGACGGAAAGCACTGCCCGAAGAAGCGAGGGCCTCAATCTTCACAACGCCCAAAAAGAAATCCACGCATTCCCGCAACGAATTCACCGGAAACACTTGGACGCCCTCCACCAGCGCAGCCTCCTCTGCCGACTGCCGAGGCAACACGACCGAGCGATGTTCCCGCAATGCCAAAAGCGCCAGCGATACCCCACCGCGCACGGCACGCACGTCACCGTTCAATCCCAGCTCCCCCGCCACGATAAACCCGTTGAGCCGCTCTCGCGGAACCACGCCCTGAGCCGCCAACAACGCCAACGCAATCGGCAAATCGTACATCGGCCCCTCCTTGCGGATATTCCCCGGCGCAAGATTGACCACCGTCCGGTTATTCGGCGACGGCAAACGGCAGTTGGACAACGCCGCCAACACGCGGTCCGACGCCTCTTTGACGGCCGCATCCGGCAAACCGACAATCTGAAAACGGAAATCCCCGGGAAGATCGGATTTCACTTCAACCTGAACGGACACAGCCTCAACACCCTGCAAGGCTCCGGAATAAACAGTGGAAAACATAGCTACACAATAGAGAATAAACCTCACATGGCGAAACTAAATTTACCCAAAAGAAAAAAGTAAAAGGTGGATGGCGAACAGAGCCCGGACTTCGAGGTCTGATTCTCCTAAAGCCAACCATAGAATTTGCTAAGCGGTAATCATTCGGAATTCGAGATTCACAATTACCTCTTCGAGGCCGTGCGCCGGAGGTGCACTACATGGGATAACCGCGGGTGCAGACGTAGTCAGAACCCGCGGATAATCCATAAAGCGCCGCAAAATGACAGGCAAAGCTCTGTTTGCGTGCCTGCGGTGTAACGGAATGAGTTGCGTGTTTTCGCAAAAGCGAATTTCCAGAGCTAGCCTTAAGACGCAACCAGACATAGGTAACACTTTAGAGTCAGAGAAGGGATTCCGGGATTGTCTCTCGCGGAGACGCAGGGGCACGGAGGCTCAAGCGACATCCACCGTTTCCATTCCAAAGCTATCCCCTCCCCCAAAAAATTCGAATTGGAAGCGTAACCATTGGCTCTCCCGCGATGCTCCGTGGCTCTGTGCCTCCGTGAGAAATACTGCCTGCAGAAAAAGGATCTGAGATCGGTGAAACGAAACCATTCACCTATTCACCGCAACCGCTCATTCCTCTTTACCATTCTTCTTTCCTTCTGTGCGGCAAGAGCGTATCTTTCGCCGAAAACATGACAAAAGAGCGTACCATCGGCCACCTACTGATTTTCGCATCGGCGTTGATTTTTGCCCTCAACTACCCGATTTCGAAATGGCTTTTGTCCAATCACCTCACCCCCGATTTCTACCTCTCCGCCCGTCTCCTCGTCTCCTGCATCCTGTTCTGGGGACTCTCGCTTTTCCTGCCCGCCGAACCGCTTTCCCGCAAAGAAATCGGCATCTTTTTTCTCTGCTCCCTCGGCGGCATCACGGGCAACCAATTCCTCTTTGTTTGGGGGCTGGCGCAAACTTCGCCGATTGATGCCTCCGTCATCATGACGGCACGCCCGCTCCTCGTACTCCTCCTCTCCGCACTGATTCTGCGCGAAGCCGTCACACGGCACAAAACACTCGGCGTCCTGCTCGGCGCAACGGGAGCCACCTGGCTCATTCTTCAATCCGCCGCCCCCGACAACGCCAACACCACATCGAGCCTGCTCGGCAACCTCCTCGTCTTCGGCAGCGGCATCGTTTACGCCCTCTACTTCGTATTTTCCAAACCGCTCTCGGAAAAATACCGGGCAACGACGATGATGAAATGGATGTTCCTCTTCGCCGCTCTGCAAGTTCTCCCGTTCACGATTCCCGCCATCGCCGCAAGCGATACACTCCTACTCGCCCCGCTCGACGCCAAAGCCTGGGCAGCCATGGCGTTTGTCTTTATCGGCACCTCCTTCCTGGGCTACCTGCTAATCCCGATGGCCGTGCGCCGCATCCGCCCGACAACCGCCAGCATGTACAACACCCTCCACCCGATCGTCGCCTTTATCCTTGCCGCCCTGCTCGCTCAAGACGTCATTACTCCGGAAAAAATCCTGGCAACGCTCGCCGTCATCAGCGGACTCTACATCGTCACCCGCAGCGAATCGCGGGAACTCACGACCCGAAACCATGACTAAGGAACGCATTCAAGGGCATCTGCTCATCTTCGCCGCCAATCTCATTTTCGGCATCAATTACCCGATTTCGAAATGGCTACTCGACGGACGCCTCACGCCGGAGTTTCACACCCTCGCCCGCATGGTCGCCGCCTGTATCCTGTTTTGGGGACTCTCGCTCTTTCTTCCCAAAGAAAAACTCTCGCTCAAGGAAATCGGCGTCCTCTGCGCCTGCTCGCTTTGCGGGATTGCCGGCAATCAGTCGCTCTTTATCTGGGGGCTGAGCATGACTTCGCCGATCGACGCCTCCGTCATCACCACGGGGACGCCGATTATCGTCATGCTTTTCGCCGCCGTCTTCCTGCGGGAACCCATTACCTGGCTAAAAACCGCCGGAGTCTTCGTCGGCGCCGGCGGAGCCGTCTGGTTGGTGCTGCAGTCCGCCGGTAGCACGGAAAAGGCCGTCTCAAGCCTCGCCGGCAATCTCTGTATCTTCGGCAGCAGCTTCATCTACGCACTCTACTTCGTTTTCTCCAAACCGCTTTCGGAAAGGTACCAATCCGTCACGATGATGAAGTGGATGTTCCTCTTCGCCGTACTGGAAGTCGCCCCACTCACCGTTCCCGCCATGCTCCGGCCCGGCGGCATGTTCATCGTCCCGCCCGACGGACAAACAATCGCCGCCATGGCCTACGTCCTCATCGGCGCCACCTTCCTCGCCTACCTGCTGATCCCGATGGCCGTACGCCGCATCCGCCCGACCAGCGCCAGCATGTACAACTACGTCCAACCCATCGTCGCCTGCGCCCTCGCCATCGTCGTCGCCCAAGACTCATTCACTTGGTCCAAACTCCTGGCCGCCCTCATCGTCTTCTCCGGTGTCTACCTTGTCACTCAAAGCAAAGCCCGCCGCGACCTTCTCCCCGACGCCGACACAAAATCAAAAGCGGCAGAATAGACAACAAATCTGCTCCGGAGCTTGCAAAGACTTCTTTTCCCTTGCCAGCGCGCGGAGAAATTCCTTTGATAGTGCGCATCATTTTCTGTACGGAGAGATGGCAGAGTGGTCGATTGCGGCGGTCTTGAAAACCGTTGAGGCGCAAGCCTCCGGGGGTTCGAATCCCTCTCTCTCCGCCACTTTTAAAGCCCGCAAATCCTCATGATTGCGGGCTTTTTCGTAGCAAGGCGGATTGTTGAAAAAGATCCGTGACGATAGCGATCCGCAGGCCTAAAGCAGTGTCTCGTAATCGGAGATGACGGGGACGCCGGATGCCAAGAGGCGTTCGCGCGACTGATGCGCGTGTTCGCCGTGATCGATCAAAACGCATTGCACGCCCATCGCCTGTGCGGTTTCGACATCGTGCAGCGTGTCGCCGATGTAGAGCACGAATTCGGCGGGAATGCCGAGCTTTTTGAGATGGCCGGGCGCACGGTACGATTTGTCCCGCGCAAAAATGTCGTCGTTGCCGCTGAGGTGGACGAAGTATTTTTCCAAATCGTGTTCGGCGATAATCGAAGTCAGATAATCGTGGCGATAAGCGGAAAGCACGGATTGGCTGATTCCGTGCGCATGAACGGCGTGGATGAATTTGCGGGCACCTTTCTGCAGGGTGCAGTCGAGGCGGTGCGCTTCGTAATAGCCCATGAACTCGTGACTCATGGCTTCGAAGGCACTCTGCTCCGTCGAAAATCCGAGGCTTTTGTAAACATTGATTACGGGAAAATCAAAAATACGCTGATAGGTCGGAATATCGATGGGCGCTTTGCCCGCCGCCGCCAAAAGGCGATTCAGCGATTCCCGGCAAAGCCATAAATCGTCGAGCAAAGTCCCGTTCCAATCCCAAACGATGTGGCGAAAATCCTTCAGCTTAATTTCCATGGCGGCATATTAATGCGGGAAAAAGAAAAAAGAAAGCAGAGATGCATAAGTGCCGTTCCCGCGTTCCCCGCAGCTCTGGGAGCAATAAATATCGAAAGCTCTCACGGAGACACAGAGACACGGAGACTCGCCGGAACGCAAAACATAACGTTTCTAATTCCAACCTCCCCAAGAATTCGCGTTGGAATGAAAAACAAAGGAACGTCGATTGATGCTCCGTGGCTCTGTGAGAGAAAAATCGGAAAGTTCCTGCGGAAGAGCGGAACGGAGCGCTTGAGACCGATTCGCTTCAACATTTTTATTTAATATTTCCGAAAAACGGCTAAGATATTCCGATTATGGAAAATACAAACTCTCCGAAAGCAATGGGCTTCCGCATGCCCGCCGAATGGGAAAAACAAGCCGCGATCTGGCTGACCTGGCCGACAAATCCGGAACTTTGGCCGGGCTACTTCGAACCCCTGCTCGAGCAATACGCCGCCTTTGCCGCAAAAATTTCGCATTTTCAGCCCGTACGCTTCAACTGCGCTGCGGGAGTGCTTGAAGCCCAGGCGCGCAAATACCTGGAAGCCGCAAAAGCGGACATGAGCGTCATCGAATTTTTCGACCACCCCGCCAACGACGTCTGGTGCCGCGACCACGGTCCCCTCTTCGTCAAAAACGACGCAACGGGAGAAGTCGCCGTCACCGACTGGATTTTCAACGGTTGGGGCGGTAAATTCACCGCGAATTTGGACAACGGCATTCCCGCCTGCATCGCCCGCTCGCTCGGCATGAAGCGCTTCGCCTACAACTTCGAACTCGAAGGCGGCGGAATCGAACTCAGCGGAGACGGATTGTTGCTCACAACGGAATGTGTCCAGAAAAATCCGAATCGTGCCTCCGGACGCGACGATGACGCCTTCGAAAAGGCCATCAAGAGCGGACTTTCCATAAACGAAATCTTATGGATTTCCAATGGTCTCGCCAATGACGATACGGACGGGCACATCGACAACCTTGCGCGCTTCGTCGCCCCGCGCACCATCGTCGCCGTCTCCGAAAACGATGCTTCGAAGCCGAACTACGCGCCGTTGAAGAAAAATCTGGAGCAATTGCGCGCCATGAAGACTCCGGAAGGCGGGTCTTTCGAAATTATCGAGCTTCCCATGCCGGAACCGTTCTCGCTCGCGGGAAGAGATTTACCGCCGAGCTACGCGAACTTCCTGATTTTGAACGATGCCGTCATCGTTCCCGCCTACGGCCAGGCCAACGACTCCCGCGCGCAGGGCATCCTCTCGGAAGTCTTCCCGGGGCGCAAGATCGTCGGCCTGGATTCCCGCCTCATCCTCATCGAAGGCGGTTCGTTCCACTGCCTTTCCCAGCAACAACCCGCGTAGTCCCATGACCGCCGACAAAATTTTCAAGACGCTCGGAAACAGCATTCGCCTCCGCCTGCTCTGCCTCCTGCGGGAGCGCGACTGGCGCGTGGGCGACCTGCAGGCGATTACGGGCTTACCCATGGCCATGGTCTCAAAAGACCTCATGCGTATGCGCGCACAAAAGCTTGTCGCGGCAACACGACGCGGGGTCTCGATCACCTACACGCTTCCGCCGGGGCCCGAGACGGAAATCCTGCGCGGCATTTTGGCCGCTGCTCAGGCAATGCTGCCTCCGGAAGTCCTCGCGGATGCCGAAACCGTGAAGTCGTACGTCCCGAGCGAAATGCCGCAAACCGAAGCCGAGAGCCGGGCGTTCGTTGGCAACGGCTCCCGCGGATCCAAGCGCCCGGGCAAGCCGGAGAAAACGCCCGCTCCCACCGCGCCGAAGGCCTCCGAAAGCGACCACTTCGGCACGCTTCCGACCAACCTGCTCTAAAAATTTAATATTATCTCTCACGGGGCCGCAGAGACACGGAGCCTCAATCCCCGTTTCTCATTTCTTGTTCCAAAGCCTAATCTTCCGAAGAAATTTGGATTGGAAAAGTTTTGTTTTGTATTCCGGAGATGCTCCGTGTCTCTGTGCCTCCGTGAGAGTTTCCGATATTGCCTCTCGCAGAGACGTGGAGACGCGAGCATCAATCGACACCTTTTATTTTCTATTCCAAGACCTAATCTCCGAAGAGCGTTGAATTGGAATTATATTGTTTGGACTTCCTTTTGCGCCCCGTGACTCGGTGTCTCCGTGAAAACTTTCGGCATTATTTCCCGCTGATCCGCGGAGCATCATTTAGGGCTTTTCATCATCAAAAAAGCTCGGTATTTTTAGCGATTTCTAATTTCTATCATGAACAAAGCAAAACTCATCAAGGCCGTCATTGCGCTGCTCATCGCAGGCTCGGTCTTCTTCGTTCCCTTCGAAGCGATGGGACTGAACCTGACTCCGGTCGAAGTGCGCGTTATCGCCATCTTCCTGATGGCTGCACTCTTCTGGATTCTTGAGCCGGTGCCGATTTGGACGACCTCGATGCTCGTCATCGTCACCTCGTTGGCAACGGTTTCCAACCAATGCCTTCCGTTCCTGAACGGGGACGATGTCGGAAAGCTCGTCAGCAGCAAAGCCATCATGGCCACCTTCGCAGACCCGATTATCATGCTCTTCTTGGGCGGGTTCTTCCTCGCTGCCGCAGCGACGAAATACCAGCTCGACATGAACCTTGCCAAGGTCCTGCTCAAGCCCTTCGGGAAGAACCCGAAGTTCGTTCTGCTCGGCCTCATGATGATCACGGCAGTGTTCTCCATGTTCATGAGCAACACGGCAACGGCCGCTATGATGCTCGCGATTCTCGCTCCGGTCTTGGCAATGTTTGATGCCGACGACAAGGGCCGCGCCGCGTTCGCACTCGCCATTCCGATCGCCGCTAACGTCGGCGGGATGGGTACGCCGATCGGTACGCCGCCGAACGCCATCGCCCTCAAGGCCCTCGGCGACATGGGCAACACCGTTTCCTTCGGCACCTGGATGGCCTTCGGTATCCCGTACGTCATCATCCTCATCCTCATCGCTTGGGCACTCCTGCTTTTCCTGTTCCCGATTAAGAAAAAATCGATGGAACTCAATGTCGGCGGCAAGTTCCTCAAGACCCCGAAGGCGATTATCGTTTATATCACCTTCGCCGTCACCGTCCTCCTCTGGGTACTCGGTAAGGGCATCGTCGGTATGGACTCCAACGTCGTCGCTATGATTCCGATGGCCGTCTTCGCGGTCACGCAGGTCATCACGAAGGACGACCTCAAGAAGATGAGCTGGGACGTCCTCTGGCTCGTTGCCGGCGGTTTCGCGCTCGGTCTCGAACTCCAGCAAACCGGCTTGGCCAAGAACCTCATCGACGCGATTCCGTTTGCCACCTGGTCGCCCTTCGGTCTCATGATCGGTGCCGGCGTCATCTGCCTTTTCATGGCCAACTTCATGTCGCACACGGCAACGGCTTCCCTGCTCGTTCCGATTATCGCGGTTGTCGGCGTTAACGTCGGCTCGAACCTCGACGGACTCGGCGGCGTCGTCGCTCTGCTCGTTTCCGTGGCGTTTGCCTCCTCGCTCGGTATGTCGCTCCCGATTTCCACGCCCCCGAATGCACTCGCCCACGCCACCGGCCTGGTCGATACCAAGGGCATGGCCAAGACGGGTGTCTTCATCGGCGTCGTCGGCATGGTGCTGACCTACGCAATGATGATCCTGCTCGCTCAGCTCAACGTCTTCGGTGCTCCGAAAGCTGCCGAAGCCACAGCCCCGGCAGCAGCGCAAGTCAGCGCTCCCGCAGCCCAGAAATAAGCGGATTCAATCCGATTCAAAAAGCTCCCGTTTCACGCGGGAGCTTTTTTTATGCTAAGCAATAATGGGAAAAGGAATAGTTGATAGCGGATAGGTGTTTTTAGTGAATAACGCTTTCTTCAAAATTTTTGCTCTCGAGCAAAAATCTCCGCATAGAATTATTCGTTGAGCGAATCCCCTCTCCGTAACCTTAGAAGTGTAACCTATCTCTGACTCTAAAGTGTTACCTATGTCTGGTTGCGCCGTTGCATCATCTTTAATCTATCTCAACAAAGCGCTATTCTCTGTTAACGATTCACTGCTCACCAACAAAAAAGCGTTCACACGAAAACCGCGTGAACGCTTTTTGTTAGGGGAATCGGCTACTACATGCCGGGGAGAGTCGGCGTGTTGTCCGACTCGTCGTCGCCGGTAATGACTTTGCAGATACCGATGACTTCTTCGCCCGCCTTGGAATCGATGTCCATGAGCTTCACACCCTGTGCGGCACGACCCGTGCGGCGGATGCCCTTGACCGGCATGCGGATCGCCTGCCCGCCCTTCGTCAGGAGCATCACCTGGTCCGAATCGAGGACGCTGAGCGCTCCCGCGACACCGGATTTATTTTTGATGCCGATAACGCCGACGCCGCCGCGATTCTGCTTGCGGAAGACTTCGCCTTCTTCGTCGTCGTACTGCGTGCGCTTGCCGATACCGTTCTTGCCGGCGATAAGCAGCGTACAAGCGGGATCGACGACTTCCATCGCGACGACGGTGTCGCCTTCGCGCAACTTCATGCCCGTCACGCCCGCAGCGGAGCGGCCGAGATTACGTGCATCGGTTTCGTCAAAGCGAATCGTCATTCCGTTTTCCGAAATGAGAATGACCTGGTCGTTCCCATTCGTGAGCTTGACGGAAATGAGGTCGTCGCCTTCGCGCAGGTTGATGGCGATGATGCCGCGGCGATTGCAATTCTTGTATTCGGAGAGCGTCGTTTTCTTGATGATCCCGTTCTTCGTGCAGAAGAAGACGTTCTTCGTATCGGTGAATTCCGGGATGCAGAGCAAGGTGGCGAGCTTTTCGCCGTCCTGCATTTCGATGACGTTCGCGATGGAGCGGCCCTTCGAGGTGCGGGAACCTTCCGGAATTTCGTAAGCCTTTTGGACGTAAACGCGGCCCTTGTTCGTGAAGAACATAATCGTGTCGTGCGTCTTCGCCGAAAAGAGGTATTCGATGAAGTCTTCGTTGTGCGTTTCCGAACCGATGAGGCCCTTACCTCCGCGCTTCTGCGTGCGGTAGAGGTCGAGCGAGGTACGCTTGATGAAGCCCTGGTGCGAAACGGAAATCATGCAGCCTTCGTTCGGGATGACGTCTTCCGGACGGAATTCGCCTTCGGCCGGACGGATTTCCGTCTTGCGCGGGGAGGCGTATTTTTCGCCCATCGCGCGCAATTCCGTCTTAACGAGTTCGAGCAATTTCTTTTCGTTGGAAAGAATTTCTCGGCATTCGTCGATAAAGCCCATGAGCTCGACGTATTCAGCTTCGATCTTGTCGATTTCCAAACCGGTGAGCTGATACAGGCGCATATCAAGGACGGCATTGCACTGGCGTTCCGAAAGCCCGTACTTTTCCATGAGGCGGGAACGCGCATCGTCACGGTCCTTCGACGAACGGATGATTTTCACGAAATCGTCGCAGAAACGATAGGCGATCTTCAAACCTTCGAGGATGTGCGCACGGTCTTCTGCCTTGCGGAGACGGAATTTCGTGCGGCGCGTGATGACGTCTCGGCGGTGTTCGATGAAGCATTCGAGCATTTCGCGGATGTTCATCTGCTTCGGGCGCGTGTGGTCGAGCGCGAGCAAAATGGCGCCGAACGACGATTCCAAGGCCGTATGCTTGTAAAGCTTGTTCATCACGACGCGCTCGGATTCGCCGCGCTTGAGTTCGATGACAATGCGCGTGTTCGCGTCGGATTCGTTGCGCAGGTCGCGCACTTCCGTGAGCACCTTTTCGTTCACGAGTTCCGCAATACGCTTCACGAGCGCTTCGCGGTTAACGTTGTACGGGATTTCCGTGATGACGATTTGCTCAAAACCGTTTTTAACTTCCTCGATGTGGGCCGTCCCGCGAACCTTGACGATGCCGCGGCCGGTGCGCAGGTATTGCTTAATACCTTCCGTCCCGCAGACATAACCGCCGGTCGGAAAGTCCGGGCCCTTGACGATTTCTTCGATTTCATCGAAAGAAAGCATCGGATTGTCGATGAGGCGGCAGCAAACTTCGACGAGTTCGCCGAGATTGTGCGGCGGAATATTCGTCGCCATCCCGACGGCAATCCCGGTCGAGCCGTTCAAAAGCAGGTTCGGAAGCGCACTCGGAAGCACGCTCGGCTCCGTCGTCGATTCCTTATAATTCGGCTGAAAATCGACGGTGTCTTCGTCGATGTCGCGCAACAGGTCTTCGGAAAGCTCCTGCAGGCGGCACTCGGTATAACGGTAAGCAGCCGCGGAGTCACCTTCAATTGAGCCGAAGTTACCCTGCCCGTCCACGAGCGGATAGCGCATGACCCAGTCCTGCGTGAGGCGCACGAGCGTGTCGTAAACGGAGCTGTCGCCGTGCGGGTGGTAGTTTTTCAGCACTTCCCCGACAACGCCGGCGCATTTGTCATAGGCCGTGTTGTGACGCAGACCTTCCCGCAACATCGCGTAGAGTACGCGACGCTGCACCGGTTTCAAGCCGTCGCGGGCATCCGGAAGCGCACGGGAAACGATGACCGACATCGAGTAATCGATGTACGCGGTCTGCATAATATCGGTAATGTTCGTCGGAGAAAGACGTTCGGTTAATTCCATATTACAAATTTTTAAAAGGTTAAAACGCTACGGGAACGATTAGACGTCGAGGTAAGACGTGTTCAGCGCGTTGTCTTCGATGAACTGGCGGCGCGGCGGAACGTCGTCGCCCATGAGCATCGTAAACACGCGGTTGGCTTCGGCGGCGTCTTCAATCGTGACCTTGAGGAAGCGGCGCGTTGCCGGGTCCATCGTCGTTTCGAAGAGCTGCTTCGGATTCATTTCTCCGAGACCTTTGTATCGGGAAATTGTCAGACCTCGGCGGCCGAGCTCGCGAATCTTCGCAATGAGCTCGAGCATCGAGCAAAGCGGATAGCGCTTCGCGTCGTCACTGGAGCCCGCGCCTTCGATGAGTTCGTAACGCGGTTCTTCGCTCGGCGTGAACTGATTGATGTCGAGCCCGAGAGCGGCAAGCTGCTGAAGAATCTTCGTCATTTGCCCCGCTTCGTAGATTTCGTAAACGCTGACGCGCTGCTGAACCTTCTGCCCGTTTTCGCCTTCGATTTCGCGAATATTCGTCGCCGCCGTGATATCTTCGACCTGCATGCGGGTGAAGAAATTCAGGCGTTCGTCTTCCGTAAAGAAGTACTCGAAGCTTTCGTCGTTACCCGTGCGGATACGGGCAAGGAAACGCGGGAGCTCCTGCGTTTCACGCTTGTGCATATCGAGATACGTCGCAAGGTCGCAACCGTAACGGCCGACACCGCGTCCGAGCGCTTCGAGACGCGCCATGCTTTCGACGATTTTGTCGAGCGTTTCCGGAGCAAAGCACTGGCTGTCGCGCTTGCGGAACAGCGAAATGTCTTCCGTACCGAGCTTGAGCAACATCGCATTCATCTGCGCGTCGTTTTCGACGTATTGCTCCTTCTTTTTGCGCTTCACCTTGTACAGCGGCGGCTGAGCGATGTAAACGTAGCCGGCATCGATGAGCCCGCGCATATAGCGGAAGAAGAAGGTAAGCAAAAGCGTGCGGATGTGGGCGCCATCAACGTCAGCGTCCGTCATGATGACGATTTTGTGATAACGCGCCTTTTCGATATTGAAGTTCGCGTCGTCGCTTTTCCCGCCGTCGCCGATGCCGGTTCCGAACGCGGTAATCATCGCGCGGATTTCGGCGTTTTCGAGCATCTTGTCGAGGCGAACGCGTTCGACGTTCAAAATCTTACCGCGAAGCGGAAGAATCGCCTGCGTGCGGCGATCGCGTCCCTGCTTGGCGGAACCGCCTGCGGAGTCCCCTTCGACGAGGTAAATTTCGCACTGCGAAGGATCCTTTTCCGAGCAGTCCGCGAGCTTGCCGGGAAGCCCGCCGCCGGAAAGCGCACCCTTGCGGACGGTTTCACGGGCCTTGCGTGCGGCCTCACGGGCACGCGCCGCATTCGTCGCCGCCTCGATAACGGCTTTCGCCATCTTCGGGTCTTTTTCAAACGCAAGCTGCAAGCCTTCGCCGACGACCTTCTGGACAACGCCTTCGACTTCCGGATTCGTCAGACGCGTCTTGTTCTGCGACTGGAACTTCGGATCCGGGTGCTTGACGGAAACGATCGCCACGAGACCTTCACGCATGTCGTCACCGGTCAACTTCGGGTCTTTTTCCTTAATGAGATTGTTCGCCTTCGCGTAAGAATTGACGACACGCGTGAGCGCCGAGCGGAAGCCGGACAGGTGCGTTCCGCCTTCCGGATTCGTGATGAGATTCGTGTACGCAAAAACGAGTTCGCTGTACTTCTTGTTGTACTGAATCGCGACATCGACCGTCATTTTGATGACGTGGCTGCGACCTTCCGGCGTCACATAGCGGTCGTTAATAACGAGCGGATTCGAGGGATCGGTGATATCGACTTCCGCCGAAATCAGCACCGGCTTCAGCATCAGCAATTCTTCGTTCTGATTGAGGAAGCGCGCGTACTCGGAAAGCCCTTCGCGGAATTGGAAATTGTCGGAATGCCCCGTGCGTTCGTCCGCCACCGAAATTTTGATGCCGGGAACAAGGAATGCGAGCTCGCGCATGCGGCGCAAGAGCGTTTCGTATTTGAATTCGAGCACCGTGAAAATTTCCGGGTCCGGGTGGAAGGTAATCTTCGTTCCCGTGCGCTTCGTGTTGCCGACGACATGGATCGGCTTGGTCACTTCCCCGCGGCAGAATTCCATGCGGTGAACTTCGCCTTCGCGGCAAACTTCCGCAACAAAATGGTCGGAAAGCGCGTTCACGCACTTGGCCCCGACACCGTTCAAGCCGCCGGAGACCTGGTAAGCGCCCTTCTCGAACTTACCGCCGGCGTGAAGATTCGTCAGCACGAGCTCCAGCGTCGGGATCTTTTCTTCCGGGTGCATGGCAACGGGAATCCCTCGGCCGTTGTCGGAAACGGAAACACTGCCGTCGCCGTGAATCGTCACTTCGATTTCGGAGCAAAAGCCCGCAAGCGCTTCGTCGATAGAGTTGTCGACGATTTCGTAAACGCAGTGGTGAAGGCCGGTTTCGTTCGTATCGCCGATGTACATGCCGGGGCGTTCCCGCACGGCTTTAAGTCCTTTCAGACGCTTAATATCCGACGCTCCGTAAGAAGCTTTGCCGGCATTTTTCTGGCTGATTTTTTCTGTTTTTTCGCTGTCGCTCGTCATAAAAAATTGGTGGGTTGTCTGCTCGATAAAAAGAGCAAAATTTTAAGGCCTAAGTCTGTCTTAATTTCGGGGCGGAGGCAAACGATTTTTTATTTTTATTTCCGCTCAGCATTCTCAGTATTTATGCGGGAAAGACGGCTTTTCCGCAGCACGGAATCCGGAATAAAAACAGCCGCAAAAACGCCCTCCCGAAATTTAACTTTGCAGGCGGAAAAAGAATCCGCGAAAATACGCCCCATGCTCGCAGAAAAACACCTGAACGAACTTCGCAATTTTGCCGAAAAACTCGCCGACGCCGCGCGGGAAATCGTCTCCGGCTACCACGCCAAATTTTACACCGAAATCGAAACGAAAAAGGACGGCTCGCCCGTCACCGTCGCCGACAAGGAATGCGAACGCGCCCTCCGCGCCATGATTCGCGAAACCTACCCGCAACACGGCATCATCGGCGAAGAATTCGGCAACGAAAACACCGACGCCGAATTCGTCTGGTCCCTCGACCCCATCGACGGCACGAAGTCCTTCGTTTCCCGCGTCTCCCTCTACGGCATCCTGCTCGGCCTGCTTTACCAAGGTAAACCGCTCATCGGCGTCATCGACCAACCGATGACACGGGAACGCATCGTCGGCGACAGCCGCGACACGCGCTACAACGGCGTCCCCGTGCGCGTCTCCGACACTCCGAGCGTCGATAAGGCTCTGCTGCTGACAACGGATTTAATCGACTGCGAAACCAAGCACCCGAACGAAAACTGGAACGCCCTGCTCCACCGCGCGCGCCTCTTCCGCACCTGGGGCGATTGCTACGGCTACCTGCTCGTCGCCAACGGGCGTGCCGACATCATGGCCGACCCGGAACTCTCGCCCTGGGACCTGTACCCGCTGCTGCCGATTCTCCGAGGCGCCGGCGCGCAAGTCACCGACTGGAACGGCAACGATCCGCTCAACGCCAAATCCATCCTCACCGCCAACCCGCGTCTCCACGCGGAAGCCCTGGAAATCCTAAACCGAGGTTAAACGCAAGCCACCGCTTACTCTATTCCCGCTACGCATCTCCGGACAACTCGGCGGCAATCATTTCCGCCTGCTTGATGACGGTCTCCGTCGCCAGTAATTGCATGTCCGGCGGATAACCGTAGCGGCGCAGAAGGCGCTTAACGGCAACCCGCATTCAACCCGAGAATGGTTTTTATCCCACTTTTCTCAAAAGAGTCGCGTTGAAAATGCCTAAAATCTGCTGCGGCAGATTTTAAGTACCCACGCGGCGAAGAAAACGAGCGATTCCGCGACGACGATGGAGGCACCGGCGGGTAGCCCGTCAACGTAGTAAGAGGCGTACAGACCGGCGATGCCCGTCACAATCGAAATTGCGACGGCCACGGCCATCATTCGCCCGACCGAGCGCGTCAGCAGCTGAGCCGAAGCGGCGGGAATGACGAGCAAGGCCGTCGTCAGCAACGCGCCGATGATGCGGACCGAAGCGACGGATGCCAAGGCGACGAACGAGAGGAAGAGCACCTGCATGAGCTGCGGTCGCGCGCCCGCAAGCTGCGCATATTCCGGATCGCAACTCGCGAGCTTTAAGGGCACTCGGAAGAACGCAAAGAACAGCAGTGCCGCCAGACAGGTCCCCGCCGCGACGCCGAGGTCCGCCCCGCTCACGCCGAGCACACTGCCGAACAGCAGGCTTGCGAAGTCGCGGAAAGACTGCGTCAGCGTCATCAGCAAAATCCCGAGGGCGAACATAAACGCAAGCAGCACGCCGATGGCAGAGTCTTCGGACATTTTTTGACGCGAGGACAGCAAACCGACCCCAAGCGCGGTGATCAATGCGGCGACAAAGGCTCCGAGGTAAAGCGAAACGCCCAGCAGGGCGGCGCCGACGACTCCGGGAAGAATCGTATGCGACAGCGCCGACGTGATAAAAACGCTCTTCCGCAGCACGACGTAACAACCGAGCATGGCGGTCCCGGCGCCGATAAGGATAATGCTCGCAAACGCGCGAAGCATGAAGTCGTATTCCAAGGGCTCGACGAGCCAGGCGTAAAGCATTTCCATCTCAGAAAGTCTCCACAAAGTGTTCGCGGCAGGAGCAGTCCCGCACGGAATGCAGGCGCTCGTTCCGGATTTCCAAAATGGAATCAAAATGCCCCAGCGCGTCGGACAAATCGTGCGTCGCCATAATCAGCGTGAGCGCCTCCCCGGTTTTTCCGAAAAGCATTTCGTCCATAACATCGCGAGAGCGTGTGTCCAAACCGACATAAGGTTCGTCGAGCAAAAGCAAGCGCGCCTCCTGACAAAGCGCCCGGGCGAGCAATACGCGCTGCTGCTGTCCGCCGGAAAGTTCTCCGATATTGCGGCGGGCAAGCTCGGCAAGCTTCAGTTTTTCCAACGCCGCATCCGCTTTTTCCCAATCGAGCTTGGAGTTGCCGGCAAAGAAACGCTTCCGCACGCGGCGTCCGAAGACGACCATTTCCCGCACGGAAACCGGAAACGCCCAATCGATGCGGCTACGCTGAGCCAGATAACAGAGCTCCGGGATTTTCGTTTCCGGAGCATTCCCGAAAATGCGTACGCTCCCCGCAAGCGGCGAGAGCAAACCGGCGAAAGTCCGCAGCAGGGTTGATTTCCCGCTTCCGTTGGCGCCGACCAAGGCTGCGCGGCATTTCTCGGTAATTGTCAAATCTACGCCCTTAAGGACCGGCTCCCGACAGCCGAGCGGCGCAACGGCCAGTCCTTCCGCACAAATCGGCGGCGCAGCAACGGTAAATCCGGAAAAATCAGCCATAAATCAGCCTTTAAGCGCAAAAAATTAAACCTTTCCCCTATCGCAAGCGGAGAAGCGGATCGATACGAAAATAAACATAGGCGTCCCCGGAAGCCCCGGTATCGAATCCTGTTTTGACAAAACGCTCTAAAGCATCCGTATAAAACGCAAAATCAGAAACTTCCACTCCAAGCATAGGATTCTCGCTGCACCCCAGTCGCACAAGTGCCTCCTTGTCTTCCTCATAAAAAGATCTCCGAAACTCGGAAAAGAGGAAGTCACAATCTCCACGTTTCCCGAAATAATAAAATGCTCCGTCCTCCAGTTTGATCTTTCCGTAGTAAGTCGTCCCCCTCCAATTATTCAGCCCTCCGCGCCGGGAGTACACCAACAGCCCATCTGTCTTGCCCTTCAAGAAAGGCATTGCGCCAAAAATCCGATCTTCGTAACATACCAGTTCGGTCTCTTCCCAGGCTTCTTCCCGCCATCCCCAATCGATTTTCACGTCAAAATACAGATCCAAGAGCAGCTCGAAAATCGGAAAGAGAATGACCATACACGCCACAAAGAAAAGCAGCACAGCCAGCCTGATGATTTTTTTCAACATCGCCGAGGCGTTTAAAGTTCAAAATCGGCGGGAGCGATGAGGACGACGAATTCGCCCTTGAGATTGCGCCCGACAAGCTTCGGCAACACGTCTGCGATGGTGCCCGTAAGCACGGTTTCGTGAAGTTTGGTCAGTTCGCGGGCGAAGCAGACCACGCGCTCGTTACCGAGCACCTCCGCAATTTCTTCCGCGAATGCACGAATCCGGTGACAGGATTCGTAAACAGCAAGCGTAATTTTCGATGCACGGTTTTCGTCCAGAAAGCGACGCCGCGCCGCTGTCTTCGGAGGCAAAAATCCGTGGTAGGCGAAGGCATTCGTCGGCAGGCCGCTGGCGGAGAGCGCGGTAATCAGTGCGCAGGGGCCGGGAATCGGTTCGACCGGCAAGCCGCGGCGACGGCACTCGCGTACCACACGGAAACCGGGATCCGAGAGCGTCGGCGTTCCCGCATCACAGACCAAAGCCACGCGGGCCCCGCTTTCGATCTTGGCAGCAATTCCTGCTGCGGAAGCCTGCTCGTTGTGCTCGTGATAAGCGATGAGCGGGCGCTCGATGCCGAATTTCCGAAGCAGATTGCCCGTCGTTCGCGTATCCTCACAAGCGATGCAGTCAGCCGCCTCCAAGGTTGCACGTGCGCGCGGCGACAAATCGGAAAGGTTCCCGATCGGTGTCGCGACCACGCTTAAGCGCGGCACGCCGTTGTCTGCGGGAGCGGCGGCTTCCGGGGAAATACAATCTTCGTCCATCGACTTATCCATGGCCCTATTGGACAACGATAAGACAATTTTCGCAACGGAAATTCGAAGCGACGCGACTGCCTTGAGGTCTTCGGCGGTGAATGGTTATCGGTTAGCAGTGAACAGAATTCTTCGCATATCGCTATTCGCTATTAACCATCCGCCATTAACTAAAAACACCTATCCGTTATCAGCTATCAGTTATCCCTTATCACGATCGCCGCGTTCCAAAAGCGGCTCGCGCTCTCCGCCGTAATCCCGGACATCGACAAATACCGCGTCCGCAACAAATTCGCGCTCGCATGCCCCATTTCCTGCTGCAACAAATGAAAATTCTTAAAAAACTTCGCGTGGTAACTCGCAAAAGTGTGACGTAGAACATCCTGCTGCCAGGGGTTTTCCCCGGTATTCCATCCGGCGTTACGCCGCACGCGCAACCAACGCTTATCGAAATTTCTCGGCGCAATCAGCTCCCGTCCGGAGCCAGGAGCCTCAATCCTGTCTTTCCGCTCGAGGAGCAATTCCCGCAAGGGTTCGTGAATCGTCACATGCCGCGCCCCGCCGGTTTTCGAATTGTACGGCGAAATGCGGACGACATTTTCCTCCAAATCAATATCGCCCCAGCGCAGACGCGCCATTTCCCGCGGACGAATTCCGCCGAAGAGCATTAGCGCAAACGGAATCAGGCAAAGCCCGGCCTCACAGCGCCGTGCCGCCGCCAAGAGCCGGCGGACCTCCTCAAGCGTTAAGGGAACAATCTCCTTTTCGCGCACCCGCGGCGTTGTCGTTGCCGTAACGGGGTTGAAATTCACCCAACGCCGTTTCTCCGCATAGCTAAAAATGGAATGCAAAATCGCACGTCCCTTGCGGCGTTGCTGGGCGGTCGGGAACACGGAATCGAGTAGCGCCTGCACCTGCTCGTGAGTCACGGCACGCGCCCGGCAACGCAAAAACTCGGGACACTGCTCGCCGATGCGCCGCATCACCTGCTTGTAATCGCGCTCCGTGCGGGAACGCCAGCCCTCCTTTTTCTCCAAGAAAATCCGGTAAAGCTTATCGACGGAAACACTCAAACGGCTACGGGCCAAACTTTCTTCGCCCAGTTTGATGATTTTTCTTAACGCATTAATCGTGCGCCCCCGCCCCGCCGCCTCCTTGAGCTCGAGCGTAAGGCGCGCCGCATCCGTCAGACTCAAGCCCGTTCCCGCCAAAAGCACGCGAGCCGCCGCCGCTTCGTTATCTGTCATCCATGCCTGCTCGTTCATAGCGGGAAGAGCTTATAGGCGCTGCCGTAACGATGAAAGTTGAGAGCGCCGGAAACTCATCGGCGCCCACACCCGAGACCTAAAAAACGACAAAAAACAGACGCCCCTTGCGGAAGCGCCTGTTTTTTTTGTGATCTCGATTACTCGGTTTAGAGATTGTCGAGAATGTCGCCGAGGTTGGCGAAGTCCTGAGAACCGGTGCTCGTGGACATCGAAGCCGGAGCGCTGTTGCGTTCCGAAACCGGACCGCGGACGCGTTCGTAAGCATTGATTTCCGCCTGGAGCTGAGCCGGGTCGTAGTTCGCAGCCTTGATCGAGAGACCGATGCGGCGTTCGTCCTTGTCAATCTTGATGACGCGAGCCGAAACGTCCTGGCCGAGCTTGAGCACGTCCTTGATCTTTTCAACGCGTTCTTCGCTGATCTGCGAGATGTGAACAAGGCCGTCGATTTCGTCGGCAAGTTCGATGAAGGCGCCGAAGTTCGCGATCTTGGAGACCTTACCGGAGACGATGTCGCCGATGTGGAACTTGCGGTCGATGTCATCCCACGGGTCATCCTGCGTCTGCTTGATGCCGAGGGCGATGCGCTGCTGGTCAGCGTCAACGTCGAGAACGATGGCTTCGACTTCGTCACCCTTCTTGAGCATTTCGCCCGGGTGGTTGATGTGACGCGTCCAGCTCATGTCGGAGACGTGGACCATACCGTCGATGCCTTCTTCGAGTTCGACGAACGCACCGAAGGTCGTGAGATTGCGGACCTTGCCGTGAACGCGAGCGCCGACCGGGTAGTTGTGGCGAACCATTTCCCACGGATTCTGTTCGAGCTGGCGGATGCCGAGGGAGATCTTCTGTTCTTCCTTGTTGATGCCGAGAATGACGGCGTCAACTTCCTGACCGATCTTGAGAACGTCGGACGGCTTCGTGATGCGCTTCGTCCAAGAGAGTTCCGTGACGTGAACGAGACCTTCAACGCCCTGTTCGAGTTCGACGAATGCGCCGTACTGAACGAGGTTGACGACCTTGCCGTGAACCTTCGCGCCGACCGGGTACTTCTTTTCGATGGAATCCCACGGGTTGCTCGTGCACTGCTTGAGGCCGAGCGAAACGCGTTCGCGGTCGCGGTCGATTTCGATGATCATAACGTCGATTTCTTCGCCGACCTTGAGGACTTCGCTCGGGTGCGAGATGCGGCCCCAGCTCATGTCCGTGATGTGGAGAAGACCGTCGAGGCCGTCGAGGTCAACGAACGCACCGTAGTCGGTGATGTTCTTGACGACGCCGCGGCGGATATCGCCCGGCTTGACTTCTTCGAGGAGAGCGCGGCGCTTTTCGTTGCGCTGTTCTTCGATCAGTTCGCGGCGCGAAATGACGAGGTTCTTTCGTTCGAGGTTGATCTTGAGAATCTTAAAGTCGTAGGTCTGACCGATGTACTGGTCGAGATTCTTCGGCGGCTGAACGTCGATCTGCGAAGCCGGGAGGAAAGCGTCGATACCCATCGAGACGATGAGACCGCCCTTGACCTTGGCCTTAACGCGACCCGGCATGACCGAGCCTTCTTTGCATTCGGCAACGATGGTTTCCCAGTTCTTCTTCTGTTGCGCCTTGTCGTAGGAGATAACGGGAGCGCCGCTGCGATCTTCCGCCTTTTCCAAATAGACTTCGATTTCGTCGCCGATTTGGATTTCGCTGACATCCGCAAATTCGTTTGCGGGAATGACGCCTTCGGATTTTCCGCCGATATCGACAACAACGCTGTTGTCGCGGATTTCGATAACCGTGCCCTTAACGATCGAGCCCGGAATGAGTGAGTTGAGGCTGCCGCTTTCTGCGAGCAGTTGTTCCATGATGGAGGACATATTTATTCTTTCTGTATCTGCGGGAACGCGAGTTCACGCAGGGTTGATGGTTATTGTTCTTCCTTTTTCACCGGAACGGGCACCCGCCCGAACGGCAAAAGGAAGAACAAGCATGGACGAGAACGTTCCGATTGAAAAGACAAAACTGCGCCTTTCACGAGAAAAATTACCGAAACGCCAAGAGCTCCGACACTCCGGCATCGCAGTGCAAGCCAAGCCGCAACATCTACTAAAAATAAGAAGTGTCCGGAAGAAGCAGTCTAAGATCCGATGAGCTTCCGAATGTACGCGCCCGAGCATAAAACTTGCCCGCATCGCCTATCGACGACGTCCATCTCCCGAAAAACAAAAAACCCGCATTGCTGCGGGTTTTTTAAATGGCGGGATGGACGGGGCTCGAACCCGCGACCTCCTGCGTGACAGGCAGGCGCTCTAACCAGCTGAGCTACCACCCCAGGTCGGATACAACCTCAATCGAAATTGTATGAGACTAACTAAATCCTTTTTCGTGATGAAAGTCAAGCGATTTTAAAAGTTTTTAAAACTTTTTTTAAATCAGCCGGAATTTCTCCCCGGGAACGCAGTTCTCCGCTCACCGGATTGATGCTTGCATAAACGCTTGTCCATGAGCCGCGGGCAGCAAGCAGCTCCCGGCCGTCCCGCATACAAACGACTTCAAACATCCAATGAAGTGCGACGGAATCTTCCTCGGGAAGGGAGCGCGGACGAATTTTCACGCGCACGCAATCGCCGTAACGCAACGGCGCCAGAAAGCTCGCCTCCACACGCACCCGCGGCCAGCCGGAAAGCATTCCCGCCTCTTCACTCACCAAAAAGAGGCCGTGTTTCCGGAAAAACTCCCCTTCCGCATTCTCTGCCCAACGCAGAATTTGCGAGAAGTGCACGACACCGGCCATGTCCGTTTCCGAAAAACGCACGCCGAACGGCTCTGAAACATAGAATTCCATGGAATAAAACTAATTTCGCAGACCGATTCCGCAAAGCAAAAACCGAGCAATCTAATCCATCCGGAAAAAATCTTCCGGGACTTCCCGGCGAACTGTTCCGTCGCTGAATGTAAGATAAAGATCGTAGGGAAACAAAAGCGTGTCCGCCGCCAAACCGAACGGCAAGATCAGCGACGAAACCACAATATTGGGCACGAGCGTTTCATCGAAGACATTCCCAGCCGCCAGATCAATTGTATTATCCGCAAGAAAGCCGAAAATGCTTCGTGTCTTATAAAACGGCTCGCGCACACGCGCACGCGCTTCAAACGACAGACATCCGCCGTGCAAAAGCACACTGACGGACAAGATTGTCAAAACGCCAAACGGCACGTAGTTTTTACTTCGCATCTCCGGCACAGGAATAAGGGTCATCCGAAAAAATCTGCCCGTAATCGATTGTATAAACATCATACGGCAGATAGAGCACGTCCCAAAACAAACTTATCGGAATATCAACGACATTCCAGATCTTCTCGACAAGCCATGCGGGAAGCGAGTATTCGATATCCGTATCTGACGCGAATTGCCCCGTAAGATGCAAAACCGCAAGCCGTGTTCCCGCGAAAGGCTCCCCTTTCGTATCCGTAATGCGCGCCAAGGTTCCGTGGCTGAAGCATCCCGGCAAAAGCAACGCAAACAATAAAACGGTAAAGACGGTGACGATTCGTGTTTGCGGCTTCATGATTCGGCTTTCTATTTTCTGCGGCGAGCCTTGGCCTTGACGGCCGGATAATAGGGTTTGGACTTCGCCGGTGCGGAGCTTCCCGCAGAGCCCTTTTTGAGCAATGCGATTTGGTCGCGTAAGAGAGCGGCTTTTTCAAATTCGAGCCGGTCGGCGGCGGCGAGCATTTCTTCTTCCAGCTCGGCAAGCACGGCGGCGACATCTTCGTCACTCGTTCCTTCCGCCGCCATGAGCAACGTCCCCGCATCCTCTTCCGGCGGCGGGAGCAAGCTTGCCTGAACGGCGCGACGCACCCCGCGCGGCGTAATTCCGTGTTCGGCGTTGTAAGCCGTCTGCCGCTCCCGACGTAGCTGACAAATCGCAATGGCGCGCGCAAGCGACTGCGTCATCACGTCGGCATAGAGAATAACGCGCCCGTTTTCGTGACGCGCCGCGCGCCCCGCCGTTTGGATAATCGAAGTTTCGCTGCGCAGAAAACCTTCTTTGTCGGCGTCGAGAATCGCGACGAGCGCGGCTTCGGGAATATCCAAGCCTTCGCGCAGCAAATTGACGCCGATAAGCACGTCAAACGCGCCCTGACGCAAGCGCCGCAGGATTTCCACGCGTTCGATCGCATCGATGTCCGAATGCAAATATTCCGCTCGCATGCCGCGTTCCCGCATGAATTCGCAGATGTCTTCGCTCATGCGCTTGGTCAGCGTCGTGACGAGCACGCGTTCGCCGCGCTCAATCGCAAGCGTCGATTCGTGAATCACGTCTTCGATTTGCCCCTTAATCGGACGCACCTCCATCACGGGATCCAGCAGTCCCGTCGGGCGGATAATCTGCTCGGCGACGACGGCGGAGTTTTCCAATTCAAACGGCGCAGGCGTGGCGGAAACAAACACTGTCTGCGGGACAACGTCGTCGAATTCGGCCGGCTTGAGCGGACGATTTTCCACCGCGCTCGGCAGGCGGAAACCGAATTCCACGAGGCGGTTTTTGCGGGAACGGTCGCCGTGCGACATACCGTGAATCTGCGGAAGCGTGACGTGCGATTCGTCGATAAAAACGAGAAAATCTTTCGGAAAAAAGTCCAAGAGGCACCACGGGCGCTGCTCCGGCGTTCGACCGCCGATGTGCATGGAATAATTTTCAATGCCGAAGCAAAACCCGGTTTCGCGCAGCATCTCGATGTCGTTTTCCGTACGCATACGAATGCGCTGAGCTTCGAGCAATTTGCCTGCACGCTCGAATTTTGCAACCTGTTCATCGAGCTCGGCCTGGATTTTTACAATCGCCGCATTGATGCGTTCCCGAGTCGTAATATATTGGCTCGCCGGATACAAATCGAAACGTTCAAGCCGTGCGCCCGCACGCCCGGTCAGCGGATCAAGCTCGCGGATGCTTTCAACTTCGTCGTCAAAAAACGTGATGCGGATCGCCGTCTCCATGTACGCGGGAAACACATCGACAGTGTCGCCGCGCACGCGGAACGAGCAACGTTCCAATTCGACATCGTTGCGCTGATACACATTGGCAACGAGGCGCTCGAGCAATTCGTCGCGCCGCAAACGCATACCGACGCGCATCGGAATCATCATCTCGCGGAAATCCTGCGGCGAACCCAAGCCGTAAATGCAGGAAACGGAAGCAATGACGATGACGTCGCGGCGGGAAAGCAGCGCCGAACTCGCCGCGATGCGCAGGCGCTCGATATCGTCGTTAATGGCGGAATCTTTTTCAATGTAAGTATCCGTCGCGGGGACGTAGGCCTCCGGCTGGTAGTAATCGTAATAGCTGATGAAATATTCGACCGCGTTGTCGGGGAAGAAATGCTTGAACTCGGAATAGAGCTGCGCGGCGAGCGTCTTGTTGTGCGAAATAATCAGCGTCGGGCGTTGCACGCGCTCGATGATATTGGCCATCGAAAAGGTTTTTCCGGATCCGGTGACGCCGAGCAACGTCTGATATTTATTTCCCTGCTCGACACTGCGTGCGATGAGGTCAATCGCCTGCGGCTGATCGCCCGTCGGTTTAAATTCCGATGAGAGCTTAAAAGGCTTTTCGCCGCTGGTAAAAACACCGTCCGACATCTTCCGGAATTCTTTGATGTTCGCGTCGGGAAATCAATTTTTATCTTGCGACAAAAACAACTCGGGAGGAAAATTTTGACATGCTCAAAAAGATTGTCTCACTGCTTTCATTTGCCCTTTTATCCGGAGCCCTGCTCCCCGCTTCCGCCTACGCGCAGGAAAAACCTACGGCACCTGCCGCGGAGAAAAGCGATAAGCCCGCCAAAGCCGAAGAGCACGACTGGAAAAATGTGTTTCCGGACGGCCTGATCAAAGCCGGCGAAAAAGCGGACAAAGCCAAGCCCGACGCCGTCAAAACGCTCAAGGGCAAGTTCGTTGCCGTTTATAATTCCGCGAGCTGGTGCGGTCCCTGCCGCGTCTTCACGCCGGAATTGGTAAAATTTTACAAGAAGAATCAAAAGCAGATGGAAATCATCTTTAAGTCCGCCGACCGGACGGAAGACGCCATGATTGCCTACGCCAAGAAAAACAAGATGAAGTGGCTTGCGATTCCCTTCGGCAAGCGTTGCACGACAAAAGCCGCCGGCGGCATCCCGCACTTCGTCGTCTATGCGCCCGACGGAACCCTGTTCGCCGAGATCTCCGGCAGCGGAGAAAAATCGATGAAAGCACTCAATGCCCTTCCCGAACAAATGAAGGAATGGCAAAAAGAACACAAAAAGCGCTAAGCCTCAGCATTGCCGAATACAAAAAGCGTTCCCGCTCGGGAACGCTTTTTTCGTCATCGCTCAAAGTAGCGGATGAGCGGGAGAACAACATCTTCGCCGCAGGTCAGCGAAATCCAGCCCGCCTTGGCTCGGGCGGCTTCCTTTTCCAGAGCCGCGTGCTCCTGCGCAGCCATTTCCGCGTAAAGACTGCGAAAAGCATTGTCCGCGCGGAAGCTGCCTTCGGAAAGGGTTTCGGCGTCAACGATATTCCAGTTCCCCGCGAGCGGCCACTTCTTTTCCACGGGGTCGTTGACATTGATTAAAACAACGTCATGGCGGCGCGCCAGCATCCCGAGCGACCGTGTCCACTGTTCCCGCGCTTCCAGAAAATCGGAAATGACAAAAATCACGGTGCGCTTCTTCAGTAGGCGATGCATCTGCGTCAACGCACCCGCGATATCGGTCTTTCGCCCCTGCGGCTCGGTCGCGACGAGTTCGCGTATCATGCGCAGGACATGGGCTTTCCCGCTTCGCATCGGCAAATGCTTTTCGACGCGGTCGGAAAACATCAGCATGCCGACCTTGTCGCGGCTGCGCACGGCACTCAGAGCGAGCAATGCGGCAATTTCCGCCTGCGTCCGAATCTTCGTTTTTTCCCCCGAGCCGAAAAGCCCGGAAGCCGAAACGTCAATCGCAAGCAAAACGTGAAGCTCGCGTTCTTCGACGTATTTTTTAACAAACGGCGCCCCCATGCGCGCGGAAACGTTCCAATCAATATCGCGCACATCGTCGCCGAGTTCGTACTCGCGCACTTCCTCGAACTCGATTCCTCGCCCTTTGAAGCGGGAACGGTAAGCGCCGCCGACCATATTGTCCACGGCACGGCGCGTCCGAATTTCCAAACGGCGCACCTCCGAAATCAGTTCTCCGACGTCCATAGATAGATATCCGAATGATTTTGCGGGAGACGGGTAGCGTTACGGGGTCTTCAGATTTTCCAGGATGAAATTCACGATATCGTGCGACGAAATATTTTCCGCCTCGGCCTCATAGGAAGGCGCCACGCGGTGGGCGAGAATATCGACGGCGACGGCCTTGACGTCCTGCGGAACGACGTAGGCACGTCCGTCCAGAAAGGCGTGAGCGCGGGCGGCGAGTGCCAAAGCAATCGGCGCGCGCGGAGAGGCACCGACGGCAACCCAATCACGGATGCGGGAAAGATCCACTTCGCTTTGGCGGCCCGAAAGACCGTCGCGCTTGCCCGGGCGCGTCGCGATAACGAGGTCGAGGATGTAATCCAGGATTTTTTCGTCCATGTAAATCCTGTCGAGCCATTTGCGCGCTTCGAGGATTTCGTCGAGTGTGCATACTTGCGAAACCGCCAAATTGTTTTCCGGGTGCGCCATGCGTTCGACGACGAGGCGTTCTTCGGAGCGCGACGGATAATCGATTTTTACTTTAAAGAGGAAGCGGTCGATTTGAGCTTCGGGAAGCGGGTACGTGCCCTCCTGCTCGATCGGATTTTGCGTCGCCATGACGAGGAAGGGGTGCGGCAGTTTGTGCGTTTCGCCGCCGATGGTCACCTGCTTTTCCTGCATGGCTTCAAGCAAGGCCGCCTGAACTTTCGCGGGAGCGCGGTTAATTTCGTCGGCAAGCACGATATTGGCGAAAATCGGCCCGAGGCGCACGGAAAACTCACTCTTGGCGGCGTTGTAAATGGTCGTACCCATCACGTCGGCGGGAAGCAGGTCCGGCGTAAACTGCACGCGGGAGAACGAAGCGCCGATCGCCTGCGAAAGCGTCTTGATAGCCAGCGTCTTGGCCAAGCCCGGCAAGCCCTCCACGAGCAAATGCCCGTTCGTGAGCAGGCCCATAATCATTCGCGTCACCAGGGTGTCCTGACCGGCGATAACGCGCCCGATTTCAATTCTCAATCGGCTGACGAATGCCGAGGCCGCACGAATGTTTTGCTGAAGTTCGTTGAGTTCGTTCTGTTCCATAATTTTTTCGGATTATAAAAAACAGCGGCGCAAAATCCAAAATTTTTCTTTTATTCCGACGTTTTAAACCCGCCGTCTCTCGTTTCGTTCTTTAATCTTCATCGCTTTCGCGTTAGTCTCTCCGAGAAAAATGGCTTCACACTCGCTCATCAGATACGACAAAAAACGGCTCGGGAACGCGCCGGGAATTGTCGGCGTCGATGAAGCCGGTCGCGGCTGCTTCGCCGGCCCCGTCGTTGCGGGCGCCGTTTGGGTGCAACGCAAATTCTACGAAGTTTCGACCCCGGTACGCCGTGCCGGATTCATCAACGACTCCAAACAGCTTTCCCAGGAAACACGCGAGGAAGTCTTCGCCCTAATCGAGCACTGGGAACGAAGCGGTAACCTGATTTTCTCCGCGGGAACGGCCAGCGTACGCGAAATCGACACGCTGAATATTCTCGGAGCCTCACGCCTGGCCATGCAACG
Source organism: Opitutales bacterium (assembly GCA_017546455.1). Taxonomy (GTDB): domain Bacteria; phylum Verrucomicrobiota; class Verrucomicrobiia; order Opitutales; family UBA953; genus Spyradosoma. The sequence continues at coordinate 35,493 of JAFYWY010000002.1, forward strand.
CGCCGTCGCCGGAGTCCTCGAAAAATTCAACGCCGCCGCCCCGGAGGGCACACCCTGTCCCTTCGCCACGGCCGGAGCCGACGATGCCCCGCTCTTCGATAAAGGCATTTCCTTCCCTCCGATGCTCGTGGACGGACGTCCGCTCGTCCCCTTCGCCTGGCGCCACGAGGCCATTGTCAAAGGCGACGCCACCAGTCTCGCCATCGCCCTCGCCTCGATCGTCGCCAAGGTCACGCGCGACCGCCTGATGTGCGATTTCGACAAGGAATTTCCGCAGTATAATTTCTCCGAACACAAGGGCTACGGCACGCCGACGCATATCGCCGCCATCCGCGCCCACGGCATTACACCGCTGCACCGCATGAAGTTTTTGCGTAATCTCGCAGCCAACTCCCCGCAGCAAATCGCCGGCCTCGAAGATCTCTTTCCGCCGGAAAGCGCCGCACCGCCGCAGAGCGAATTCTCTTTCCTATAGGCTCTTCCCGCCGGGAATTTGAGTCTTAAAGGCGGATTCCGCAGCATCGCCGCCCGCATGCTTCCGACACGCCTGATTTTAGCGCAAGAAAAACGCTCAAAGTGTCAAAAACCGCTTTACAAGCACGAGCGAAAACGTTTTCATAGGAGGCTTCTTATGCAAAAAACTAAGAAATCCATCGCAAAACGGTTCAAAGTGACCGGCAGCGGCAAACTCATGCGTCGTTCGCCCAACACTCGCCACCTCCTCCGCAACAAGAGCACGAAAGCACGTCGTCGCTCCGGAGCTGACAAGCGAGTCGATGAAGGCTTCGAAAAGACGTTTAAGTCTGCAATGCCGTTTGCTTAATCCCTACCAAAGGAAATTAAGAGCCCAAACAATAACTGCACTTGCCGGGTGAACTCAAAATGACGACCCGGCGGTCTTAAAAAAGTAGAAGTAAAAACATGTCACGTGTAACAAACTCTCCCGCAACCCGCGCACGCCGCAAACGCGTCCTGAAACAGGCGAAAGGCTACTTCGGGTTGAAATCCCGTGCCTACACGCACGCTAACGATGCGGTCAATCGCGCGCAGAAATATGCCTACGTGCACCGCCGCCACAAGAAGCAGGACTTCCGCCAGCTCTGGATCGTCCGCATCAACGCGGCTTGCCGTCCTCTCGGCATCACCTACAGCCGCCTGGTTGCCGGTCTGAAGAAAGCGGAAATCATCATCGACCGCAAAAACCTCAGCGAACTCGCGATTCACGACGCCGCTGCTTTCGCCGCGATCGTCGAAAAAGCAAAAGCCGCTATCGCATAAGTTTTATTAACTGAATTTCAAAAAGGAAACATTCCCGCAGAATCTTTTCTGCGGGAATGTTTTTTATATACCTTTCGCCCGGAAACGGGAACCGCAACCCGCCCGAATTCGCGCTCTGCGAAAATTACTTCCTCTTAGCTATCCGCCTACCGAACTGCGGAGGAAATTTCGCTTTTCATTGAAAATAAATTCTGATAGCCTTGACCTCTTAATTTTTACACAGAAAACAAAACACATAATGGCAAAAGCATCTAAAACAAAAAAAACGGTCTCCAAGGTAAAAATTGAAGCCGTCGAAGCTCCCGCCCAAACGGAAGTTATCGCGACGCCGACCCAGTCGGAAGTCGATTCGTTCAAGCAGTGGATCCTCTACCACCTGCGTTGCACGCTCGCCTGCAACAAAAACACGGCGACGACGCATGACTGGCTTTTCGCGACGAGCTGCGCCGTCCGCGACCTGATTCACCACCGCTTCATCAATACGCAGTCGGTGCACGTCAACGAAAAGACGCGTCGTTGTTACTACCTTTCCGTCGAATACCTGATGGGCCGCCTGCTCCGCAACAATCTTTCCAGCGCAGGTCTGCTCGAAACGGCTCAAGCCGCTTTGAAGGAACTCGGCGTCGATCCGGAATCCGTTCTCGAAGAAGAAAAGGATATGGGCCTCGGTAACGGCGGTCTCGGCCGTCTCGCTGCCTGCTTCCTGGACTCCCTCGCTACGCTCGACCTCCCGGCAATCGGTTACGGGATTCACTACGAATTCGGTCTCTTCCGCCAGACGTTCTCGAACGGCTATCAGGTTGAAAACGCCGACAACTGGCTTTTCTCCGGCAACCCGTGGCACGTCCAGCGCGCAACCCGACGCGTCGAAGTTCCGCTTTACGGCCATGTCGAACTCTCTTACGACGAAAACGGCCACCTCAAGCCGCGCTGGGTGAACACAACCCCGATCATCGGTGTTCCGTGGGATATTCCGATCGTCGGCTACAAGGCGAAGACGATTAACTTCCTCCGCCTCTGGGAAGCCAAGGCAACCCGCGAATTCGACTTCCACAAGTTCAACGAAGGCGGCTACATCGAAGCTATCCGCGAAAAAGCCAACAGCGAAACCGTCTCGAAGGTGCTCTACCCGAACGACAAGACCGCCGTCGGCCGCCAGCTCCGCCTCGTCCAGCAGATCTTCTTCGTTTCCTGCTCGCTCCAGGACATCATCCGCCGTCACAAGAAGGAAAACGGCACGCTCGACACGCTCGTCGAAAAGGCTGCCATCCAGCTCAACGACACGCACCCGACGATTGCTATTCCGGAATTGATGCGCCTCCTCATGGACGTCGAAGGCTTCTCCTGGGACAAGGCTTGGGATACGGTTACGAAGGTCTTTGCCTACACGAACCACACCCTGCTTCCGGAAGCGCTCGAAAAGTGGAGCGTACCGCTGTTCGAAAAGGTCCTCCCGCGTCACCTCCAGATCATTTACGAAATCAACCGCCGCTTCCTCCTCGAAGTCGACAAAAAGTGGCCGGGCGACGAGCTCAAGAAGCGCGAACTCTCCATCATCGAAGAAGGTTCGGTCAAGCAGGTCCGCATGGCGTACCTCGCCGTTATCACGAGCCACTCGACGAACGGTGTCGCCGCGCTCCACACGGAATTGCTCAAGCAGACGCTCTTCCACGACTTCTACGAAATGTACCCGGAACGCTTCAACAACAAGACGAACGGCATCACGCCGCGTCGTTGGTTGCTCTCCTGCAACAAGGGGCTTTCCTCGCTGATCAACGAAAAGATCTCCGGCGACTGGCCGAAGGATCTCGACCTGCTCCGCGGCCTTGAAAAATACGCCGATGACGTTGCCTTCCAGCAGCGCTACATGGACATCAAGCGCGAAAACAAAGTCGAGCTCGCACGCATCATCAAGAAGCTCTGCAATGTCGAAGTTTCCCCGGATGCGCTCTTCGACGTCCAAATCAAGCGTCTGCACGAGTACAAGCGCCAGCACCTGAACCTCCTGCACATCCTGACGCTCTACTATCGCCTCCTCAACGACCCGAAATTCGAAATGACGCCGCGCGTCTTCGTTTTCGGTGCCAAGGCGGCTCCGGGCTACGACATGGCCAAGCACATCATCCACGCCATCAACGCGGTCGGCGAAAAGATCAACAACGACCCGCGCGTGAACGGCAAGATCAAGGTGGCCTTCCTTCCGGACTACCGCGTCTCCCTCGCAGAAAAGATCATTCCGGCAGCAGACCTCTCGGAACAAATTTCCACCGCCGGTAAGGAAGCTTCCGGAACGGGCAACATGAAGCTCGCTCTCAACGGTGCACTCACCATCGGTACGCTCGACGGCGCAAACGTCGAAATCGGCGAAGAAGTCGGCGACGACAACATCTTTATCTTCGGTCTCACCGTCGATGAAGTGAAGGAACTCCGTCAGCGCGGCTACAACCCGTGGGAATACTACAACCGCGACGAAGAGCTCAAGGCCGTTCTCGGCTGGCTCTCCGGCGACTACTTCACGCCGAATCAGCCGGGCTCCCTCGCTCCGGTCGTCCGCAGCCTCCTCGACGGCGGCGATCCGTTCCTCGTCCTCGCAGACTACCGCTCCTACGTCGAATGTCAGGAACGCGTCGGCAAAGCCTTCCAAGACAAGGCCAAGTGGGCGAAGATGGCGATCCTCAACACCGCACGCGTCGGCAAGTTCTCTTCCGACCGTACCATTTCGGAATACGCCAACGACATCTGGAAACTCAACCCGCTCTCCGTTGAACAGAACAACGTTGAATGGGCGATCTCCATCAAGGAGTAATTCGTTTCCGATTACAAAAAACGTTCCCGTGAGCTTTCGCGGGAACGTTTTTTATGTCCGAACCGAAGACAAAAAAAAGAAGCAGGATTGCCCCTGCTTCTTTTTTGTTTCGCCGGAATTACCAGGCGAAGGATTCGCCGTCTGCGACGGACTTCGTGAATTCGACGAGCAGTTGCACGCATTGCTCGACGACTGCGATATCGACGACTTCGCCCGGCGTGTGCATATAGCGCAGCGGCACGGAGATCAGGCCGGCAGCCACGCCGCCGTTAGCCATCTGGATTACGCGGGCGTCCGTTCCCGTCGGGCGGGATTCGGCTTCGAGCTGATACGGGATGCCGAGCTTTTCCGCCGCAGCAACCAGCTTATCGAAGACAAGCGGATTGATATTCGGTCCGCGGCAGATAACGGGGCCGCCGGAAAGCGTCACGCGGCCGAACTTGCGGTTATCCGCGTCCGGGTGGTCCGTGGAGTGCGTCACGTCAATCGCAATGCCGACCGTCGGGTTCAGGCCCTGGGCCGCCGTTTGCGCGCCGCGCGTACCGATTTCTTCCTGAGTCGTCGCCACGGCATCAACGCGCACGGCGAGTTTCTTTTCCTTCGCCAGGCGGCGGGCGGCTTCCATGGCGATATAGCAGCCGGCACGGTCGTCAAACGCACGCGCAACGGCGACGGAGCCGTTCAGAATTTCGACCGTTTCGTCGTAAACCGCGGGATCGCCGATGGACACGCGCTTCAGAGCTTCTTCGCGGGAGGTCGCACCGATGTCGATCCACATTTCGTGGACTTCGGGGACCTTCGTGCGATCGGCCGGGCTCATCAGGTGAACCGCGCGCTTGCCGGTCACGCCGAGCACGATGCCGTTTTTCGTCATAATCAAAACGCGGCGGCCGCTCGGGATAATCAAATCGTGCCCGCCAAGCAGATTGAAATAGAGGAAGCCCTTGTCATCGACATAGGAAATCTGAAGTCCGAGTTCGTCGATATGTCCGGCGAACATGACGGAAGTCTTCGCCTTCGGGTTGAGCGTCGCGATGCGATTGCCGAGGACATCCTTACGGTAATCGTCGGCGACGGTTTTCATGTACTTATCGCAAACCGCCTGTGCTTCGAATTCGTGTCCGGTAGGAGCTTTTGCTTCGAGCAATTCCCGCAGAAACGCCGGGATTTCAAACGGTTTTTCTTTTACCTGTTTCGTCGTTTTCTTTGCCATAGTCCCGAAAATCTATGCGGGAACGCGGCCCCGTGCGATAAAAAAGTTCATCAAAAGGAAGGAACGACGGCCGGGATACGCAATTCTGAATTCGAGGTTCGGAATCGGTAAAATACCCCGCATCGCAAGGCTTGACTCTGCAATAATTAAAGCATCATCATTGGAGCAGAGTTTAAATTATGGAAAAAGTGCAACCTTCTTTTCTTCAAACTATCGGACGCACTCCGCTCGTCCGTCTGAATCGCATCGCGCCGGATTGCCCGGCAGAAATTTTCGTTAAATGCGAATTCCGCAATCCGCTTTTCTCCGTCAAAGACCGCGTCGCCAAGGCCATGATCGAGGCGGCGGAAGCAGCGGGAACGCTCAAGCCCGGCGCCGTCATTATTGAGCCGACGAGCGGCAATACGGGAATTGCGTTGGCGGCGTTGGCAGCGGCCAAGGGTTACCGGTGCATGCTCGTCATGCCGGAATCGATGTCGCTTGAACGCCGCACGCTATTGCGCATGCTCGGCGCCGAAGTCGTTATCACGCCGCGCCATCTCGGCATGAAAGGCGCTATTGATTACGCAGAAAAACAACTGCGGGAACTCCCGAATGCCTTCGGTCCCCGCCAATTTGAAAATCCCGCCAACCCCGCGGCGCACTACGCAGGGACGGGCCCGGAAATTTACGAAGCGCTCGACGGGCAAATCGATGCCTTTGTCGCCGGCGTCGGCACGGGCGGTACGTTCTCGGGCACCATGCGCTTCCTCAAAGAAAAGCTTCCGCAAGTACGCGGCATTGCAGTGGAACCGGCGGAAAGCGCCGTTCTCTCCGGTAACGAACCCGGCATCCACGGCATTCAAGGCATCGGCGGCGGCTTCGTTCCTAAAAATCTCGACCGCTCGCTCATCGACGAAATCGTCCCCGTCAAAACGGAAGATGCTCTCGCGACCGCCCGCGCCCTCGCACGCGAGGAAGGCCTGCCTTGCGGCATTTCCACCGGCGCCAATGTCTGGACGGCACTCCGCCTCGCACAACGTCCCGAATTCGCAGGGAAAAACATCGTCACCGTCGCAGCCAGCGCCACGGAACGCTACCTTTCCACGCCGCTCGCCGCCGTCGCCGCCGCCGAAATGGCCAATCTCACAGTTCAAAAAATATAAGCTTCGGCGAAACAAAGCGTATTTTCCGAACAACAAACAAAAATCCCTTGCAGTTTTCGCAAGGGATTTTTTACAGGGAAACTTCTTCGCCGTCATCCGGAAGCAGGATTTTTGTATCCGGGCAAAGCTCTTTCAGCACTTCCGGTTTTTCACTGTGCATCGGAATTACGACGTCAGGTTTTGTGATTTCGATAAGTTCTTTTATTGCCTCATGCGACGCGTGCCCGCTTGTATGCAATTTTTCCCATTGCCCGGTAAGTTTCAAAAATTCGGGTATTTTGCTTTCCGGTTTCGTAAGGTAGCCGCTCCACATCGAATACAGGATAATGCTTTTTCCCGAATCGAATTTTTTGATGATTTCTTCAAATTTTCGGTTGGCTCGTACGACCATTAAGCCGCCGCGAGCTTCTATTTTTTTCTGAATATTATCGCCGTATTCTACGACTTTGAGATTTCGATAAAGTTCGGAATATTCGCTCCAGTGATGCGTCAATAAATCAAGCAAGCGTTTCTGGTATGCATCGCAGAGAAAATATTTTCCGCGCGGCACTGCTTTCGACAAAGCGCAAATGCGTTCCAAATTCGTAGATGCACAAAGAACGAAAACGTATTTGTAGTCTCGGAGGTACTGCCTCACTTTTTGTTGAAGGTCCCGCTCGCTCATCGCGGGAACGGCATTCGAACGAGAAAGCGTTGTGCCTTCCGTTACGAGCGCATCAACTCTCCCGACTTTGCGCCAGATTTTGGGAAGTGCCTTCCCGCGAAACCCGTGCGTACGAAAATCGCCGGTGTAAAGCAGGCGTTTTCCGTTTGCTTCGATTAAAAACGTGTAGCTGTCGCACGCAGAATGATCGATGGAATAAGGCATGATTCGGATATCGCCGATTTGGATTTCTTTCCCGTCCTTAAAGGTTTGAATTTTTTGAAATTTTTCGAGAAGAGCATCATCATTCCGTTTTTTTGCGACTTCGAGCATGACATCTTTTGCCAGCGCTCCCGCATAAAGCGGAACGTCGTCACGAATACGTATCATTTGTCCGACGTGATCGCCATGATAATGCGTGAAAAACACCGCATTGCAAGCACCGTTCCCGTCGGTTACGCCGGGGATGTTCAAATCGGCGGGAACAAAATTCGGATCGAGCGAAAGCTCGTTGCCCATATCAATTATAATTCGGGTATTTCCGCTTCGAATCTCTGTCGCAATCCCGCCAATTTGATGCGTGCCTCTATGGATGGTGATCACCATTTTCGGGTACACTCATTTATTTCATAGGTTTCACCGACTTTACTAATTTCAAAAAATTTGAACCTCGGGTTTGAATATTCGGGCTGTCTTTCACGCATATTTTTTTCTAGCGCTCCAATTAGTTTTGCCAGGTTCGGTCTATTTCCCTCGTTAAGCTCTTCATACTCGTTGTGAGGGAGGCTACCCTTAAAAATGAGAATCGCCGGTATAATGGTAAGCCCTTGATTGGTTTCTAACTTTTTAACAAAGTTCTTAATAAATTTTTCATGATCCAACTGACACCAATAAGTATATATTTCCAAAATACACCGCAAAAGAGTTTCAGTGGAGCTATCTTTTTTAAGCTCCAGCAAATAGACTTCCTTTTTTGATGAATCTTTTGCTGTTGCAACTAAATCAATTTTCCCGACTCCTCTATCACTTTGCCCCCCCTTAAGCGGGATTTGATAACCCATGACACAGAAATCACATTCTACTTTTATGTCAGAATTTTCGGGTTCGTTGTGCGCTTTAGCCAGCCTAATCGCAAATTTCTCTTCTTTACGATTTGAGTCCGGATTAATCTTGTATTCATGTTTTAAGGCGTAAGGTTCTGATCTCTTTACGACTTCAATATTTTTTAGTGCCGCCAAATAGCAACTTTCTAAAAGTTTCTCTGCTATGACCTCGGAATAAGGTCTTTCGGAGTCGGTTGGTTTTCCACGCCAATTCACACAATTATTTTTGTAAAGCGTTTTGGCCCATTTGACACTGTCGTTATCAAATCCTTCTAATAGTTCTTTAATTGTTGTTTCCTCTCCGTGCTTTATCGACATTTTATTCCTTTCTGTGTGTGCTTTTTTGATGTATTTTACAACCGCTTCCTCCGCGAAAGCAACTGCAGAGGATTTTAGCTTACTTCCGCCTGTTTTTCCAGTCTCCGCCTTTAATGACGGAAGAAGATTCGGGAAGCGAGTTCATGATATAAACCCAACCGAGAGCTTCGGCACCATCCGGCAGTTTTGCGGAAAGTACGCTTCGATTATAGAAATCCGGATAGCCTTCAAGGGCATCCACGGCATTCCAATCGCGAAGCGGAAGCTCGATAAGTTCGGCTTTTACGGTGTTCGTTCCGTAGGGTGAAAAAGCGGGAAATCCGTAGCCGGTGTCGTATAGCGTTCCCGTGATTGTGCACGGCGTAATGCGAATAGCGTTTCGGCAGAATCGGTGATTCCGTTCTCCCGACATCAGTGTTCCGTAAACGATAAACTTAACCGTCGAAAATCCGTTTTTGACGCCGTAATAATCGGCTCCGTCGGAACAAATTTTTTGGTAGGTTTTGTCGTAAAGCTTTCCGGTTCGCCGGGTTTTTGTTTCTAGTGTTTGTTCGTAAGCGATTGCCTGGTAAATCTGTCCGTCACATTCGACATCAACTAAGATACGCTTGTAAACATCCGGACAGCCTTCGTAGTAATCCAGATTTTGAAGATGTTCCGTCGAGACGGAATAGAGAACGCCTCCCGTTTCCGCGCCCTTTTCAAAATCAATGTCCGCGTATAAGCGTTCCGCCAATCGGTAGTTTCGAAGAAGCGCCTTACCGAGAGCAACTGCGCCCGGGCAACGCTCTTGCATTCGGGTCGGGTTCATATTGGAGCCGTAAGCAAAGTAGTGAATCATAGAAGCAATTCTATCAACGATGTGAATTTTTAAACAGGGCGAGATTTGTCCACATATTACTTCACTTGAAAAATCATTGTCTGACTTAAAATATTGCGCATAAAAAAATGAATGCATGCGCCGAAGCGATTTCGTTCTTCCCGGCATGGTGCGCGTCAGCTTCGGGATTTACAACGACGAATCCGATGTCGATGCCCTACTCGAGTGCATCCGACAAATCGTCGCCGAAAAGAAATAGTTTTCCGAAAAATTAAAATCCGGAAATTTAAGGAGCGTTCCCGCGGGAATGCTCCTTTTTTAGAGGCTTTTTATAAAATGTATTGACTGTGTTTTTGTAACTATTATAAATTATAGAAAATTAAACAGACAGTTCCCACAGAAAAAAACGCTTTTAAGTTAATCATAAATAAGGAAATCAAAAATCATGTCATACATCCAAACACCACTGCCCTACGACGTTAATGCGCTCGAGCCTGCCATGGACGCGGAAACGCTCTCGATTCACTACGGGAAGCACCACGCGACCTACACGAAAAACCTGAACGCTGCGCTCGAAAAGCACCCGGAATTTACGCCCCCGCGCTGCCCCGGCAAACTTCTGATGGAAATCGACAAAGTTCCGCCCGCGATTTTCAATGCCGTTCGCAATTTCGGCGGCGGACACTTCAACCACGCCTTCTTTTGGAAATGCCTCTCCGCACCCCGCGAAAACAACCAAGCCGTCGGCGAATTGGCCAAAGCCATCGATGCGCAATTCGGCTCCTTCCAAGCGTTTCGCGATGCCTTCACGGCTGCGGCAACCGGCCTTTTCGGCTCCGGATGGACCTGGCTCGTTCTCAAAGACAACGGCAAACTCGCGATCGTCACGACGCCGAATCAGGACTCGCCTCTCATGCCGGAAAGCATCGTCGGCGCCGCTCACGGACGTCCCCTGCTCGC
>JAFYWY010000093.1 GCA_017546455.1 Opitutales bacterium
GAACACGCTCGTTAAGCCCTCAGCCGCCAATGGTAGTGCAGCCACGCTGCTGTGTGAGAGTAGGTCGTCGCCAGTCTATATGAAGCCCGTTTAAGTCAAACACTTAAACGGGCTTCACTCGTTTGAAAAAACCTGAAAAAATCCTCGTAAAAAGCACCAAGAAAAGCAGGAAAAACAGTTGAGTGTGTTGTTGAGGATTTATACTTTTGTTTTATGTTTAAGAATTGTTGCTTTGGGCGGAGAATCCTCTTTCTCGGGTGCTTTTGTGTGCTGATATCTGTCTTGCCTTCCTGCACTTCGGGGAACTTGCCTGTGGAGGAACTGGCGGAAGCGGACTTGAAGTCGGTTCCGCTGAATGCAGAGGGATTGGAAAATTTTTATAAGGTTTCGGACAAGCTTTACCGATCGGCTCAACCGAGCAGAGAGGGATTTCGTTCTCTTCAAACGATGGGTGTTACGAACGTGCTCAATTTGCGGAATTATCATTCCGATGAGGATGAATCAGAGGGAACGGACCTGAACTTGCTACGTCGTCGCATGAATGCGGGGAGTATCACGGAGGACGATCTGCGTGAATCGCTAAAAATGATTCGCGATGCCGAAGGCCCAGTCTTGGTTCATTGCTGGCATGGGAGTGATCGTACGGGAGCGGTTTGTGCGGCCTATCGCATTGTTTTTGAGAATTGGAGTGTCGAGTCGGCTCTCGATGAGATGTTTTATGAGCCTTTTGGCCATCATCGCCGAATCTATACGAATATCCCCGAGCTGATTCGCTCGATTGATTGGGAGGCGATGCGTTTTGAGCTGAGTGTTTCGTCACATTGATGCGAAATCGGGGCGTTCGACAAAAATAAAATCGCGCCTTTCGCCTAGGGGCGTTAGACTCACTGCATGATTCAAAAATTGCTTTGGGCCATAGGGCTTTGCGGCGTTTCCGCTTTTGCGGGAACGGATTTTGAAACCCACGCGGAGAAGGCGGATTATGTCATTCTCTCAGATAAAACGCATGTGGATGTTGCCGACAACGGAAGCGGAATTTTTCGCATTTTCAGGAAGGTGAAAATTAATAGCGAAAAAGGGGCAATGGCTAATCGTGTCATCAAATTCGACTACGATCCGCTGACAGCCTTTGCAGAATTCGCTTTTGCGCGTGTTATTCGTGCAGACGGAAGTGTCCGGGAGCTGGATTGCACCAAGTCCTGTGATTATGCGGCTCCGGCGCGTGCGATTTATTGGGGGGGCCGCCAGATTATGCTCGAAGTCGGCCGCCTTGAGAAGGGCGACGTTCTCGAATACGGAATCGATAAAAAAGGTTTTACCTATGCTTTGCTCGACGGAGCTGCGGGAAATGGCGGTGCGGGGAGTGCCGACAATAGCGAGGAGAAATTCATTCCGCCGATGCGTGGTGAATTTTACGACATCGTTCCGTTCTGGACGACGGACGCTCCTGTTGCCGAAAAGGTTTACTCTGTTTCTATCCGTAAACCGCTTCAGTACAAGTTTTACCGCGGTGACGTTGCTCCGGAAGTGAGTTTTCTCAATAACGGGAAAACGGAGTACCGTTTTACGGCAAAAGCGGTTTTGCCTTTTGAAAAAGAAGAAAACATGGTCGATCTCTTCGACGCGGCTCCTAAGCTACAACTGACGACGACGCCTTCCTGGCGGGAGAAATCCCTTTGGTTTCATCGCGTAAACGAAGATTTCGGAAGCTTCCTGCCGACGCCGAGTGCTCAGCGCAAGGTGGATGAAATCATCGCGGGAGCTAAAAGCGATCGTGAAAAAATTGCCCGCCTGACACACTGGGTTGCCGATAATATGCGCTATTCCGGTATTTCCATGGGGAAGGGAGAAGGCTACACGCTGCATCCGACGGACATGAATTTTACGGATCGTTGCGGGGTCTGCAAAGACAAAGCTGCGCTTCTGATTTCCATGTTGAGGATGGCGGGATTCGAGGCTTGCCCGGCGATGACGATGGCGGGTTCGCGTATCGAGGCGCTTCCGGCCGACCACTTCAATCACAGTGTTGCGCTTGTTAAGGTGGACGGAAAGTGGGAACCGCTTGATCCGACGTGGGTGCCGTTTGTCCGCGAACTTTGGTCGTCTGCGGAGTCGCAACAGCATTATCTCCCGGGTGTTCCCGAAGGTTCGGATTTGTGCGAAACGCCGATTGCACCTGCCGAAGATCACTACTTGCGCGTTCGTGTAACGGGACGCTTGGACGAGGACGGAACCCTTCATGCGGAATATGCGCTTGAGGCGGAAGGACAGACGGATGCGCGTATCCGCCGTGCCTATTGCGAAGGCCACGTTGCGGATTGGTCCCGGAAGATTGAACGCGAAATCTATGCAATCGCACCGAATGCGGAAATCGAGAGCATCGAACTCGGAAACGATTGGCGTTCTTATCTTGAAATGCCGTTGATGCTGAAGGTGAAATTCAAAATTCCGCGTTATGCCGCATGTGCGGACGGGCTTCTCGTCTATGAACCTCTGGTTTTCAAAAATGTTTTCCCGCAGGGAAGACGTTATGAGAGAATAACGACAAAACCGGACGAACGCCGCTACGGATTTAAGGATTCCTGTTCGCGTACGGCCGAATTTTCGGAGCAAATCGAATTGCCGTTTAATGCGGTTTCGCAGGCGAGGGAAGAAAAAATGGCGGGGGCTGCCGCGGATTTTGAGGGCAAGCTCAATGTTGGCGCGCGCCGCTTGGCTTACACGCAGACGCTCCGCATGAAAAAGCGCGTTTACGAAGCGGAAGATTGGAAAGATGTGCGCGACGCCTTGCGCGGCTACGAGAAGTTCTCCAAGAACGCTGTCATTATTAAGAAACAATAACGTTTGATTTTTGATTATATGAATATTTCATGGAAAATCCTTTTTGGGGCAATTGCGGCTTTGGCAGTTCCCGCAAGCTTTCTTTGCGCGGAAAATGCCGTGACGCTGATGCCGGGCGCACGTATTGAACTGAAAAATTTCCCGGACGTGAAAGCTCCGGAGGCCGTTTACAAGCATGTTGAGAAAGCTTATTGCTTCGACGCGAACGGAGCTTGCGAGTTTCGATGCAAGAGCGAACTGCGCGTAAATACGCTGTTTGCGATGAACGAGCTCTGCGGAGAAACCTTCATCGTTTACAATCCGAAGTTCCAACGCGTAAAGATTAATGCCGCCTACACGATTGCTGCCGACGGCGTGACGCGTGTCGATGTTCCGGAAAATGCCTTCAATACGGTTTTGCCGAGTTTTGCCGCCGATGCTCCTGCATTCAATTTTCTGCGCGAACTCGTTATTACGCATACGGCGCTTGAACCCGGAGCGACAATCGTTCTCGACTATTCCGTTTTTTCTGCGGAAACGGGCGGGCTGCTTTTCGACGAATATGCGGATATGTCGTTTCCTTGCGAGCATCTCGTCCTGAATTTCAACGGGTCCGTGACAGAATATTTCAACGTGGCTGCGCGTTCGCGCGAACAGTATTTCGTCGCGAAAAAAACGATTCCGGTGATTTATCCCGGGATGCCGGTAACGCCCGTTCGCGATTTTTGTGCAACCGAAAATGTCGCTTTAGGCGATGAAGGGAAGCGGCTTCTGAAACGCCTGATTCGTGATACGATGAGCGAGTCGGAAAAGCGGGCTGCGCTTGTGCAATTTGTCCGGGAGCAGGTGGCGACGATTGCGATTCCGAGCGAATTGCTTTTGGAAGCGCATCTTCGCAATCCCGATACGGTAATAAGTTCGGCTTACGGAACGCGGCTCGAAAAGGCGCGTTTGCTTTGGGCATTGCTTTCGAAAACCTTCGGCGACGGATTCAAAATCGTTCGTACGGCAGATGATGACAGCTACGCGATTGAGTGTGAGTCCGGAGAGAAAATTGCCGTGGCACCGGGCAAAACGGTTTGGGAGGAGATTTTCCTCAATTTCGCTTGCGAGTTTTCCGACGGGAAGGAGCGGATTCGCGGGGCGGCAACTGTGGCTCCGTCGCTGATTGTGCCGGAGGCAAAGCTCCTTGCGGGAGATTTGCTTGGAGCGGGCATGAAGCCGAGTAAGGCAGAATGGCTGCCCGGGCAGGACCGCTTACTCGTGCAAGGTGAGCGTGCTGCCGAGGTGACGGACGGAATTTTGATTTGGCATGTGCCGGTGGCGAAGCGCGGTATCGCTGCGTTTGACTTTGAAACGTTGCCGAAGGAGCGTAAGAGCACCTTGAAAATTCCCGTTTCTGGAGATGCCGTTTCGGAGGCCTATACCTATACGGTTCACTTGCCGGAGGGATGGAGCCCGGCGGAGAAAGCATCGGAGAACAAGACGGAGAATGCCCTCGGGAAGGTCTGTTTTTCTGTCAGGCAGGACGGACGGAAGCTCGTGGTTGTTAAAACTCTCGAGCTGAAAAAAACGACGATTGCGGCGGAGGCCTATCCGGAATTCCGCGCGCTAATGACGTCCTGGTTTGAAGCGGCTAACAATCGCCTCATTATTCGTGTTGCTGGGAAGGCGCCGGAGCCCGAAAAGGCGGAATAGGGATAAATTAAAACGGGCGTTTCCGTTAGGAAACGCCCGCCCAATCTCTACTAACTTAACTCTATCTCTACTAACACACTAAAACCGCAAATTAAGCGAATGCGGTTTTTCTTTTTGTCTGAAAATATTCAGACGTCCGATAGGGCCGGATACAAAAATCCCCGCTTGGGCACGGAGGCTCTCGCGGGGATTGAGGCGCGTTTTTATTTCGCGAATTTTTCGACGAACTTTTTGAGGCGGGAAAGAACGCGTTCCTTGCCGAGCAGCTCAAGCAATTCGTGCAGTCCGGGGCCGCCGGCTTGGCCGGAAACGGCGAGGCGCATCGGCGCGAAATAATCCGTCGGCTTCACGCCGTTGTCGGCACCGAGCTTTTCAAAGACTGCGTCAATCGTTGCGGGAGCGACATCGGCGGCGGCTTCGATTGCGGGGACGAGCTCCTTGCAACGTGCGATGGGATCGCCGCGCTTGCTCTGTTTGGCGAGCGCTTTTTCGTCAATCGGGAACTCTTCGGAGAAGAAGTATCCGACAAAGCCCGGGAGCGTATCGAGTGCATTCATCTTCGGTTTGCACAGCGCGAGAACCTTTTGCAGGTAGTCTTCGTCCGTTTTATCGTCGATGACTTTCGCTTCGCCGAGTACGGGAGCTGCGAGCCAGGAGAACGATTCGTCCGGGAGCGCGCGCAGGTATTCCTGATTGAAGAACGCCATTTTGCGTTCGTCGAAGCGAGCATTCGCTTGGTGGACGTCGCAGAGATCGAACTGTTCGATGATGTCTTCGATCGGGAGGATTTCGCGTCCGTCCTTCGGAGTCCAGCCGAGCATGCAAAGGAAATTGCGTACGGCGGCGGGAAGGAAGTGGCGAGACTGATATTCTTCGATGAGGGCTCCGCGGTCACGCTTGGACATTTTGCCCGAGCCTTCCGTCTTCAGAATCAGCGGGATGTGCGCGAACTTCGGCGGTTCAACGCCGAATGCCTTGTAGAGTTCGACGTGTTTGCTCGTGTTGGAAAGGTGGTCTTCCCCGCGAATGACGTGCGTGATTTTCATCGCGATGTCGTCCACGACGTTGACGAGGTGGAAAACGGGTTCGCCGTTGCCGCGGACGATGACGAAGTCGCGGTCTTCGGCGCGTTCGACGCGGCCGCGGATGATGTCGTCGATGATGACCGGCGCGGCGTGGACGCGTTCGTATTCTTTTTTCAGGAAATCGTCATAAACGGTTTCGCGTTCACCTTCGAGGCGGAACCAGATAGCGCCGTCCTTTTCGTAGGCTCGGCCTTTGTCCATGAGCTCTTGGACTTTCTGCTTATAAAATTCGCTGCGTTGCGATTGGAAATACGGGCCGTAGTCGCCGCCGGTTTGCGGGCCTTCGTCCCAGTCCATGCCGAGCCAACGCATGGATTCTAAGATGACATCGAGGAATTCCTGCGTGTTACGTTCTTTGTCCGTGTCTTCGATACGCAGGACGAAGGTTCCGCCCGTGTGTCGGGCGTAAAGCCAGTTAAACAGCGCGGTGCGTGCGCTTCCGATGTGGAAAAAGCCCGTCGGGCTCGGTGCAAAACGTGTACGAACTTCACTCATGATTTCTGAAAATTGCGTTCTCGCAAGAAAACGCTTTTCCCGTAGGATTGGCAAACGGAAAAAACGGCGTCGGTTTGCGGGACTCGGGTGTTTGTTAAGAGGTTGGCGCGAGATTAGCCGAATACTTTCTGCAGGGCGGCGACAATCGCTGCGGGGGTGGCGGCGTCGGCAATTCCTGCGACCGGGATGGCGGCGCTTCGCAGTTCGGATGCGGTCGGAGCTCCGATTGCAACCACCTGCGGTCGGACGGCGTCTTTTTGCAGGGCGAGTGCGGCGGCTTGCGCGACGAAAGACTTCACGGCGGAGGAGCTGGCAAAAACGATGGCGTGTGCGCCGTTTTCGCGGAAATCTTCTGCGGCGGCCTGGGCGGAGACATCGGCTTCATCCGTCGCGTAAACCGGGAAGGTATCGACGATGGCGCGTCCGACGTCTTCGAGTTTTTTCGGCAGGGAATCCGAGTTGCGATTGCCCGTGACAACGCAGATTTTCAGGTTTTCGATTCCGTGGTCGGCGAGCAACTTATCGGCGAGGGCGTCGCCGGTATGAGTTTCGGGCACGCAATCGACTTCGAGGTGGAAGCCTTCAACGGCGCGTGCGGTTGCCGGGCCGACGCAGGCGATGCGGCAGGGGCCGAGCGAGCGGATGTCTTTGTAGCGGGCAAAGAAGTGGGCGAAGAAGCCGCGGACGCCGTTGACGCTTGTGAAAACCAGCCAGTCGTATTCGCCGAATCCGCTGAGGATTTCGGGGACGAGTTCCTCGTTTTGTTCGGGGAATCGGATTTCGATCAGCGGCATTTCGAGCACGACGGCACCTTCGCTAACGAGCAGATCGCGCAGCTCGGCGTTTTGGTCTTTCGGGCGGGTGATGACGATGCGTTTGCCTTTCAGCGGCGTGGAATTTTTTTTCATGGATTAGTGATTTAAAATTTTGGAAAGAATGCGGGAAACGGATTCGCGAATGCCCGGAATATCCTGCGGAAAGCGGCACCGTTCGGAGAAAAAGCCGATATCTTCGCGGAAAATCAGTAGGGTCTCGTCGGCATAATGTACGGCGAAAGCGGTGTGGCAGCCTTCGCCGAGCGCTTCTAAAAATGTACGTTCGACGCGGAATGCGTGCGTCGTCGGAGCGTCGCAGATCGGTGCAAAGAGCACGGCGTCGGCTCTGCGGCACTGGAGCGCGATGGCGGCTTGAGCGGCGGCGGGGACGAGTTGTGTGAGCGGCATTTCGCGGAATTCCAAGCCCGGGAAAGCGCTTATGCCCAAGCGCTGCAGCCCGGCGGCGGCGAGGAAGGTGGCATCGGCCGTGCCGTCGGCGATTTTTTGCAGACGGGTGCTGACATTCCCGCGCAATTCGCAGAAGCTCGCTTGCGGGAAGAGCTTTCGGGCTTGCGCACGTCGGCGCGGAGAACCGCTTGCAATGCTCGCCGGGATGTCGATGCCTTGGCGCACGACGAGAATGTCATTGGCGCGGGCACGCGGGAGGCAGCCGGCGACGCAGAGGCCGTCGCGCATGTCCGTCGGCAAGTCCTTCCCGCTGTGAACGGCAAGGTCGATTTCGCCCGCGAGCAGAGAGGCTTCAAGCTCGCTCGTAAAGAGGCCTTTGCCGCCGCTTTTTTCAAGCGACCACTCGAGCTTTTTGTCGCCTTGAGTGACGAATTCTTTGACGACGACCTCCGCATCCGGGAAATGGCGGCGGAGGCAAGCTCCGGCGAGCTCGGCTTGTGCGAGCGCGAGCGGGCTGCGTCGCGTACCGACGGTGATTTTCTCCGGAAGCATTATCGGGCTCCTTTGTCTTTAAGGACCGAAATCGGCGGGTTTTCAGCAAATGGCGGCGGCGGTAACGGCATTTCCGCGGCAGCCTGTTCGTTGCTTGCGAGTGAATCGTAAGCGGACGGAAGGCTTGAACCGCCCGACATGGCGGCGTAAGCAATGCAGAACGCGATGGCCGTAAGAACGACGCAAAGGGTGATTTTGGCGCCGATGCGAAGGTTGATTTTCAGATTAACGAGAGTTTTGTCTTCCATGGCGGTTTAGAATTCGAAAAGCGATTGTTCGGGTTCGGCAGAGCCGGATTTTTGCTCGCCGGCTCGGTTGCTTTGGGCGTTCAGGTCGACAATGGCGTTCATCTGGCGGATGCGCGGGGCTTCGGGCGCGAGCTCGGTGAGGCGCTTCAAAATGCTTTTCGGCGGCGTTTGGTCGGAGGAAAGCATACGGTGAGCTTCCGCAATCTGGAACAGAAGCGGCAGATCGTTGGGCGCGAGCGCTTCGGCGTCGCGGAGCGATTCCCGGGCGGCCTCTTTTTCTCCGAGCAGAATTTCGGCGACGCCCTTGGCGAGCTGAGCTTCCGCGAGCTTCGGAGCGTGGCGGCAGGCTTCGGTCGCTGCATGCTTGGCGACTTTGGCCAGGCCGTAGATATGTTCCGGAGAGGTATAGGCGGAAAGCGTGTAGAGGCGGGCGAGGTTTAGCCAGGCTTCGGCGTTGTCGGCACGTGCTTCAACGGCCGCGAGGAAGGCGGCTTCGGTAGTCGCGGGCTCGAAATGCTCGGCTTCCAGATTGGGTGCGGCGTAAAAATTCTGGAGGAAGGGCGCGAGTGCGCGTTTTCCGACTTCGCATTGCGCGGCGCTTCGGCTTGCCGGAAGGAAGAGAGCAAAGAGGGTTGCGGGAAGTACTGCGGCGGCGGTAAAGAGCATTCTGCGGCGCTTGCCGGTCCACGTGCAGATGTGGACGAAGCAGGCCGGTGCGCTTTCGTGAGCTACGATCCCGGCGAAAATCGAAACGCCCAAGACGGCAGGCAGGAAGCTCGGGGAGAAGTCCAGTGCGAAGATTAGTCCGCTGGCGGCAATTCCGCCGAGCATCGCCGCCAAAAGGCCGCGGGTGTTGGAATTATGCAATTTTGTTTCGTCGTTGGGACGCATTGCGGAGTCGTGCTCGCGCAGGAGGGCGATGCTTTTGCGCGTTCCCCAAAATAGAATCAGGCCGGCGGGGACGAAGAGGCAGAGGAAGCCCACGATTCCGTTTTCCGCCAGAACATCGGTGTAGAGGCTGTTGCTCGTCGTCGCACGGATTTGCCATGTGGGCAGAGCAAGCTTGCGGAATGCGGTATTGAAGGAATCCGTCCCTTCGCCGAGCAGCGGAGAGCCGGCGAAGACCTTCAGCGCGGTTTTTTGCAATTCGATACGCGAGGGTTGCGGCGTATTTTTCAGCGCTTCGGATTTCTGGACGCTCGAGATTTCCGTCGGGACGGAGAAGGGCATTTCGGAGAAGAGCGGAGCGAGCGCGATGCCGCAGGAAAGGAGGACGACGCAAACCGTGCGCACCGTTTTCTTGTGCGTGTAAAGCAGAGTGAAGACGAGGCCGCCGGCGAGCATTGAGAGCCATACGGCACTGTGGCGTGTCAGCAGGATCAGGCCGAAAGCCAGCAGACCGACGTAAAACGCGAGCATGCGCTTGCGGTGGTCCGAGCCGCGGCGGAGTGCGAGGGCCAGGCAACCGAAAAGGATCTGGATCGTGACGGCTCCGGCGGCTACGGGGTCGGAAAGGTAGCCGGCGAGGATTTTCATCGCCAGTGAGCCGGAAAAGTCTTCGCTAATGCGGATTTGTTCGGTGATGCCAGCGATCAGGCCGGCGAGGAGGAGAAGAAGCGTCCCTGCGAGCAGGCGCGTTTGGCCGCCGTTACTTCGGCTGCGTTGGACCGCGATGAAAAAGAACATGAGCGGGACGAGATTCATCCCGAGCGAAAGTGTCGCGTCCGCAGGGAAGGGCGAAAGGAAAAGGGCTTCCGCGGCCTGCAGGGCAATCCAGGGCAGAAAGATCAGGAAGCTTGTCGAAAGCAGGGCGCCGCGGCCTACGCGTTTGGCGCTTGCCATCATTTCGCAGCTCAGAGCGACGCATGACAGAAGCAGAAAGTACGGAAGGTAGCGGGCATCGTTGCCGCCGTCGGATAAAAACGCCAGCGCGAAGACACCGGTCAGGGCGAGGTAAAAGAAGAAGCGCGCGGTGCGGATAAATTTCTTATGCAGTTTGTCCTGCTCGAATATGGCTGAGAATTCTACGGCTAAGTCCATGTCGGAAAATTGCGGTTAACGGGAAAGGCGGAGGTGTTTTTTGACGACGAATTTTTCGCCTCGGAGAAGTTCCGTTCCGGCGTCGAAAGCTGATTCGAATGCGGGGAAAAATGCATCGCCCTCGGGTTCGGCGTCGATGGTTGTCAGGAAAAGCTCCGTGCACAACGGCAGGAGTTGGCGGTAAATCTCCGCGCCGCCGGCGACGAAGATTTTGCGCTCCGGCGCGATGTTTTCGAGTTCGGCAAGCTCGCGGATGCAAAAGAGTTGGTCGGAGGGCGGTGTTCCCGCAGGGAGGCGGCCGCTTCGGGAAAGGACCACGGTGACGCGTCCCGGGAGCGGGCGGCCGATGGATTCGTAGGTCTTGCGGCCCATCAGCAGGATGCCGCCCATCGTCGTTTGCTTGAAAAACTTGAAGTCTTCGGGGACATGCCACGGAATGGCGTTCGCGTTGCCGATGACGCGGTTTTTCGCCATGGCGGCAATGGCGGCAAGCGGACGGGAGAGTTGCGGAAAGTCTGACATAAAGAGAGAGGAGACGCGAGAGCGGAGCGCTCGAATTTGCGCCGACGGTTGGTGTTTAAACGGCGACGGGCGCTTTGATGCCGGGATGCGGGTCGTAACCTTCGATTGCGATGTCTTCGTAGCGGAAGTCGAAAATGTCTTTCACTTCCGGATTGAGCTTCAGTGTCGGGAGCGCGCGCGGCTCGCGGGAAAGCTGGAGTTTTACCTGTTCGAAGTGATTGTTGTAGATGTGCGCGTCACCGAAGGTGTGGACGAAATCACCGACGCCGAGTCCGCAGACCTGTGCAATCATGTGCGTGAAGAGCGAGTAGCTGGCGATATTGAACGGGACCCCGAGGAAGAGGTCTGCGCTACGCTGGTAGAGTTGGCAACTCAGTTTGCCGTCGCCGCCGACGTAGAATTGGAAAAGCGTGTGGCAGGGCGGGAGTGCGACTTTGTCCGCTTCGCCGGGATTCCAGCCGGAGACGATGAGGCGGCGTGACGCGGGATTACGCTTAATTTCCGCAATGAGGGAGGCGATTTGGTC
>JAFYWY010000094.1 GCA_017546455.1 Opitutales bacterium
GGGGGCGGCGTAATCAACGTGGCGCTTCTGCGTGAGGTAGCAAAGGCGGTAGTTGGTGACGGCGTCGTTGAACTTGCTGCGGCGTTCTTCGATTTGGCCTTTGTAGTAGAGCGCGGCAGCATTACCGCCGAGCGGTTTCCATTCCTTGACACTGGCGATGAGATTGAGATCCGAGTAGGCTTTGCCGAGCGGATCTGAGATTTCCAATTGCGCGAGGTCGTTCTTGGGGAGATTCATGAGCGCTTTTACGCGGCCGAGGCGCAGGTCGAATTCCTTCATGTAAGCGACCTGGTTGTCGATCGCGTCATTGAAGACTTCGTAGGCCTTGCGGTAGTTCTTCTGTCTGAGGAAGATATTTCCGCAGCCCGCAAAGCCGTAGTCGGCGTAGTTGGAGCTTCGGTAATTGTCCATCAGGTAGCGGTAGAACGGTTCGGCTTCCGCGTCTTTGCCCTTGTTTTCGAGGAATTCCCCGACTTTGCCCAAGATGGTCGGGCTGAGTTCGTCCGGCTTGTAGCTTACGGCGATGTTTTGCAGATAGCGGTCACATTCGTCGAAGTTGCGGAGGTATTCGTAGATCGTGGCGCGAGCGTACAGGCCGCGGGCGAGGCCGATCATCGTCGGCTTCTTTTCTGCCGAGGCGTGGGCGCTGTCGAGCTCAAGCAGGGCGAGCATTTCTTCCGCAGCCTTGGCCGGCGTGTAGTCGTTCGGGACGCTCGTCTTGACCGGGACACCGGATTCGTCGGTGATGAACACCGTCTTTTTCTTGCGCTTGGTTTCGTAGGCGAGTGTCTGTGCGAGCTGGTTAATCAGCTCTTCGACGTTGTCCTGTGTGGGATCGTTGAAGTTTTTCAGGATGGCGCCGGCGAGAATCTTCTTGGAGTTCTGCTTGGCTTCCAAGTGTTCGGCTTCACCCTTGGCGCGTGCCGCACGTTCCGTGTACTGAATCTTCTTGTTCAGGTACATGAGGGCCTGAGGCGCATCCGGGTCGCGGTCGTAAAGTGCATTGTAAACGTCGAGCAGGCGTTCCCATTCGCCGCGTTGCGGGAGGTGTTTGTCGATTTCTCCGAGGGCAAAGTCCAAGGTCGTTGCGTTGCTTCCGGAGGTCTTCGCGGCGATGATGTAGGCGCGAATCATGTTGTTGCTCGCATTTTCCTTGCGGGCGGCGTCCGCCTCGTTGAGCTTGCGTTGGCCTTTGCCGGGGCGAATGCTTTCGGCGATGCGCTTGTAGGCGTCACCCAGGAGCGTGTAGATTTCCGGGCGCTGGTAAACGAGGTTGTAGCGGACTTCGTCGATGTCTTCCGCCGAGAAGGGCAGTTGCTCGCGGAGCGGAGCGATGCGCTGTTCGTTGAGGACGTCGGCGTCGGAGTTTTGGAAGTAGTCCTTGAGCCAGTTGCGGCAATCGACAAAGACTTCTTCAAGGTTTTCCATGTCCTTGGCTTTGTCTTTGTAGCGGGCGCCGAACTTCGTGATGGCGCGGCGGTAACGTGCGTCGGGCGAGAAACGTCCCTTCGGGTGGTCCTTGAGGTAGGAGTCCATCGCGTCGACGGTTTCTTTGTAGAAGCCGCTGTAGAAATAGAGGAGGCCCTTACGGTACTGCATTTCTTCAACGAGGTAGTTGAAGATCGACTTGCCGCCGTAGTTCTGGATGAAGGTCTCGATGAGCTTGATGGTGTCCTGAGTCGCTTGCGTGAGCTTCGGGACATAGCCCGGCTTGCCCATGCCTGCGACGTCTTCGGCCTTCACGCCGAGGCCCCAGGGGCAGCGGGCGAACCACGCGTTAATCGTGTACCAGTCCAATTCGCATTTCGTGGCGATTTCGAGATTCGGGACGTTCTTTTTCGCCCAGTCGAAGTTTTCGATCGCGGCTACGTAGTCGCCCCGGTCGAAAGAAATCTGTCCGAGCATGAGGGCCACTTCGCCGATTTCTTCCGCTTGCGGGTGCTTTTCGATGAAGGCTTTACACGCTTTTTGTGCGTCGGCTTCACGATGGAGGTCGCGGAGACAGCGGATGTAATAGTACGTGGACGACGTGATCTGCGCGAATTCCTTGTGGTTGTTGACGACGTCTCCGAAGGCGATATAGGCTTCCCACGGGCGGCCCAAGGAGTACAGGCAGGCGCCGATACGGAACGAAATCTGGGCGTCGTAGTCTTTATTTTCGTCGAAATTGCTTTTGAATTCTTCGAGTTCGTCGAGCTCGCCCTGCAGCTTTTCGATTTCTGCGGCCTGTGCATCATTGGGCGTTTCCGTCGTTTCGGCGATTTTGGCCTTTACGCTTTCCAGCTTTTTGCGGGCGGCGTCGATTGCGGGAGAGAAGTATTCGAGGAGGGCGCTTTTGCGGAGTACGCGCTGGTAGCGGGAGAGGGCGTCGCGGAACAATTCGCGGCTTTGTTCTTCTTCCGCATTTTCCAGATTGAGTGCCTGTTGGAAATAGCTGTCGCCGAGGCTGAGCCCCTGCATGTTCGAGCGGATGATGCTTGCCGGATCCTTGGAGCCGGAGCTGTCGATTTCCGCTTTCAGGGCTTCGGCTTCCGCGCGCTTGTTTTGTTTGAGGTAAACCTGAACGAGGCGCAACTTGGCTTCGATGGCTTCCGGCGTGTTGCCGACCCCGGCGACGAGCGTCTTGAGCAGTTGCTCGGACGTGGCCAGGGCCTTTTTAATCATTTCCGGGTCCTTCGTGGCTTCGGCCTCCTTTTGGATGACGTCCGTACGGACGATTTCCATGCGCATCTGGTCTGTTTGCGAGAGCGAGGCCATTTTGCTGACCTTCAGAAGCTGTTCGCGGGCTTCCTTCCACTTTTCCTGCTGCATGTAGATATCGGCGAGCGAGATCTGCGAGGTCGCGATGCGGTCGTCCTTTTCTCCGGTTCCCTTCGGGTAGAGGATCGGGAAGTCGCGCAGAATGGTGGCGGCTTCGTCCCATTTTTTCAAATTGTAATAGGCGGTTGCCCGGAGGTAGTCGATGGAGGCTTTTTGGGTTTCGCTAAGACGGTCTCCGCGTTCGACCTTGAGCTTTTCAAGGATCTTCAGTCCGCCTTCGTAGTCCTGTTCTTGGATTTTCTTAAAGCCTTCATCGTAGCGTTGCTGCATCGTGAGCTGCTTTTCCTGAGCGAAAGATTCCGGCATGGTGGCAACGGAGCCGAGAGCGATCAGGATCGCAAGCAATGCGGCACTCGCCATAGAGAACGTGCGGGATTTTTTGTGCATAAAGATTAAGGGGTGTATTAGCGGGGAAGCTTCCGAAAAGTCGGACGCTGTGAATTTGTTAGCAGTGATTAAAAAGAAAAAAACTTCTTGCGACAATTTAAAACTTTGCGGGAAGGCTTTTTGCGGGCGTCGGGAAATCTTACGGATAGGCTGGTCCGTCCGGAATTTTTTCGGCTCGGAAAAGGTCTCCGCCGGCAGAGCGGCGTCCGGTTTAGCGAGCCGGGATACGGTAATTTTCCGAGAGGTTGTAGCGGCCGGTTTCGCTGATGCCCCATTCGGGGATGTCGTCGGAATCCTGTAGCGAGAACATCGGGAAGTTGTTGTCGTCGTGGCGTCCTTTCTTCTGAATGCCGAGGCAGGCGCCGGCAGTCATGCCGGAGGCATCTCCGAAAGCAATCTGGATGTAGTAGCTGCGATTCGCCTTGAGCTTCAGCCAGTGTCCCTTGTAGAGCGAAGAGCGCAGCCCGGGCGAGGGAAGATTCTTTCCGTCGGTCCCGCCTTCCCCGCAGTGATTCTGCGGCTCCCAACCTTTCTGATACTTGACAGCGGGGCCGAATCCTTCGCCCGGCCAGTACGCGTAGAGCACCGTCTTGTGGTCAACGCCGACAATCATCGCGTCGTCCGCCATCCCGACGAAACGGTATTCGCCGTCTTCGGGAACCGTAAACCGACCTTCGTAATAGCAAAGCCATCCCGGAGCCTTGAAGGGGGCCTTGCCGGTCTTTTCGTCGCCGAACACGTCCGTCACGAGCTTTGCGTTCAGGGCCTGTCCGGTTTCGTTGACGATAAAGATGCGGGTGTTGTAAAGCGTCATCGGGGCCTTGAAATAGAGATCGTCAAGCTTGCGGGACTGCCATCCGCCCGTATCCAAAATGCTCAGTGCCTTGCGGAGCAGTTTCTTGCGGCGCTTGTTGTCTCCGTCTTCTGTCGTTGCTAGTACGGTTCCCTGTTTGTCGCGCTTGAGGTCAAAGAGGCAGCCCTTCAGGGGTGAACGTAGTCGTAGACCTGGGAAAGTGCCGCTCACGAGCCACTTCTTGCCACCGAGGCCCATTCCCTTGCCGGATCCGGAGAATCCTTCAAGGGGCGAGAGCGGCGCTATCAGTGCTTTGGTTAAGGCCTTCTTAGTTGTTTCCGGGTTACCTGTGTCTTCGGCTTCCTTTCGGATGAGGTTCGTGCGGACGATTTCCATGCACATTTGGTCCGTTTGCGAAAGCGAGGCCATTTTGCTGACCTTCAAAAGCTGTTCGCGTGCTTTCTCCCACCTGCCTTGCAGTGCGTAGATATCGGCGAGCAAGATTTGCGTGGCTGCGAGGCAGTTGTCTTCCTCGCCGATTCCTTTTGGGTAGAGGATCGGGAAGTTGCGCAGAATGGTGTCGGCTTCGTCCCACTTTCCCAAATTGTAATAGGCGGTTGCCCGGAGGAAGTCGATGCAGGCTTTTTGGGTTTCGCTCAGGCGGTCTCCGCGTTCAATCTTGAGTTTTTCAAGGACCTTCAGTCCGTCTTCGTAGTCCTGTTCTTGGATTTTCTTAAAGCCGTCATCGTAGCGTTGCTGCATCGTGAGCTGTTTTTCCTGAGCGAAAGATTCCGGTATTGCGGCAACGGAGCCGAGGGCGAGCAGAATTGCAAGCGATGCGAGACGGATTACAGAGCCTATACGGTATTTTCGGTGCATGGCGGTTGAGGGGTATGTTATAACGGAACGCTTCCGAGAAGTCGGATGCCGTGGGTTTTCCTCAACGATTAAAAAGAAAAAACTTTTTGCGACAATCTAAAACTTTGACGAAAAAGCTTTTCGGGGCCGCTCAGAAGCGGTAACAGCAACCGAATTCGACGGCATGCGCGGCCGTCTCGATTTCGCCCCAGTTGACGGCGGTCGAGAGGAGCGAGTTGCCTACATAAAGAAAGCGGTAAGCCGCATAAACGCTGAAATTTTTGTTCAGCATGAATTCGGCGTAGGGTTTGAACGAAAGTACCGTGTTCATCGTTCCGCTTGTGTCCGAACTGCCGTCGGCGAAATCCTTTTCGATTTGGGAGGCACCAATCAGGCCGTATCCCCAGAGCGCGCCTAAGGCGAAGTTGGGCGTGAAGTCGTAAGCGAAGCCTGCGGACAGCATCAGGTTGGCGGTGGTGAGCTCGGTGCGCTCGCCGTTGCGGCTGGCGTCTGCCGAGAACGCGAGCATTTCGCCGCCGATGAGAAATTTGAAGTCCGGCGTATCCGAGTTGGCTTGCACGAGGATGGCAGCGTTAATCCCGCGGCCGTCGCCGCCGGAAAGGTCGCTGTGAAGGCCGAAAATCAGGGACGGAGCCAAGGTCAGGCGCAGCGTGCTTTCCCGCGGACCGTCGTCAAAGGCTTCCTTGGCCTTGGCTCGACGTTCGTCTCCGCCGCGTCGGATAGCTTGTTCGGCGTCGTAATTCGGGTCAATGTTGCCGAGGCGCCCGGAGCTATCGGCGCCCATAGCGGGGACGGCGATTCCGAAGACAAGGAGGAGGGAAAAGAGTGCTGAAAATTTCATGGAAAAACGGTTAAAGCGGGAAAGCCTAAAGATAAAAACTTCACGCTTAAAGACCAAAACCCGCGGAGAGCCTGTTTCGGAGGCTTATTCCGAGCGGAAGATTTTTCGTCTGAGGAAAAAGAACGTTGCGAGGCTTAGGCAGACGGTTGCGCTTACGCCGAGACAGGGCTTTAGTCCGACGATTTCGTTGAAATAGCCGAGCAGTAACGTTCCGAACGGGAAGGTGCCGGTAAACGCCATGGTGTAGAGGCTGATGACGCGCCCGCGGAAGCGTTCGTCGATGTTGAGCTGGACCAAGGTATTTGATGAGGCACCGACGAGTACGCTGCCGAAGCCGGCGGTAAACAGCATCACGAAAAACAGGGCCAGATGCGGGACACAGGCAATGACGGCGAGCGAGCCGCCGACAATCAGGTTGCCTACAATCAGGAAAACGGGCAGCAGGCGCGCCCGCTTCAGGAAGGCAATCAGCAATGCGGCGACGATGGCGCCCGCGCCGGTTACCGTCAGCATGCGGCCGTAGAGTTCCGGCGTCCCCGCGTAAATTTTGTCGGCAAACATCGGTAGCAGGACCGTGTAGCTGAAGCCGAACGTACTCAGGAGCGCGATACTGCAGATGACGGCGCGCAGGACGGGGACGGAAAACATGTAGCGCACACCTTCGAGCAGGGAGCACAGGGCTCCGCAGTTGCAACTTGGCGGTACGGGGCGCGCGTCGAAGCGCATGGCAGCGAGCAGAAAAATCGTCGGCACCATCAGGACGGCATCCACGGCAAAGCAGGCCGCCGCTCCGGCGAGTGCATAGATTTCGCCCGCGAGTGCCGGCGCGAAGATACGCGTGAAATTAAACAAAGTGGAGTTAAGCCCGATCGCTTGCGGCAGGTGAGCCCGTTCGTCAATAAACTTGGCGATGAGGGACTGGCGTGTCGGGATTTCGACGGCGCCGACCAAGCCCCGGAAGAAGCAGAGCGCGAAGAGCAGAAGGACGTGTTTTCCGTCGAGAATCTGAAATGCCGTCAGTCCGAGAGCTACGGCGAGCGCCCCGAATTGCACTGCGAGCAGGATGGTGCGCCGGTTGAAGCGGTCAATCATCACGCCGGCGAGCGGTGTTATGAACAAATGCGAGACTTGGCCGAGAAACATGGCGATGCCGGACATCGTCGTCGATTGCGTCAGCGCGTAAACGAGCCAGCCGATCGCGGTTTGCGTCATCCAGCTACCCGTCAACGAAAACGCGTGCCCGGAATAAAACAGCCTGTAATTGCGGGAGCGGAACGGAGCCAATGCCTCGGGGATTTTCATTGCGAGCTTGCGTTTTTACTCCGTTTGCCGCCGGAACGCGAGAATCAAACATTGCTTTTGCGGCGGCATTTTTTGCGCTCGTGAAACGCCGGGCCTTTGGTAAAAATCTCCGCCCATGAATTCCCTTCTCGACCTGCTGAAAAAAAGCACGGAGTTTTTAGCGAAAAAAGGCATTGATAACGCCCGCCTGCAAAGCGAGCTTATCTTCGCCGGGACGCTTCGTTGCCGTCGCCTCGACTTGTATCTGCAGTTCGAGCGTCCGCTCACGCAGGAGCAGGTCGATACGTTGCGGGAACGCATTCTTCGCCGCTCGCGCCGTGAACCCGTTCAATACATTGTCGGCGATACCGATTTTCGCAATCTCACTCTCAAGTGTGACCCGCGGGCGCTTATCCCGCGTCCGGAGACCGAAGAGCTTGTCGGCTTCGTGCTCGAAAAGCTCGCGGCGCTGCGTCCGGAGGGAACCTTGGCGCGCGTGCTTGATCTTGGTACGGGGACGGGGGCTATCGCGCTTGCCGTTGCTACCGAGCGTCCGCATACGCAAGTCGTGGCCGTGGATAAATCCGAAGGTGCCCTTGCGCTTGCCCGCGAAAACGCAGCCTTTGTCGGGGCACCCGCCGAAACGGAGTTTATCCGGAGCGACTGGTTTGAAAATGTTACGGGGACCTTTGACGTCATCATCTCCAATCCGCCTTATCTTACGCAGGCCGAATGGGAGTGCGCGCAGGCGGAAGTGCGCGATCACGAGCCCTTGTCCGCACTCGTGGCCGACAATACCGGCTTGGCCGATCTCGAAAAAATCCTGCGCGAGGCCCGCAAACACCTTGCGCCCGACGGCTTTGTCGCTTTCGAAACCGGCATCGCCCAGCACGAGGCCCTGCGCGAAATCGCGCTTGCCTGCGGATTTGCGGGAACGGAGTCGCTCAACGACCTTTCGGATCGTCCGCGCTTTTTCTTCGCCCGTTAGCGATTAAGCCGGCTGATTGAAGTTTCTTTCAAAAACGGAAAAACTGCAGTCTTTTATTTGATTTAGACGGCGGAAAGTCTTATATTTCCACTCAATTTTCATAAGATGGCACTCATCGTTCAAAAATACGGCGGAACCTCCGTCGGCAATGTGGACCGCATCAAGAATGTTGCGGCAAAGATTAAAAGCTTTTGGGATCGCGGCGACAAAGTCGTCGTTGTCGTTTCCGCCCGCAGCGGCGTGACGAACGAACTGATTGCGCGCGCCAAGTCGATTTGCCCGAATCCGAGCGAACGCGAAATGGATATGATGCTGGCGACCGGCGAGCAGGAAACCATTGCGCTGACGGCGATGGCTCTCCACGCGATCGGCGTCCCCGCCGTTTCTCGTACGGGCGCGCAGGCCGGTATCATCACCGACACGTCGCACTCCCGCGCGCAAATCGCCAAGCTCACCGGCGGCGATATTCTCGATCGCCTCGACGAAGGTAAAGTCGTTATCGTCGCGGGCTTCCAAGGTCTTTCCTCGGAAAATGAAATTACGACGCTCGGACGCGGCGGAAGCGACCTGACCGCCATCGCGCTCGCTGCCGCCATCAAGGCCGATATCTGCCAGATTTACACGGACGTGGACGGCGTTTATACGGCCGACCCGCGCATCGTCCTTCCCGCACGCAAGCTCGAACGCATCTGCTACGAAGAAATGCTCGAACTCGCGTCGAGCGGCTCCAAGGTCATGCAGTCCCGCTCCGTCGAATTTGCTCAAAAATACGGCGTCACCTTCGAAGTGCGCTCCTCCTTTAACAACCAACCCGGAACTATTGTGAAATCATTTGAAAAAACCATGGAAGACGCCGTCGTTTCCGGCGTCGCGCTCGACCGCACGCAAACACGCGTCACCGTCGGCGATTTGCCCGATACGCCGCAGGCCATCTCCGCCATCTTCGATGCTCTCGGAGAAGCCTCCGTCAACGTCGATATGATTGTTAAGAACCTCGCCAAGGGAGTTGCGAACCTGACCTTCTCCGTCGCGACGGACCAGGTTCAGCGCGCGGAAAAGGTTATCGGCGGCGTTCTCAAGCGCCTCGGTACGGGTACCTTCCGTTCCTCCGGCGAAATCGCCAAGGTTTCCATCGTCGGTGTCGGCATGACTTCCCACCCCGGGGTGGCGGGAACGTTCTTCCGCGCACTTTCGGATGCGGACATCAACAGCGAGCTCATCACGACCTCCGAAATCAAGATTTCCGTTGCCGTGGCGCCGGAACGCGCAGACGAAGCCGTCCGCGTCATCCATACGGCGTTCGGACTCGACGTTCCCGTAAAGATCTAAGCTTCTCGGAGAAAAGTCCGGATAACAGCGCATTCTGCCGAAAAGGTGGGATGCGCTGTTGACATTTAAAAAAGGGGTTGAAATTGACTCCTTTTTTTTCGAAAATCTACACAAACTCATAATATCCACCCCTTAATCTCGGTAACTACGATGCAAGAAGAACAAGAACTCGAACAGACGCCCGTTGCGGAAGAAGCTCCCGTCCTGGAGGCTCCGAATGTAGAGCCGGAAGACGACAGCCGGAGTACGGACCCGCTGAAGCGCCGCAATAAAAAGTTTTCATGGCGCGATTTCGGCGGCCCCGGCTTTATTTTCTCCCTCGTATTTCACGGGATTTTGCTGGTTATCGCTATTTTCCTTGTGGTACGCCACATCGTGACGCCGAAGGTTGACGAACCGGATGCGTTCGTTACCGGTGCCGGCGGCGGTAACAACGGAGACCGCGCGAGCATGCAGGAACACCGCATGAAACCGCGTCAGAACATGATGCAGTCCAAGGCGCGCATTACTTCCAAGTCTTCCAACTCGACGATCGCTCTTCCGGAAATGCCGGCGGTGGCGATGAGCTCGTCTTTCTCTTCGGGGATGAGCGCCGGCGGAGATTCCTCCGGGTTCGGCGGCGGCACCGGCGGCGGTGTCGGTACCGGCAAGGGCATGGGCGTCGGGAACGGAAAGAACTTCGTTTCCCCGTTCGGGACCCGTAGCGGCGGGAATCGCGTGATGAAGGGCTACCTCTTCGACCTCAAGCGCGGCAAGCAGGGAACCGTTTTGGCAACGATTGAAGGCGGAGACCAGGCTCGCCGTAAAGAACAGCTCCATAAGGCGCTTGGCGTCTTGGATACGGGCGGATGGCAGGTGCGCAAGCTCCAGGACCTTTATTTCCAAGCCCCGACGACGCTTTACAACACCCGCATCTTCATCGTCAACGAAACTGGGCAGGCGTTGAATGCAAATCTTGCGACGGACGCGTTTGCCGACGAAAAGACCGGCAAGGCGCCTTTCAAGGCTCCGGGATGGCTCTGCTACTATGAAGGTAAGTTTACGGTTCCCGAAGACGGCGAATACCGCTTTGTCGGCATGGGCGACGACGCGATGATTGTCGGCGTCGACCGTAAAACGGTGCTCTACGCGTACTGGCCGGGCGAAGGTCACGGCCCCGCCGTTAGATACCAGAAGGAGTGGGAGCCGAAAAACCACTGCGGTAAGGGCGGTGAAGACGGTAAGAATCTTGCCAATCGCGGTCAGCGTACGTCCCTCTACAAGGGGCATTGGCTGCGCCTCAAGGCGAAGAGAACTTACACGATTCACGTCGCTTTCGGTGAAGCAGCCGGCGGTCTTGCCGGGGCCTGCCTCGGTATCCAGAAGAAGGGCCGCGACAACGACAACAACTTCCCGATGTTCTCGCTGCAAGGTTCCGACGACATCCCCGAATGGGGCATTTCCGGAACCGGCCGTTACAACCTCTCGGAAAATTACCAGATTCCGGGTCGTTAAGCGATCGCAACGGATAAAAAGCCGTTCCCGTTTTCCGGGGACGGCTTTTTTGTCGACAGGATTATCGGTTCCCGCCTTCTTGCGGAACAAGTGCCAAGCCTGCACAGTGAACGGAAACCGGTAAATAGCTCTATGCGGAGATTTTCGCTTGAGAGCAAAAAAATTGAAGAAAACCATTCCCTAGTTACCGGGTTCTATTCACCGCACCGGCAAAGCCGGGGAGAAGTTTCCGCCAAAGGCGCCGCTTGATGTTTGATGCCGGTCTCCGCTCACCACTCACTGTGCTATTCGCAACAGCCTCTTCGAGGCTTAGGCCTTGGCGCCTTCTCCGCGTTTGGCGGAGGTTTTGATGAGATAGTACTGAGCGAAAACCTGAATCGAAAACGAAAGGGCGAGCAAAATCAGACCGAGGGCGAAGAGCACGCTTTGCTGGAGGCCCTGCGCTTCGGCGAAATTGTTGGCAAGCGTTGCCGCAATCGTTGTCCCCGCATCGAAAATTCCCGTGGGGACCTCCGTCAGATTGCCGATGACGAACAATACGGCCATGGTTTCGCCGAGCGCGCGTCCGAGCCCGATAAAAACGCCGCCGAGCAGACCGCGGAAGCCGTATTTCATGACGATGTCTTTGGCAGTTTCCCAGCGCGTGCAGCCGACTCCGAAGGCGGATTCCCGCAGCATCGGCGGCGTCATTTTAAACACGTCTCGCATGATCGCGCAGATGTAGGGCAGAATCATCAGGGCGAGGATGAGTCCGGCCGTCAGAAAACCGTAGCCGCTGGGATCGCTTCCGAGGAGCCCGCCGATAATCGGTAAGCGATCCAGTCCCAGGGTTTCGATGAAAAAGGGCTTAACGTAATCCTGCATAATCGGCACGAGGACGAAAAAGCCCCACATGCCGTAGATGATGCTCGGGATCGCGGCGAGCAGGTCGATTGCTTGGGAAAGTACTTTACCGACGCTCGGCGGGGCCTCCGAAAGGTAGAGGGCGGCGGTGAAGGCCGGCGGAAGCGCGACGATTAGGGCAATCGTCGTGGTAATCATCGTTCCCGCGAGTGCCGGCAGGGCGCCGTAGCGATCCGCCGTCGGATCCCATTCGCCCGACCATAGAAATCCGATGCCGAATTCCTTCCACGCGTCGGCGGAGCTGGTGAAGAGGCAGGCGAAGAGCGCGATCATGAGGGCTCCGATAATGCCTGCGCTACAGAGTGTTCCCGCCTTGAAGAGCTTGTCCGTTTTTAACATGTCCGTGAAATTTTACTCGGTAGCGTTTATTTCGTATTCGGGGAATGTTAGAAAACGGTTAAGTCCGGCGTGCCGGGAGGGATTTTTTTTGCCAAACGAAGCCCCTTGTTCTAAGCTTCCAAAAAATATTTTTGGACTTATGAATACACGTATTTGGAGAATGGGAATGGTCGTTTTTCTCGCGTTTTTCTCGGCGGGAGCGTTGGCTTCGGCTCAGGAAGAACGCCTGGAATTGGTTGCAGTAGGAAGCGTTTCCGAGGCGGAAAACGTTATCACGCAACGCTATCCGGGGCGCGTTGTTTCGCCCTCGATTATCGCCGTCACCTCCCGCGTCTCCGGCGACCTGCTGGAAGTTGCCTTCAAGGAAGGGGACTTTGTCCGCAAGGGACAGGCGCTCTATCGCCTGGATGACGTCCGCTATGTCGCTGCCGTAAAAAGCGCGGAGGCCAAAATCGCGGAATTGAAGGCGCGCATCGCTTATTCGAAGGCAAACTTCGAACGCACCCAATTGCTTTTCGATAAGGAAGTTTCGACGCAGGACGAACTTGAGAGCGCCCGTAGCGAGTACGATGCCTACAAGGCGATGCTCATGGCGGCGGAAGCGGATTTGACCGTGGCTCGCGACGACTTGAAAAATACGCTCATTCTCGCTCCTGCAGACGGACGCATCGGCGTAAATGCGGCGCCGCTCGGAACTTACGTGACGCCGAGCTCGGGAACGCTTACGACGATCGTTCAGCAGGATCCGATTCGCGTCCGCTTCTCGCTGAGCAACCGCGACTTTTTGCAGATTTTCGGTTCGGAAAAGCGGCTTCGGGAGCAGGCGCGCATCTCGTTGGTGCTTGCCGACGGGCGGGCTTACGATCAGGGCGGAGCCATTGATTTTATCGACAACACGGCGAACGAGCGTACCGACGCAATTCAGGTTTACGCCTGTTTTGCCAATCCGAGCCAGCGTCTGTTGCCGGGGAGCACGGTTTCCGTCGTCCTCGGGCGCAGTACGGGAATGCAGATGCCGGCCGTTGTGCCCTCCGCCGTTATGCACGATGCGGAAGGGGCTTACGTTTACGTCTTGAACGCCGAAAACAGGGTGGAGCGCCGCAACGTCGTGCTCGCGCAATCGACCAAGAATCTGCAGTTCATTAAGTCCGGTTTAAAGGCGGGAGAACGCATTATCACCGACGGGACGCACAAAGCCATTCCGGGGCGGAAGGTCAAAACGGCCGAAGCCCGCTAAGGGGCGACGTTTTGCTTTTGGTCCGGCTCAACTCTTTCTCAGCTTAAAAGATGTTTTCCCGAATTTTTATTGAGCGACCGCGCTTCGCCGCCGTCATCAGCCTGGTCATTTTCCTCGCGGGGGCGCTCTGCCTGTTGCGCCTTCCCGTCGAAGAATACCCCGACATCGCGCCGCCGAGCATCCGCGTTTCCGCCAGCTACACCGGCGCCAGCGCCGAGACCGTCCGCGACGTTATTGCGACGCCGCTCGATGCCGAAATCAACGGTCTCGAAGACATGCTCTATTTCTCATCTACCTGCAGCAACGACGGCCAATACTCCTGCGGGATTTCCTTTAAGACCGGCGTGAACGACGACATCGCCATGGTCAACGTTCAAAACGCCATCAAGCGCGCCGAACGGAAACTGCCCTCCGAAGTGCAGCGTACCGGCGTGCAGGTGCGTAAGCGCGGCAACGACATCCTCGCGATGTATTCGTTTACGACGGACGGCACCTCGATGAGCACGCAGGAGCTGAGCAATTATATTTCGACGACGGTTTGCGATGCGATTTCCCGCGTGGACGGCGTCTCTTCCGCCGACGTGATGGGCGGCGACGTCTATTCAATGCGTATTTGGCTTGATCCCGTGCGCCTGGCGGGTTTGGAACTTTCGACGAGCGACATCGCTTCGGCGGTCGAATCGCAAAACATCCAAGCTGCGGCGGGGACGCTCGGTTCGGAACAGGGGAACGAATTCCTGCAGTTCAAACTCAATGTCCAAGGGCGCCTCAAAAGCGCGAAGGAATTCGGCGACATCATCGTGCGGACGAGTGATGACGGAAGCGTTCTGCGACTGAAAGACGTGGCGCGCGTCGAGCTCGGATCGAAATCGTACGCTGGTCGCGGGAGCTTCAACGGCGAAGAATCCGTCGGCTTGGGGATTTACCGCAACAGCGATTCCAATGCATTGGCAACGGTCAAACGCGTCAACGCCTTGCTCGACGACATGGCCAAGCGCTTTCCCGAGGGCGTCACTTACGCCGTCTCCTACGATCCGACCAAGTTCATCGTCGTTTCGATTAAGGAAATCGTGGAGACGATTATTGTCGCGCTCCTGCTCGTCGTGCTCGTCACCTACGCCTTTCTTCAGGATTGGCGGGCAACGCTCGTGCCCGCAATCGCCATTCCCGTTGCGCTCGTGGGGACGTTTACGTTCATGTACCTGATGAATTACAGCGTGAACGTGCTGACGATGTTCGGCCTGATTCTCGTCATCGGATCGCTTGTGGACGACGCGATCGTCGTCGTCGAAAACTGCCAGTCGCTGATGTCGCGCGAAGGTCTCGGAGCCAAGGAGGCCGCGATTAAAAGTATGTCGCAGATCACGGGGGCTATCGTGGCGACGACCCTCGTTACGATTGCCTGTTATGTTCCGCTCGCATTCTACGGCGGGATGGTCGGGCGCATTTACATGCAGTTCTCGGTGACGATGTGCATTGCGCTCGTGCTTTCGACGGTGGTGGCGCTCACGCTCAGCCCGGCACTTTGTGCACTCATCTTGCGCCGTCCGCAAAAAAGTACCTCGCGGGTTTTCGTCGCCTTTAACAAATTTCTTACGGGAACGAAGGAGATTTATATCCGCGTCGTGATGCGCCTCGTGCGGCGTGCGGCGCTGACGGTCGGCTTCATGGTTCTGTTCTTTGTCGGCATCTGGTTCCTTTCCGGAAAAATTCCCGGCTCCTTCCTGCCGGAAGAGGACAAGGGCTCCGTACGCATGAACATCGAACTGGCGCCGGGCGCAACCATTACGCGTACCGAGGCGACGCTCGAGAAAGTACGCGACCGCATTCGCCAGGTACCCGGCGTGCATGCCGTGATGACGATTCCCGGACGCAGCCAAATGAGCGGCAACGGCGAAAACGTCGCCATGGGCTTCGTGCGCCTCGAGGATTGGGATAAGCGCCAGATGCCGGAAACGCAACTCAGTGCTATCGTCGCCGAACTCCAACGCGTCACGGCGGATATTCCCGAAGCGCGCATCCTCTTCTTTACGCCGCCCGCGATTATGGGCTTGGGTAGCGTCGGCGGGGTTTCCGCGGTACTTTGCGGCGAAGGGGACGTTTCTCCTGCCGAACTTTCTTCCGTGGTTAAGAACCTTGTCGCCGACCTGAATACGCTCCCGCAGGTGCGCCGCGCCAGTTCTTCCTACAACGCGGATACGGCGCAGCTCTTCCTCGATATCGACCGCGAAAAAGCCGAGTCGCTCGGCGTGCCCGTCAGCTCGATTTTCTCGACTCTGCAGAGCTTCCTCGCCTCGCTTTACATCAACGACTTCACCTACGCGGGAGACTCCTTCTACGTCAAAATGCAGGCGGACCGGGCATTTCGCGTAACGGAAGACGACATCCGCAGCTTGCTCGTGCGCGGGAAGTCCGGCGATATGGTGCCGTTGGCGGCCTTGGCGACCCTGCGCTACACGGTGGGCCCGACGGAAATTCAGCGCTTTAATAAAATGACCTCGGCGGATGTTTCCGTTCAGGTTGCGGACGGCTATACCTCCGGCGAAGTGATGCGCCTGCTCGAAAACATGAAACTCCCGCAGGGCTACCACTTTGAATGGAAGGGACAGAGCTATCAGGAACGCCAAAACGAAGGACAGATTGTTCTCATCATGGCGCTGGCGATGCTCTTCGCCTACCTCTTCCTCGTGGCGCAGTACGAAAGCTGGACGATTCCCGTTCCCGTCATGCTCACGGTATCGATCCCGACACTCGGCGCGTTGGTCGGTCTGCTTGTGTTCGGCTTGCCGATGAGTATTTATGCGCAGCTCGGCCTCGTCATGCTCATCGGGCTTTCGGCGAAAAACGCGATTTTGATGATCGAATTTTCGAAGCAGTCGCGCGAAGCCGGCTATTCGATCAAGGAAGCCGCTATGCTCGGCGCCTCCCTGCGTTTCCGCGCAGTGTTGATGACAGCCTGGTCCTTCCTTTTCGGCGTCTTTCCGCTCGTCATCGCAACGGGCGCGGGGGCCGGTTCTCGCCGGGCAATCGGCGTGACGACCTTTGCCGGCATGCTCTTCGCGACGCTCGTCGGTATCATGTTTGCTCCGGCGCTCTACGCCCTTTTCCAACGGATGCGTGAATTTTTCCGGAAGCCGGCGAATCTGCCGGACGCCCCGAGCGCGGAAGCGCGTGCCGCCATCTCCGCCGAAATCGCATCCCAAAACGAGGAGGAAAAATAAATGTACACGTTCTCTTTGAAAAACAATCTCTGTCTCGCGCTGGCCGTGGCGAGCCTCTTCGCCGGAACGGCCTGTTCGACGGTCGATGAGGCGCGGGAAGCCCAAAAATCCGCCAACCGCCTGCGCGGCGAACGCACCGTCTCTTTCGCCGAGTACGGTTTCCCGGCGGGGATTGCACTCTCTCTCAGCGATTTTGAAGCGATCGCCCTGGATGCCAATCCGAAAGTGTTTCAGGCGCGCCAGTCCGTCATTGCCGCCGAACTTGCCATCGCGGATATCCGTTCGGACTATCAGCCGAAAGTGGATGCTTCCGCGAGCTATTCCCGCGGAACGCACAATGCTTCCAAGCACGGACAGAGTTTCCACAACACGGGCAAAACCAAGCTCGGGCTCTCGCTCGAATTGTTGCTTTGGGATTTCGGAAAGACCGATGCCCGTTTCCAAAAAGCGCTGGCGGAATTGCTCGCCGCGGAGAAGGCGCTGCTCTCGGCGGAGAATCTCGTTCGCTACAATGTCCGTAAGGCGTATTTCGAGCTTCGCCGCAGCGTCGAGCTCAACATCGTCGCCGAGCAATCCGTCGAACAGTACAAAAAGCACCTCGAGCAGATGCTCGCTAAGCGGGAAGCCAACAAGGGAACGAAATACGACTGTACGAAAGCGGAAGTGGACTATAACAATGCCGTTCTCGAAAGCATTAATACGCAAAATCGTATCCGCACCGCCCGTGCCCAGTTGAACTTGGCGCTCGGCTTGGCGGAGTCGCCGAATTACGAAGTCGGCGGAAACGTCATGGGGACCTTTGCAGCCGATGTTGATGCGCTTATGGCCGTTGCGCGGGAACGCGAGCCGGGACTCGCCGAGCTGATTGCCCGCGAAAAGGCCGCCTCTGCCTACGTGGATAAAACCATTGCCGATTTGTACCCCTCGCTGGGCCTGAATTTTTCCGCGTCGCTTGAAGGCGACGAGCTGGACATGCCGACGGTTTGGAATCTCATCGGCGCGGCGAGCCTCACGCAAAATGTTTTCAACGGCGGAAAGAATCGCCGGGCTATCGAAAACGCCGTGGCGCAACTGCGCATCGCCCGTAGCCGTGTTTCCGCCTACGAGCAGGATCTCTACGCGAAAATTTGTACGGCGGCGCTCAATTTGACGCGCGCCCAAAAGCAGCACGAAGTCGCGTTGCTTTCCGAGCGCGCCGCAAAGGAAAATTTCGATATCGTGACGGAGCAGTTCCGCGTCGGAAAGGCCTCGGCGCTCGACCGTACGGACGCGCAGGTGTCGCTCACCGAAGCTCGTGCTGCTGCTGTTACCGCAGAGTACGACCACCGCGAAGCCATCGCCGCCATCGCCTACCTTATCGCGATGGATCCGGAAAGCTAATTCCCGGAAACCGCCTGCCGCCAATAAAAAATCGGAGCTCCCCTTTGAAACGGGAACTCCGATTTTTTTCTACACCACTCTCGCGAGCAGATGTATTGTCGGCCAAGCTTTTTATTTGTATCTCGGATCGAGGTTCAGATGGCGGGCCCGAAAATCTTTCCGGGCTTGGGCATTGGGGAAAAACAGCATGGCAAGCAGCCGGATGAGGATTTTCTTTAGAGGAGAATCTTTCTTCCTTTGGGCCAGAACAGTTTTTAACACACGGATTCGTAGAATTTTTATGCGAATCGAATTTGGCGCGTAAGATTCTTCGAAAAAGAAAGATTTGATACGCTTCCTCCAGGATTCATGGAGCTCCGCAATATCTAAAATGTAGTCCCACTCGTGAGGCGCAATTTCCGGAGGACGCTCCGAGAATTCTTCCAAGAGTGTCCGAAAATATTTTCTTAGGGTTTTTCGAACCTTTGCTTGTACGTCTCCCGTGAATCTTTCGACATTCCATTGGCCGGTTGCCTTGATTTTTTTTAGAATCAGAGCAGTGTGTCTGCGGTCAAGTATTGCGTGTTGTTTACAGTATTTGATGATTTCATCAAATTCGCCGAAAACAGCAAACGCCTTCGATGCTCCGGCGTTAATGGAGGAGTTCGGATTGCTTTGGCGGTAAGAGACAAACGGCTTGGGGATAAAGGCCATTTTTCCGGCGCAGAAATAGCTTTTTATGACGAAGCCGGTGTCTTGGAACGATGCTCCGGGCGTTTCGCAGCAGCGAATGTTGTTTTGGCGCAACCATGCAAGATTGTAAATAGCTGCCCAAATCCCGGAAGCGTCGGCAATCATCACGGGGTTTTCCTTAGGAGCGAAGACGGTAATGTCTGTTGTTCCGGGAATTAATTGCCAGCGTTCTCGCCTCGTTTCTTCTGAATTTTGTTCCCAAAACAGTTCCCAATCCGATTTTACAAGCGGGACATTATGGGTTTTGGCAGTGCCGTAAAGACATTCAAACATGTCCTGAGCGACGTAGTCGTCCGGTTCTGCAATCGCAAGGTATTCGCCGCAGGCGGCATCAATTCCGACGTTTACGGTATGTCCGTACCCGGAGTTGGCTTTTCTGATGATTTTGATGCGGGAATCGCGATCGGCGTATTCTTTGAGGATCTCAGGTGTTTTGTCCGTTGATCCGTCATCGACACATATGATTTCGATATCGCGAAGTGTTTGGGCGCAAAGCGCGTCCAACGATTGGCGTAAATAGGCCTCGGTGTTGTAAATCGGAACGACGATTGAGACTTTCGGCTTTCCCGTATTTTCAGAGGATTCCGGACAGGAGAAAACGATATCAGATTCAGGAATTTTACGCTTCATAACACGAATACCGCAGAAAAAAGAACGACTGACGCCTTTGCAATTTTTTGTATGCCAAATTTTGTAGCTCAGGGGAACTTTTGAGTTGTTTGTGATTCGATCCAAGATTTCCCAAGCCCAGTTTTCCCGTGAGGGTAAAGAGGCCCGGTATTTTTTCCAATTTGCGGCCTTAAGTACTTTATAGGTTTCCTCTGCTGCACCGGCTTCATTTGATCTGGCGCTTAGCCCATAGTGGCCGGCAAGCAAAAGGAAGAAAGGACAGGCGTATTCGGAGAGTAATTTGCGCTCTGTCAGCTCTTTAAGAATGTTCATGCAGACTTTTACTGCGTCAAGCGAGTGGGCGTTATTCCCGCCCATCGTTTCTTTCATGATGCCGCTTCCGTGGCGGACGTAATGGTACAGATTTTCCGTTATGCAGAAAATGGATTTTGCCCTGAGCGCTAATCGCCAGAAGAATTCGCAGTCTTCAAAATTTAAACCATTCGGGAAGCTTAGCGGCGGCTCGCAAAGGATGAGGCTGCGTCTGAAAATTTTATTACAAGCACTAACGTCTATTTTTTCGAGTAATGAGGCGTCGGGTAAAAGCTTTCCGCAGAATTTCATGTCGTAATACGCCTGGTCGACATCGGGGCCTTGAGACATGAACTCACATTGTATGCCGCAGGCAGCAATGTCTGCATCGTTGTTTTGGGCCGCGGAATAAAGCTTTTCGTACATTTGGGCATCCACCCAGTCGTCGGAATCAACAAAGCCGATGTACTCGCCTCGGGCAAGGTTGAGACCGGCATTTCGAGCAGATGAGAGCCCTCCGTTATTTTGGTGTACGGCGACTACTCGCGAATCTCTCGCCGCATACTCGTCTATAATCTGCGGGCACCCGTCGGGCGAGCCGTCATCGACGAGAATAATTTCAATGTCGCGTAGACTTTGCGCGAGAATGGAATCTACGCATTGGCGCAGATACTTTTCGACCTTGTAGATCGGAACGATGACGGAAAGTTTAGGTTCTCTTCTCATCTATAGCTTGATGTTGGTTTAAATCTTAGAATTGTGTTGTTCGGCTTCAATTTTTCTTTTTCGTGTAAGAGCGTTGAGCGTTTCCGGATCTCGGAGGCAGTTTCGCTTGATGACCTTTGCAGGAAATCCTCCTATGATGGTGTACTCTTCCTCGAACGCTTTTGTAACAACGGCCGCAGCTGCAATAATTGAGTTGGCCGGAATTCGGGCATTTTTCTGAAGTCGGACGGCTTGGCCAATCCATGTGTGATCTCCTACTGTGATTGGTCCACTAACTTCATTTAAAATTTTAGTAGGATTATTTTTATCTAAAATTGCATGTCCGTCGCTTCCCCAAATATGGATGCAATTTGAGCAGTTTACGTCGTCTCCGATAATGCAGCCGGAAGTCTCATCCAAAATAATTTCTCCGCCCCAGATGCGACTACCTTTCCCAAATCGGAGGACTTGCCGTTCTCCGGCGGCACAACGGACATACATTCCGACAAAGGTGGATTTTTCGCCGATTTCAATTTGAACTCCATTGTTCTTGGAGTTTGCCGCGGGGACGCCAATTTGAATGGAGACGCGCTCAATTGTACATGGCTTGTGAATGCGAATTTCGTTGTTGTCTCCGCATATTGCAATATCGAGCCCCGGAATTCGCTCGTTTCTTCCGAGCAGGCGTTCTTCCCCATTTTCGATGATAATAATTCGATTGTTCTCTCCTGCTATGAGATAAGAAGGTACTTTGGGGACAGGGGCGGAAACCGGTTTTTCGGGGGTACGGGGAGCCAAACACTGTAATTCATTACGGCAACGGGTAAGTTCCGCCCTTAGCTCCTTGATTTCTTCCCGATAATCATGCATTAGGGCATTTCGAAAAGCGCGGCGGGCTTCACGGTTCCAGATGAACGCAGAAAAAATGCGTGCGGCTAAATGTTGTGAGTGTGAGTGAGACATAGAGTTAGAGTGGGGCTTGATTGGTTGCTTAGGCAGATTTGCCTTCTGTCAACGCCAGTGCGCGTGCAACAGCTTTGTCCATATCGTAGTACTTGTAATCGCCGAGGCGCCCGAGAAAATGAACGTTGGGAAACTTCTTTTGTGCTTCGTCCCGGTATCGATTGTATAATTCTGCGTTTTGCGGGTGGGAAATCGGATAGCAACGTTCATTTTGGCCAAGTTCGAATGCCGAGGAGTATTCGAAAGAGATGACCGTTTTATCTGATTTGTCGTTGAGGAAGTGCTTGTATTCTCCGATGCGTGTGAAATCGTAATTGCAAGGATAGTTGACGCAGGCGACAGGTTGGAAAAATTCCTGTGCGTATTCGACGAAATCGAAGCGGACGCTACGGTAGGGGAGAATTCCGAAAGAATAATCGAAAAATTCGTCAATAGACCCTGTTGAATAAATCGGCATCTCGGGAGGAATCGTGTCGCGAATAGCAGAGAATGGCGTGTTGAGCTTTAACTCGATATTCGGATGATCGAGCATTTTTTGAATCATTGCCGTGTATCCTTCACGCGGAATCGCCTGGTATTTGTCGTGGAAATAGCGGTCGTCGCGGCTGACAAAAATAGGTACGCGTGCGGTTACTGCCGGATCAAGCTCTTCAGGCTTCATGCCCCATTGCTTCAGTGTGTAATGAAGGAACACTTTTTCGTAGACGTAGTCTCCGAGTAATTTCAGGTCGGGATCGGATT
The DNA here is from genome assembly GCA_017546455.1 of Opitutales bacterium. Taxonomy (GTDB): domain Bacteria; phylum Verrucomicrobiota; class Verrucomicrobiia; order Opitutales; family UBA953; genus Spyradosoma. The sequence goes on from JAFYWY010000094.1 coordinate 21,955, forward strand.
TTTGGCGCAACTCGAGAATGGTTGTTCGGGCTCCGAATCCGAATTCGTCAACAAGCTTTTCTTCCAGTCGCGTTGCCATTGTCGGAGGAAAGACTTGTCGGATTGAATTGAGATTAAATGGGATGGGAATCAGCGCTCCGTCGATTTGAGCCAGAACTTTGTGCGTGTAGGGATGCCATTGAGTGAAACGTGAGAGGTAGTCCCAAACCGTTTTGTCATTGGTGTGAAAGATATGCGTTCCGTATTGGTGGACGCAAATGCCGTTTGGGTCTCGGAAGTCGTAGCAGTTGCCGCCGACATGAGATTTTGCGTCGATTACGAGAACCTTTTTCCCTGAAGACGCAAGACGTTCTGCGACCGTTGCGCCGGAAATTCCGGATCCGATTACTAAAAAATCGTATTTCATGTCGAATGTATAAGTAGGGATTAGTGTTTAGTTAATAAATATTTCTTTTTTTGACGTAAAGCGTCAAGTAGTGCTCTTAAGCGAAAATAGAAGAGGAAGATTTTGGGCGAATTCAGCAGGAGCGGGAGGCGTCTGCCCAGCCGCTGAAACAATTCTTTCGGAAGCTCTCCCCGGATTTGTGCTTCAAGAAATTCACGTCGAAATAGTTCAAAAAAGTCTTTTTGTTGCTTTCGTGGCGTGCGTTGAAGGTTCGCAAAATATGCTTTGTAATGGAAAAGCCATTTATCGTAGGCAAAGGATTTCTGAAGCTCCGGCTTCTTCTCAAGCCAGCGTTCGATTTCGTGGATTTCGTCTGTAATGCAAAATACCTTCGTCTTTGATTTCATCGACGCATTGGGATTGTCCTGCCGATAATCGACTATAGCCTCGTTTAGCAGAATCACGTTATCGGCGCTTGCGAATACCTTGAATGAGAACGCATTGTCTTGGTAAGATGCGCCCGGAGATTCAAGGAAACGGATATTGTTTTTGGTAAGAAAAGATTTGCGATAAAGGGCTGACCAAACAGAGAGCGGGAGGGCAAAGAGGTTGCCGCAAGTTCGAGCATTAACAGGGCGTTCTAAGGGACACGACCGTAGTGCATTTGCCCGTCTGCTTCCTTTGCTCCAGTAGAAATTGTAGTCTCCTTTGGCGACGTCAGCATTGTGTTTTCGTGCGCTTTCGAGAAGGTGTGCATAAACACCGGAGGTGCAGAGCTTGTCATCCGGCTCAAGGATTGTGACATACTCGCTACTTGCTAAGTTTATTCCCTGATTTACCGTTGCTCCGTAACCGGTGTTTTGGGATTTGGGAACGATAACAATTCGTGCGTCCTTTCGGGCGTATTCCTGCAGGATTTCGAGCGAGCGGTCTGTGGAGCCGTCGTCGACGCAGATGACTTCGATGGCGTTTAGCGATTGCGCTAAAACGCTGTCGAGGCAGGCCGGCAAAAACGATTCCGCGTTGTAAACGGGAATGATGACGGAGACGGCGGGTTGGTTGGCGGGAATTTCCATGGCTGAGCCTCGCGAAAGCATAGCTCATTGCCGAACTTTCGAGCAAGGAGAATAAGGTGTGTTGCGGCGCTCTTCGGGCGCTTGGCGGAGATTTCATTTCGCTAAAAATTGATTGCTCGTGAGCGGTCTTCGACTGTACTCTTCTGTCATAGATTGTTGATGTAAGACCATGAAGCTTTCTCCGACTCAAGCAGCTCTCGTTCTCAACGCCCTTTCGGGAATCGGTGCCGTTGCCTGCCGCAAACTCTCCGAACATTTCGGCGGAGAGCTTTCCGCAATTTTTGAGGCTTCTTCCAAGCAACTTGCTGGCGTTCGCGGTCTTAGCGCTCCGCTCGTCGAAAAAATTGCCGATTGGAAGAAGGAGTTCAATCTTGAGCGGGAGGAGGAGCGCGTGGATAAGTTCGGTTTTGCGTTCATTCCGTTTTTCGATGAGCGTTATCCGGCCTTGCTTCGGGAAATGCCGGATGCACCGATCGGGTTTTATGTCCACGGCGATGCGTCCGCCTTGCAGACGCGGCGCAGCATTTCGATTGTCGGGACGCGTAAGGCTTCTCCGTACGGAAGTACGATGGCGTACAAAATCGCGCGCGATCTTGCCGCGGCGCATTGGAATGTCGTCAGCGGATTGGCCCGCGGAATCGACACCGCCGCGCACAATGGTGCGCTGGACGGGAAGGGCGTGACAGTCGCGGTTCTCGGTTGCGGGCTCGATATTGTTTATCCGCCGGAAAATTTGGAGCTTTATCGTAAGATTGCTTCGAGCGGCGGAGCGATTATCAGCGAATTTCGGCTAGGACGCAAAGCGGACAAGCGTTCGTTCCCTAAGCGCAACCGCATTATCGCCGGACTTTCGGCAGGTATGCTTGTGGTCGAATCCGACGAACGCGGTGGCTCGATGCTTTCCGCCGGCTTTGCTGCCGATTACGGACGTACGGTTTTTGCGCTTCCGGGGCGCGTGGATCAGATTTATTCCCGCGGATGCCACAAGCTGATTCGGGAGGGGGCAACGCTGATTACCGGCGCGACGGAGATTGTCGAAGAAATGGAGAGCGTGGCGTCGCAACCGAGCCTTGCTCTTGAATTCGGGGAGTTGCCGGCGAGTATTCCCGCGGCAAAGCCGGCGGCACCGGTACTTTCCGGGGATTCCGCGAAGGTATTTGCCGTGCTTGAGGCCGGAGACTCGCTTTCGCCGGACATCATTGCCGAACGCACGCAGCTGCCCGTTTCTGCGGTCCTTTCGACCTTGCTCTTGCTCGAACTTGAGGGGCACGTTATCCGCAAAACCGACGGCTCCTATGAGCGGAAGTAGAGCGAAAATTATTCGTTGCTTTGCTTCTTCATACAAAAAGCCCCCGCGAGGCGAGGGCTTTTGGACGATTTCGTGGATTTAAAATCCGGTTAAAGGAGGGTTAACATCTTCTTTCTTCGGGCTTTTTCATGTTTTCTATACTTGCCGTAATGGGCAAAAGTGTCAATCTCGGATTTGGAACTTGTCTTTAATGTCGTTGTCAAAATCCGGATCATTTTTGACTTCTTCAGCTAAGGCCGGGTCCAAATCCGTGGCTTCATTCAAGATGAGAAGAATTTCTTTCTGCAGCGCATTTCGAATCGAATCCCGTATTTCTTTTCTTCTTTTGAGAGAAAGGTAGCATGCGATATTGAATTTGGCGGTTGCGATGGACTCTTTTACTTCTTGGGTTTGTTTGCCGGCTCTTTGCTCTCTCTCGAAGTTTTTGAGGGTGGAAATAGCGTTGTTTATGTGTTCATCGAAATTTCCCGGGTCCAACTCCGACATTTTCCGGTAGAGTCGTCCCAATTTGATGTTAAAAGCGCGAACCGTCCGGTAACTTGATTTCCCTGCTTCCATGCGGGCGATTGCGGAGCTGATTTGTCCGTAGCTTGGCTTATCGATATTCAATGCGTCGTCGGCAAGAGCAACGAGGTCGACCAAATGGTTCGAAAATTCCTTATATGTTCCGAACATTGAATCTACTTTGTTTTCCAAGAGTTTTAAGATTCGATGGTCAAGCGAAGGGAGGAGGGATTTGATCATCAGCCCGCTGAAAATCGCAATGCCGGTATAGAGGACGAGGCTATCCAAGCGGCTTGCATCCAGTTCATATTTGCTAAACATCAGGGCGATGAAAGTTCCGGAGCCGGAACCTGCGATGCCGACCAGGGCATGCCATCCGAGGTGGTTGTACCAATTTTTCCCCAAGCCGTTGTTGCCCATCAGCCAATCGAATGCCCCGCGTCCTATGCCGCCGAGAATGCCTCCGAGCAAAAGAACGGATGAAATCATCGAGTATTGGAGGATGACGAAGCATTCGGGTTTTCTTCCTATTTTGCTTATGACTTCACACAAAAAACTAAGCATGTCGGATAAAATGTGTTGCAGAGTTAACTGTCGCAAACAAAATATCCTGCGGTACGCTACTTTGGGTGGTTTTAGAGCGGTTTTTCGCCGCGGGCGAAGAGGGTTTCGAATTTCAGTTTTTTGTCGTCGGCGGGGAAGACGAGCGAAGATGTCTTTTGGAATCCGCTTTCGGCGAGCCAGGTTTCGATGTCGCTTTTGGTGAAGCCGAGCCAAGTGTCGTGGTAGCGTTCACGCGCGATTTCGTAGGGGTGCTTGTTTAGGTCGAGAATGATGATTTTTCCGCCCGGCTTGAGAATGCGGAAAGCCTCGTTGATGGCGTCTTTCGGGCGGCTGGCGTGGTGAAGGGACTGGCTGAGCAGGGCGACATCGACGCTTGCGTTTTTCAGCGGGACGTTTTGGATGTCGCCGAGGATGAATTCCACGTTTTTGACGCCGTGTTTTTTCATGAACTCGCGACCTTCGTCGAGCGTCGTTTTGGAATTATCGATGCAAAAGATTTTCTTCGCCGAGAGGGCGAGGCGCTGGGAAATGATGCCGCGCCCGGATCCGAGGTCGGCAATGGTCAGCGGCGGGACGAGCGAGAGCAGCATTTGGATGATGCCGCCGTCGGAGCGTCCCGGGACGGCTGCATTGCCGTCGCGCTTGGCGATGGCGTCGAAGTATTCCTGAGTGGCGGCGGTGCGTTTTTCGATGACGCGCGCGAGGGCGGCTTCGTCTCCGCGGATTTCGGTATCGTCTGCGATAGATTCAAAGGTCGCCTCGAGCAGTTTTCGCGTATTCGGCGGAAGCGTTCCCGCGAGGGAGTAAAACGCTTTTTTCCCTTCGCGCCGGAGGGAGACCACCTTCAGCTTCAGCAGCTGCGCCAGGTGTGTCGAGATGCGGGATTGCCCCATGCCGAGGATGTCCTGGAGTTCGCCGACGGAAAGCTGTTCGCGCTTCAGCAGATGGAGGATGCGCAAGCGCGTGCGGTCGGAAAAAAGTTTTAGGAGGTTCCAGGCGTTGTCGGGCATGGCGCGGAATTATTGGGCGAGGAATTCAATGCCGTCGAGGCGGCCCGTGAATGCGTCGCCGTTCGGCGGGCGCTGGAAGCGGCTCGGGAAAGCGAGGGCGAAGGCCTTGCGAATACATTCGCGAATCTGCGGATTGCTACTGCCTTCGATTTCGAGAAAACGGATCTCGCCGTTTTTGCCGACGGAAAACCGGGCGTTGACGCTTACCGAACTCGGAATCGAGGGCGGGTTCTGAGCGACGACGTTTTCGAAATGGACAACAAATCGGGCGCGTACGGCTTCGACGTAGGTCATGCGGGCATCGGCGACGCGCTTGCCGCCGTCGCCGCCGTTTTCGCCGGTGCCGTCGGGCCTGCCGAGGACGCTTCCGCCGCCGACTTTCACTTCGCCGATTTTGGCACCTTTGCCGTTTCCGCCGGAAGGCTTGGTGTTCCCGGAGCCGTAAAGGCCCTTGTTGCGGTTTGATTGAACGAGTTTACTGATATCGACGGTTCCGCCGGAAGGTTTTGTACCGGAAGCGTTCGGTTTGGTCGGCTGCTTGGTCGGCGCGGGAGTTTTGGGTTTCGCAGCCGCCTCTCGTGCTGCTTTTTGCCGTGCGGCTTCGGCGGCGGCCAGTTCGCGTTGGCGGCGCTCGGCTTCAGCCTGTGCCCGCTTGGCCGCTTCTTCGGCGGCGCGTTGTGCGGCAGCCGCCTCTTCTTGGGCCAGGCGTTCGTTGCTTTCGCGAATGGCGTCGAGGCGGCTTGTGTCGTTGGTCGGATCGACGATTTTCCCGCCCTGTGTTCCGCGCGCAACGCCACGTTCCCGTCCGACGAGACCGGCATCCTTGTTCGGATCTTCGCCGCCGAGCATCAGCAGAATCGGGTCGGCGTCGGAAGCGCTTACGGCTGTTTCCTCCGCTCCCGCGAACAAAAGCACGCCGAGAGCAATCGCGTGGAGGGCGACGGCGACACAAAGTCCGGGGGCTGAGAGTGAGTTGCTCATTTCGTGTTCGGCGCGTTGTCCACTTCCGTGTCGAAAGCGACTTTGGCGAGACCGTGGCGCTTGGCGAGGTCAAAAAGTGAGATGAGCTGTTGGACCATCAGCGAGCCGTCGGCGCGGACGCGGACGACGGGTTGCCGGTCGGCCGGGAGCTTGCTGATGCGGGAAAATTCGTCTGCGAGCTGTTCCGGCAGGAGCTGTTTGCCGTCGAGGAAGTAAAAACCGTTTTTGTCGAGGGCGACGACGGCGTACTTGGTTTCGGTTTCGATGGGTTTGCCGATCTTGTCGGAGGCGACGGGTAGGTCAATCTGCGTCGTCTGTTCGAGCATCGGCGTGGTGATCATGAAAATAATCAGCAAACAAAAACACAGGTCCAGCAAAGGCGTGACGTTGATTTCGCTCATCGCCTGGATGCGGTTTTTTCTGTGGAATGTGCGGGAACGGCGTGCCATGGCGGGCCAATTATTCGGCGTTCGAGTAAGGATTGATTAAGCCGTTTTGTGCGAGCGGTTTGGCGACTCTCACCGCGGAGTCCGGTCGGGCGTCGGGCGCTTCCGCAGCCGGAGTGCCGGCTTCGGCGCTTCGGAGGTTTTCGTAAAGTTCGAGCTCCATGCGATCGAGGAGCATTGAGGCGAAGGCTTCCAACTCCATCGTTCGCTGCTTTGTTTTCGTAAGGATGATGTTGTAGAAAAACACAGCGGGAATGGCGAGCAGGAGACCGGAAAGCGTAGCAACGAGTGCGCCGGAGACCCCCGGAGCGAGATCGGAGATGGTCGCTTTTTCCGAGAGTTCGCCGAACGTAACGATAATCCCCCAAACCGTTCCGAGCAGGCCGAGGAAGGGACCGCCCGCGGCAAAGGAGCTCAGCAGCACCAGGGATTTTTCGTAGGTGTTCATGATGCGGCTCATTCCGCGCTGAACGGCATTTTCGATGTGTCGCATGCAGATATCGACATCGCTTTCCGTGCGGATGTGCTTGCCGTTTTTGGCATAGGCCTGGCAGGCTTCGATGGTGAGCATTTCGTAGGGCGAGGCTCCCGGGTGGCGCTCCAGACGGAGCTGGGTCAGACGTGCTTTACCCACATTCAGACGGGCCTCGAAGTGGGCGTTGCCGTGGAGAAATTTCTTGAGGTCGAGAAGCTTGTTGACGATGGCCGTAACCGACCAAACCGAGAGTACGACGATGATGGCGATAACAACTTTGGCGGCGCCGTCGCATTGTTCCCAATACCAAAGTGCGCCGCGGGAAGTCTCGCCGTTTGCCAAGAAAATCGAAGAAAAAAGTGTCTGCATAAATCGTTTTTTCAAATGATGCACAGAAAAAAAACGCGTGCAAGTTTGGACTCCGTTTTGTGAATAAAATGCTCCCGGCGTTCGGTGAAAATCAGGCACGGACGCGGGTTCCGCTGTCGTTTTCCGCGTTTCTTTCCTTGCAACCGGCTCCCGCGGATTTTATCTTTCTACGGCAATGGACAAGGCCGATAAACAACAGGAACCGCTTACGAAAACGCTTTCTCAGAGCGGAATTTTCGACCCGATTCGCCCGCACTTGGAAGCGCTTGACGCGTTTTTAGACGAGCAGGTCGAAGTGTTTGCTCCCGTGACACGTCCCTTGGTGCGCTACACGTTCTCGCACCGCGGGAAGCGCTTGCGCCCGGCCCTCGTCTTTTTCTCCGGCTGGCGGGAAGAAGCCGTCAACCCGATGCTCGTCCGCGCCGCTGCCATCGTCGAGTTGATTCACCTGGCGACCCTGGTGCATGATGACGTTCTCGATGACGCTCAGATTCGCCATGCTTCGCCGACGCTTTTTGCTAAGTACGGTTCGCACACCGCCGTTCTGCTCGGGGACGCAATTTTGGCGCACGCGCTCAATCTCATGGCGGAATTTGATTCCGTTGAGCTCTGCCGCGCTACGGCTACGGCGACGCGCAAGATTTGTGACGGCGAAATTTGGCAGACCTCCGAACGCGGCAATGCCGGACTTTCGATCGACGACTATTTCCGCATTATTCAAATGAAGACGGGAGAACTCTTCGAGGTCTCCGCGCTTTTGGGCGCGATGCTCGGCGGCAACGGAGCCGAGCGCGGGAAAGCCTGCGCGGTATTTGGCCGTGCTCTCGGGCGCGCCTACCAGATTTTTGACGACCTGGTCGATTTTCTCGGGACGGAAGAATCCATCGGAAAAACGCTCGGGACCGACCTCGCCAGCGGCAAATACACGTTGCCGATTATCCTGTTTTTGAAGCGGAAAACGGACGCGGAACGTGCGGCGTTGGTCGCGGAAATCGCCGCGGGAACGCTTGCTCCCGAAATCTTGGCCGAGCAGATGAACGCCGCCGGCGTGTTCGACGAATGCCGTGATTATTTCATGAAGGAAGTTGAAACGGCGCGCGAAGCCGTGGCTCCCTACGCGGAAGAATTCGGATCCAAACAATTGCTCGCGCTTGCTGACTTTGTCGTCAGCCGCGTCGATAAGTTCTTCGCGGCTCGAGGATGATTTTTGACATTACGCCGCGGGAAAGGCGCGTTTTGGCGCTTCTTGTTTTCCTCGCGGCGCTTTGTCTTTTAATCGGGCTTTGGGTGGCCGGGGCTTAAAATCGGCGGAAGCGGACGATGCCGCTGTCCGCCGGAATATTTATTGTGCGAGGAATTCGCAGACGGCGGGAATGATGCGATCGCCCGCGTCTTCGAGCAGGTAGTGGCCCGCATCCTTGCAGTAGAGCGTACGGGCCTGCGGGAAGCGTTGCACCCATTCGTTGTAAAACGTATCGTCGAAGCAGAAGTCGCGGCCGCCCCAGGCAATGAGCATCGGTTTGTCGCGGAGGCTTTCTAATCCGTTTTCGACGGCGCAGAGCGTCGCGTAGGTCGGGTGGGCGGAATTCAGCGGGATGTCGCGGACAAAGTTGGCGACGGCAACGCGTTCCCGCGGCGAAGCGTAGGGGAACAGGAAGCCGGCTTTAGCGGCGGCGGAGAGCTTTTTCGTCACCGACATAAACGTCGCCGGCCAGGCGAATGCGTTGAAGTATTTGACGAGGAAGGGGCCGATGCCGGCGGCTTTGCAGAGCGCGATGCGGCGGGGAATGTTTTGCGAACGGAACGCGGCCGTGTTCGTGATGACGAGCTTTTCGATTCGTTCCGGATGGCGTCCGGCGACGCCGCTTCCGACGGCTCCTCCCCAGTCGTGCACGCAGAGCGAAAATTTTTCGATGCCGAGGTGAGCGAGCAGGGCTTCGACGTGGGCGATGCGGTCGGCAAGCGTGAGGTATTTCTGCGGCTTGTCGGAGAGCCCCATCCCGATGTGGTCGGGAGCGATACAGCGGAATCCGGCGGCGGAAAGCGCCTTGATCAGGTCGCGCCAAAGGAAGGACCACGAAGGATTCCCGTGGAGCAGGACGACGTTGCCGCGCGTTCCCGTTTGCGTGTCGACGAAGTGCATACGTCCGTCAACGGTTTCAAAGAAATGCGGCTCAAAGGGATAGAGCGCGGTGACATCCGGCGGGAGGGTTTTCATCGGCAGCTTTGTGCGAAGGCGTGGATTTTGGCAACGAGGTTCGCGAGCCCGTTGCGGCGGTTCGGGGAAAGGTGTTGGTCGATTCCGACGGACGCGAGAAAATCGGCGTCGTCGGCGATAATCTCTTCGGGAGCGGCTCCGTCAAAATAATTGCAGATGAGCAGGGCGATTCCCTTGGCGATGACGGCATCGGCGTCGACCCGGAAGTTGCAGATTCCGTTTTCGAACGCGGGGACGAGCCAGAGCTGCGAGGTGCAGCCTTCGACTAAGAATTCTTCGCGGCGCAGGGATTCGGGAAGCGACGGCGCAGACTTCGCGCAGTCGATGATATATTGAAAGCGTTCCTGCGGGTCGTCGAACGGTTCCAGCTCGGCGATGATTTCGGCGTGTTTCTCCTTGAGTGACATAGATACGGAAATTAAAAGGACGAGCTTAGCCCGCTCGTCCCGAAAATGCAAAACGTTCCCGCGTTTTTATCTCACGAGGCGGTTCAGCTTGGGGAGGTCGAGGTTCTCTTTGGAGAGCTCTTTCCCCGCGGCGTTGAAGAGGCGCAGGTCGGGAAGATCGCGAACTTTATACTTAATGAGGAAGCGCTGAACCTCGCCCGGGTTCGGATTCATGACCAGCCAGGGCATCTTGGTTTTCTTCGCGTATTTGAGGACTTCTTCCTTGTTCTTGCCGTAAGTGTAAAAAACGATTTCGACTTTGCCTTTTTGCTTTTTGTAAAACGCGGCAAGCTCGGCCGTGAACTTTTCGCATTTGAGCTCGTTTTCGCTCGCGCAATAAAGGGCAATGTAGCGTTTCTTTTTCAGCGCGGGAAGCGGAGCCTCTTTGCCGTTGGCCGTCATCAGGCCTTCTTTGAAAAAGAGATCCCAGTCTTCGTTGGTTCCGGGAACGGAGGTGTCCTTTTCTCCGGTAATAATGCGGCGGATGACTTTCAGGTTGATTTCGTTGGCGACGAGCAGTTTTCCCGTCTTGGCGTCGTAAAAGCGGAAGTTCGGAATACCGCGGATGCCGTTGCGCGAACGGTAGCCGGCTACGCCCGGCGAGTCCTTTTGCACGGTCAACCAGGGCATTTTGTAGTCGTTCATGTACTTGAAGACCTGGTCCTGCGTGTCGTCGTAGCCGATGAGGACGACTTCCATCTGGTCTTTGAATTCTTCGTAGAATTCAATCAGTCGCGGGGTAAAGTGTTTGCACGGCGCGCACCAGGATGCGGAGGCGTAGAGGCCGACGAAGCGCTTTTTCTTGAACGCGTCCGTGTACTTGAGCTTGGTGCCGTCGGCGCGGAAAAGTCCGTCGGCGAAGACTTCTTTCCAGTTTTCTTTCGGCGAGCCTTGGTCTGCCGGCGCGGCAAGGGCGTTGCCGAAGAAGGCAAAGACGGCGGTGAGAGCTCCGAGTAGTGTGAGGGTAATTTTTCTCATGCGGGAATTTTTGTTGGGAGGCTTTTTCTTGTCAATCCTCGCGGAAATAAAAAAACGGGCGTCCCCGCTAAGGAACGCCCGCCAACTCTCTCTAACTTAACCTATTCTCATTAACACTCAAAACACTTAACAAGCGCCGTGTTTTAATTTTTTTGTCTTCGTGTTCGTTTTTTGTGTCAGCTTTCTTTCAGCAGACGGCGGAGTGTCCGTTCGTCGATTTCCGGGCGACCGATTTTCCCGGCGACGAAATCGAGGAGCTTTTGTCCCCGCAGCCCTTTTTGCCGCCCTTCTTCATGGGATTTTCGGGCTTTTGCCGCGAGGCTTTTGGCGGAAGCGCGGGCGGAGAGCAGGGCGGTTCCCTGACGGCGAATACCCTTAGCCCGGTGCAGTTTCGAGATTTTGGCGTGGTTGAAGTCCCGCCGCGCATCGTAGGACATGTAGGCGGGGATAAAAATTTGGGTGCCGAACGGTGTTGTGTTTACCGAGGGTTTCATCAGCAGGGGCGAATCGTTCAGCAAGTCCATGCCCCACAGGTAATATTTCCAGCAGAATAAATTGAAGGCTGCACGGAAGCGGGATTCTTCGGTGTCGAATTTTTCGCCCATTCCGCGGGACCAGCCGCGCTCGAGTATCGGGGAGCGGTGCAGGACGGAGCGCGTGCCCAGAGCTTTGTAATCGGGGTAGAGCGCCTTGAGCGTCGCCCAGTCGCGGGAGAATTCTTTTGACGAGCACAGGGAGAGTTCAAATTCCCGGTATTTGGCGAGCCCGGTTGCCGTCAGAAAGGCTTCGTATTGTCCGGAGCGGGCCAGACGGGCGCTTTCGCAGAGTGTTTCGGTGTCGTGATAGGCGAAGGTATTGAAGCCGCAGGCGCCGTCTTTGTTCGTTTCTCCGGCAATTTCGGCGATGGCGCAGACGCTGCCGTCGAGCAGGGAAATTTCGCCGAGTAGGGCCCTGCGGAGGAATTCCGCATAGTCTTGCGGGAAGGGAATAAATGCGTTCCGGCTTTGCCAAAAAGCAAAACAGAAGCGGGCGTAGGCTTCCGCGGTTTTTAAAAAGGCTTCGCTCGGTTGAGCCGGAAACAGCGTCGGGAGTCGAACGAAAAGGAATTCGCAGAGTTCGAAGTCGCGCGATTCCGGAAACGGCAGGGCTTCCAGGTAGTTTTTTACGGGGGCTTCGGCAAATTGAACTAAGCCGAAAGTTTTGAGCCAGCGTTTAACAAATCCTTTTCCCGTTTCTTTTTTCATCGAATTAATGAAAACACGAAAACGCCGGACGGGACACCGAAAAATGCCGTTGGCGGCTATTCTTCTTCGGTCTCGGGAAGAATTTTTTCGAAGGAGGCGAATTCGCGCTCCGAAAGAATGGCGCGCAACTGCGCCAGCGAGATGTCGAAGAGGTGGAACTCCTGCTTGGCGTTTTTGGCGACCAAGGTGAGCCGCCATCCGCCCTTGAGGCGCAGCACTTTGATTGTGCGGGCGCGGGAACGCGCGTTTGCCTTGATGATGCCGCGGGAGACGCGCGCTACACGATCAAGCTGCCGAATCAGCGGTTCGGCAGCTTCGATGACCGTGGAATGTGTTCCCGCGCGCATGGTGGAAGAAAAATTAAAGCTTAAAGATTAGGGCTTAAAGTTTAAAGAATCGTCGAAAAATTCTTTCGTCTAAACCTCTTTCCCTCTTCTTTAAGCTCTAATCTTTAAGCTTTAAACTCTATTGCTAAGCAATCTCCCACTTGTACGGGTGCTTCGAAAGCAGTTCGCAGCCGTCTTTCTTGACGACGACGACGTCTTCGATGCGGCAACCGCCGATGCCCGGATAATACAAGCCGGGTTCGACCGTAACGACCATGTTTTCGCGCAGCTTTTCCGCCGCGAGCGAGCGACCGCCGAGATTCGGGGCTTCGTGGACGTTGAGGCCGACGCCGTGGCCGAGACCGTGGAAGAATCCCACGGGAACTCCGGCGTCGTTGTAGCCCGTTTCGTAGCCCAAATCCTTGAAGAATTCGACCGTCGAACGATAAACGTCGACACCGGCGACACCGGCTTTGATTTTTTCAATTGCCGCGTCGTGTGCTTTTTTCACGTCGTTCACGAGTTTCTTCTGCTCCGGCGAGGCCTTACCCTTGAGGTAGGTACGCGTCATGTCACCGAAATAGCCGGTGGCGGCGATGAGCGGGAAGATATCGCAAACGATGAGCTCGTTGGCGCGAATCGGGCCGAAGCCGGCACAGTGGCAGTCCACGCCCTGGTCGCCGCCTGCGGCAATAACGCCTTCGACATTGATACCGCCTGCGTCGAGGCAGGCGTGTTCGATGGCTGCGCGCAGGATTTCCGAGGTCAGCGTCTTGCCGTTGTATTTCAAAAATCCTTTTTTATCAATGGTTGATTCTTTGAGGATTTTTTCGACCGCCTTGAACCCGGCGCAGGAGGCGCGGTTGCCGGCGCGGATGTATTCGAGTTCTTCTTCCGTTTTGATGACGCGTTGCGGGAAGAAGGGCGTGCCGCCGACTTCGAGCTTTACGCCGAGTTTGTGGAGGAGGACAAAGAGCCCGGAAGGGAAATCCGGCGGGACGAGGAAGCTGTTTACCTTGTAGCGTTCAGCGAGCGCGGCGATGAGTTCCGGCGTGCCTGCTTCCGGCTGCGTCTCGCGCAGCTTCGCCATTTCTTCGCTCATGTCGAGCACGATGTCGAAATTGGATTCCTTGCGGCAACGAACGATTTCGAGCGGCGTGATTGCGGCGATGCGCTTGCCTTTTGCCGTGAACGCGATGAACGGGTCGCCGCAGGCAAAGCGGGCAAACCAGCGCATATCGGCGGAATTGTTCGGCGAGGCGAAAAGCAGAACGTCGGCTTTCTTGGTCGATTTTTTAATCATAACGACGGAGTCTAAGTTTAAATTTGAGTGAACGCCATTACTTTGCGGCGATTTGTTCCAAAATGGCTTCGTAGGTTTTTACGCCTTTTTGAAGCAGAGCAATGTCGACATTTTCGTTCGGCGCGTGGATGAACGAATCGGGGAGGAAGAAGCCGATCATGAGCGCATTCATGCCGCAGATTTGGCGGAAGGCTTCGATGATACCGATCGAGCCGCCGTCGCGCGTGTAAATCGGCGGATTGCCGAATTGCTCCGAAATAATCGTATGTGCGGCGTCGAAGGCTTTTGCCAAAGTCGGATTCATATCGGCAGGCGTGTTCGGGCGGTTCGGCGGGCAGACGTAGTAGGGCGGGCAGCCTTGCATCGGTGTAATCGACGCGCGAATGCCGGCGGGGACGCGAGCCATAATCGCCGAAGAAACCTTTTCGAAGGTCGCTTTCGGATCCATGCCCGGAACCAGGCGGCAGGTGATTTTTACGAAGGCTTTTGCGGGTACAATCGTCTTGGAGCCGCTACCGAGGTAGCCGCCGCCCATACCGTTGAATTCAAGCGTCGGGGCAAAGCGCGTCGCCTCAATGCCGTTGTAGCCGGGAAGGCTGTGAAGCGCATCGACTCCCAGGAATTGCTTGTAGCTTTCTTCCGTTGTGGGAAGGCGTTTGAGTTCTTCGCGTTCCCAGTCTGCCGGAGCGAGCATGCCGTCGTAAAATCCGGGTACGTTGACGGATCCGTCCGGATTGTGGAGGGAGGCGCAAATTTCCGCGAGCGCTTGGAGCGGATTGTAAACCGCGCCGCCGTGGATGCCGGAGTGCAAGTCGCTGTTGGGCCCTTCAAGGTTGAGCTCTAAACCGACGATGCCGCGCAGCCCGATTGTGATTGCAATTTTGTCTGCCGCCGGGCTTTCGGTGTCGGAAAGCAGGACGAAGTCGCCCGTTGAAAGTTCTGCCTGGTGATCGCGCAGGAACTGCGGGAACGAGCCGCTGCCGATTTCTTCTTCGCCCTCGAAGACGAAGGTGACGCGCAGGGGCAGATCCGGGCGGCGTGCCAGCAAATTGGCGAATGCGACGACGGAAACGGCGTGCGGGCCGCGATTGTCCGCCGCGCCGCGGGCATAGAGCTTGCCGTCAACTTCCGTCGGAACGAAGGGTGGCGTTTTCCAAAGGTCGAGCGGATCGACCGGCTGAACATCGTAATGGCCGTAGATGACAATGTGCGGGAGATCGTTGCGATCGGCGTTGTAGCGGCCGACGACAACGGGGTTTCCCGCCGTCGGAACGATTTCCGGTTTTGCGCCTGCCTTTTCCAAGAGTCCGGCCAAATAGCTTGCCGAATCCAAAATCCATTGTTTGGCGTTGGGGTCGGCGGAAATGCCGGGGAAGCGTAGGTAGTCTTTAAGTACGGAAACGATATCCATGGTTGTATTGCTCATATTTTTATAGAAAATAAATTCTTGACCGGTTTTTGGGAAAGTGGTTCTCTTTCTGCCTATAATTCCTTTTTGGGGGCGTAGCTCATCTGGTAGAGCGCGACATTCGCATTGTCGAGGTAGTGAGTTCGAGTCTCATCGTCTCCACCAATTTTTGAAATCCTTGCATTCTATTCCGTTTGCAAGGATTTCGTCGTTTCCGGGGCGGCGTCCGTACGGCGATTGTATTCGTCAATTCCGTTAATAAACATCTGGACGGAGATCAGAATCAGCAAGATACCGATAACGCGCTCCATCGCGAGGCTCCCGCGGCGGCCGAGTTTGCGGATGATATAGGGCGAAAGCAGCACGATACACAGGCCCAGAAACCATGCCGTACAGATACTTCCGATAAAGGAGAGACTGCTGGATGCACCGATGAATTGGGCGCCTTTAATCATGACGAACGAAATACTGCTCGGGCCGACAATCATCGGAATTGCAATCGGGACGATGAATGGTTCCGTTTCCGGCTCGCCGGACGGCGCGGAGGCCGTCGTCAGGGCTGCCAGCGACGGGAAGACCATGCCCAAGGCGATGAGGAGCAGGACGATGGCGCCGGAGATGCTTAAAGTCGATTGTTCCAAGCCGAGCACGCCGACGATTTCGTTCCCGAGAAAGAAAAACAGCAGGAGCAGGGCGAGGGCGAAAAACATTTCCCGAATAATCACTTTTTGCCGGCGTTCCTCAGGCACGCATTTGAGCAGTGACGGGAGAACCAAGGCGAGCGCGATGGGGTCGAGAATGATAAAAAGCAAAATCGTAATAGAAATAAACTCGCTCATGACTCGCAGATTTTGGTCTGTGTTTATACAAAGTCAATAAATAGAAATTCCGCCTGAAATTTCGATTTGAAGTTTTGCGGACGCGGAAATAGCGTTGCGGTATGAAGCTTCGTCAGGATTTTTCTCCCGCAATTCGCAATATTTTCTTTGATTTCGGCGGCGTCATCATGGACGTGCATTTGATGCGCACTTTGGCGGCATTCGTCGAACTCGGCGTTTCTGAGTTGAGTGTAGAGCAAACGCAGGCCGGTTCGGGGACATTTTTTGATGCCCATGAGCGCGGCACGATTTCCTCCGAGCAATTTCTCGGAGAACTCCGTAAGCTGTTGCCCGACGGTGACGCGATTCCCGAAGCTAAAATTTGGGAGGCTTGGCACGCGTTGCTCGACGGGTTTATTCCCGAGCGCGTGGAGTTGCTCAAGACGCTTGCGCGTGAAAAACGCTATCGGATTTTCGTTTTGAGTAATACCAATCCTCCGCATCGCGCCCGCTTCCGCGAGATGTTTCGCGAGCAATTCGGCGGCGAGTTTGATGCAATTTTCGAAAAAACGTTTTATTCCGACGAACTCGGCTCCGTAAAGCCCGAAGCCGCAATTTACGAACGCGCGGCGGCCGCAGCCGGTGTATTGCCCGAAGAATCGCTTTTCATCGACGATAATATTGCGAATGTCGCAGGCGCCCGCGCTTGCGGCTGGCATGCATACCACCTTGTCGTCGGGAAAGAAAGTATTCTCGATCTCTTTGAGGTGTAATAAAAAAGCGTTCCCGCGAAATTTACGGGAACGCTTTTTTTGTGGATGTGAGAATTATTTTTTGGCCGGATCCGGTTCTTCGGTGACGGTGACTTTTTCGGGAGCGCCGAGGTAGCCGGGGAGCTTGACGCCGACATTCCCGGCGAGCTCATGCAATGGCGGGAGCGCACCCACCAAACCGGAGAGGAAATTCGCCGTCGAACCCTTGCCGTTCCCGTCGGTGCCCTTGCCGGAATCCCAAACCGTGATTTTGTCGATTTTGAGATTCGAAATCGCTTTGACCTGTTCGGAAACAATCGTCGGGAGTTGTTCGACGAGGAGCAGGTTTTGTGCACCTTCCGGCGTTTGGCAGGCGGAAATGATATCGCCGAAGCCTTTTGCTTTCTTGGTAAGGAGGGCTTCGGTACCTTCTGCTTCTGCGAGCAGTTTCATGCGCAAACCGGCAGCTTCGGCTTCCTTAACGGAGCGAATCCCGTCCGCTTCCGCCTGCTTCATGTAGCGTACGGCGTCTGCTTCCCCGAGTTGCGTGCGGCGCACCTTTTCGGCTTCCGCTTCCGCTTCGACGATGATGCGTTGCTTGTCGATTTCCGCGGGAACGATGATGTTGGCTTCCTGAGAGGCTTTTTCGCGGGAAGCGCGTTGCTTTTCCGCTTCCGCTTCGGCGACGTAGGATTCTTCGAGGGCTTTTGCGGCAGCGACCTTTTCCGCTGCCGTCGCTAAGCGATTGGCTTCCGCTTCCTTCGTGCGGCGGTCGGCGTTGGAGTTTGCGACTTCGATTGCTGCCAAGTTTTCCCCTTTCGTTGCTTCCGCCTGAGCAGCGGCGACGCGAATCGCCTGGTCTTTGCGTGCTTCCGCCGCCCCGATTTCCCCGTCGCGTTGAGCCTGAGCGACCTTGACCTTCGCTTCGTTAATCGCCTTGGAAGCGGCTTCCTGACCGAGCGCATCGATATAACCGGATGCATCGGTGATGTCCTGAATGTTAACGTTGATCAGACGCAGACCGACTTTGCGGAGTTCGACTTCGACGCCGCCGGAAATATTCGCAATGAGTTTGTCGCGGTCGGCATTGATTTCTTCGATGTCCATCGTTGCGAGGACAACGCGCATTTGACCGAAAATGATGTCTTTGGCGAGGTCCTTAATTTCGGCGAGACCGAGGCCGAGCAAACGCTCTGCCGCGTTTTCCATTACGCCGGGCTCTGTCGAAATCCCGACGGTAAAGGTGGACGGGGTGTTGACGCGGATGTTTTGCTTGGACAGCGCGCCTTCAAGGCGAATGTCGATCGGAAGGGGCGTCAGATCCAAGTATTGGAAGTCTTGAATGATCGGCCAAACGAAGGTTCCGCCGCCGTGAAGGCATTTGGCGGAACGGCCGCCTTCGATTTTCCCGTAAACGACGAGGATTCTGTCGGACGGGCAGCGTTTATAGCGCGAGGAAAACGCAAAGATCGTCGTGATGACGAGAATGATGATTCCGATACCGATATAGATAGTCATAGGATTATATGTGTTTAATTAAATTAAAGGCGTTCAACGAGGAGGATGTTTGAAGGGAGAACTTCCGTGACGCGAACAAGCGTGCCCGCAGGGATTTTTTCTGCGTCGCTTGTAACGGCGGGAAGCGTCATCAGGCGGCCGCTGACAAGGATTTCGATCTGGCCGCCGGCGACGCGATTCGGCGGAACGGTAACGTAAACCGTCCCCGTCGCTCCCAAAGTCGATTCCGGGCGGATATTGCCTGACGCGCGCAGGCTGTAAAGCAGCTTCATTACCCAGAAAATGATGAGCATGAAGGCGAAACCGACGAGGACGGCTCCGGCGATGGCCCACGGGAACGCGTAGCCGTTTTCAAGAATGGTGCCGCCGGTCAGGCCGAAACCCATGAAAAATGCCGTTAGCGTGCGTACGGAAATCAGTCCGAGCCCGGCATCATGCGAAATATCGCCGTCGGGGGTGATGTCGCCGGGGAAATCTGCGTCTGCGTCTCCGGCGCCGGCCAAGCTCAGCAGGGCTTGTATGACAACGACGACGAAGGCGATTCCGCCTACGGCATAGAAAATTTGGATATCCCAGTTCAGCGCATTCCACCATGCGGAAAGGCTTTCGCTTAGGGAGGCAAACAGATAGGAGCAACTCATTTGCGTCTAATCATAGAGGCGGTTTCGGCAAATGCAATAAAACAAAAGTTCACGGGGCGGCGTTCGAACGCGCAACCTATTTTATTTTTGCCGAGAGACGCTTATTTGCTAAACTCCTTTTAAAACGATGGAAGAAAAAACAGAGATGACGGCGGAAAAGGCTTCGGAGCTCTCCGCCGAAGAGCGGGCTCAGCCGAAGAAAAAGCGCGGTTGGCTGAAGCACGTTTTGTGGGTGCTGTTCGTGCTGTTTGTTTTATTCGTCACCGTAATCGCTTTTCTTTTAGGGCCGATTGTCGGTTTTGCGATCAATAAATTCGGCGCGTCAACGCTTGGCGTGGACGTTTGCTCGGTCGATTCCGTTCGCATTTATCCTTTCGGCGGTTACTTGCGGGTGGAGAATCTTGTCGTCGGAAAGCCCCTCGCGACCCCGGATGCGAAGTTTTCCGAAGATTTGCTCCGTGTGGAACATTTTGAATTCGACTTTGCGCTGCGTTCGGCGCTTTCCCGGAAGAAAGTTATCGATCGCCTCGAGCTGAAGCATCTCAGCCTGAATTACGAACGGCTTGCCGACGGTAAAAGTAATGTCGGCGAATTGCTTGCGCGCTTTGAAAAAGAAAAGGGCGATGCGGATTCGAGTGCCGTAACGAAAGCGGAGGACCCGCCTTCAGAGCCCGTTTATATTGCCGCTCACTATATTGATATTGAAGGAGTTCGGGTGCGTTCCTATTTCTCCGGTGTGCCGTCGATGGCGCTTCCGCCGTTTTCGGTGCAGTTTAAAGACGGAATCGGCCTTGAAAATGATTTAACGCCGGCCGAATTCGGAATTTATTGCCTCGGAAAATATGCGAGCCTGATTCACGTTTTCCGGGATTCCGTAATCGGCGATGCTGCGGGTGTTGCTGCCGGAGCTGTTTCGAACGCCGCAGGGCTTACGGCCGATGTCGTTTCCGGCGCCGCCAAGGGAACGGCTGCCGTTGTTACGGATGTTGCGGGCGTGACTGCCGATATCGCAGGCGCGAGCGTCCATGCCGTGGTCGATGTGGCGGGAGCAACAGGCGAAGCTGTCGGCGAGACCGCGAAAAAAATCTTTGATCTCTTTTCTTCTGACAAAAAAGACGAACCCGAAAACAAAAAATAGCATTTGATTATGGAACTTCCCGTCGTTCATTACGGAAACCCGGTTCTCCGAAAAAAAGGTGAGCCCGTTACGGTATTTGATGCCGCGCTCAAGCAGCTTGCGGACGATATGGTCGAAACGATGCATGCGACCAACGGCATCGGTCTTGCCGCGCCGCAAGTCGGTTTGTCGATGCAGTTTTTCGTTATTGATCTGCGTCCGGCTGCGGGGGAAGAGCAGGATTTCGAACTCGTCCTTGACGGGAAAGCCGTCCCCGCTCAGCTTGCGATGCCGATGGCGTTTGCTAATGCGACGATTGAGTTGCTCGACGAAGACGAATGGTCTTGCCGTGAGGGCTGCCTGTCTTTCCCGGGGATTCGTGGGGAAGTTGTCCGCTGTGAGAACGTCCGCGTGAGGTTTCAGGATGTCGAGGGCAATCCGCATGTCCTGGAATGTACGGGAATGCTTGCCCGTTGCGCCCAGCACGAAAACGACCACTGCCAGGGTATCGTTTTCGTCGATCGCATGGAAGCTCGCGACCGTCTGCGCAATACGTCGAAGCTCAAGTTGCTCAAACGCGATACGCTTGCCGAACTCAAGGCCTCGCGCCGTGCCGGAAAGTAGAGTGCCGCCGCAGAAAAAGGCGTTCCCGTGATTTGCTTCGCGGGGACGCCTTTTTGTTTCCGGAAGCGATCTCCGTTCTGTGCTTGATTCCGGGTTCGGAGGGTAGGGCACTTGCACCGGGAAGTCCTTTCCTAATTTCTCATTTCCTTTTTCTGCGGGAACACGCTATTTTCCTTTTCATCAATTTCCCCGATGGCGAAGAAAAAAACAGAGCAGAACACGCACGCCGACGATGCGCCGCGTACTTATTTCGAAGAAGCCCTTGCACGCAAGGATACGACGCTGGATCAGGCGCTTCGTCCGCCGAACTTTGATGATTTTACCGGACAGCCGCGAACGATTGAGCGTTTGCGCGTGATGGTCGGGGCTGCGCGGCGGGAAGGGCGCTCGCTTGATCATATTTTGCTCCACGGGCCGCCCGGCTTAGGAAAAACCACGCTCGCGCTGATTCTCGCCGAAGAGATGGGAACGAAAGTGAAGATTACCTCCGGCCCCGTCATTGAAAAACCCGCGGATCTTGCCGGGCTGCTGACGGCGCTTGAAGAAGGCGAAATTCTTTTCATCGACGAAATTCATCGTATTTCCAAGGTCGTTGAAGAATTCCTCTACTCGGCAATGGAGGATTTCCGTATTGATATTATGATCGACCAGGGGCCGAACGCCCGTAGCGTGCGCCTGTCGATTCCGCGTTTCACCTTGGTCGGCGCGACAACGCGTACCGGTTTGCTTACGGCACCGATGCGTTCCCGCTTCACCCTGCAGACGCGCCTTGATTATTACACGCACGAAGATTTGTTCAAAATCGTCAAACGCAATTGCGCTAAGCTCGGGATTGCGATTGATGACGGCGGAGCGATGGAAATTGCCAGACGCGCCCGCGGAACGCCGCGTATTGTAAATAATCTTATCCGCTTTGCCCGTGACTACGCTTTGGAGCGAGGCAACGGAGCGATCGACCGAAAGACTGCCGCCGCGGCGCTTGAATTGCTTGAAATCGACGGCCATGGATTGGACGATATGGATAAACGCATTTTGCGTACGCTCGCTCTTAATTACAACGGCGGTCCTGTCGGCCTCGGTACCATTGGTGTCGCTGTCGGCGAAGACGAACATACACTCGAAGAAGTGCACGAACCGTATCTGATTCAGGAAGGCTATATCGCGCGTACGCCGCAAGGACGTGTGCTGACGGAAAAAGGTTGGGGCGTTTGCGGTGTAGAACGCGACTTTGGCAAGCAAGGCAACTTATTTTAAATATGTGGCGCGAGTGGCTGGCGAAATGGCGTTCGCTTCTTTTCAAAGAAGAAAAAAGAACCTCTCGCCAGTTGCGCGGAAGGTTGGGAGAAGATTACGCCGTAAAGTTTTTACGCCGCGCAGGGATGAAAATTCTTCTGCGAAATTGGCGATGCGGTCGTGACGAAGTGGATATCGTGGCGTTAGAAAGCGACTGCCTTGTGTTTGCCGAAGTAAAGACGCGATCCGAAAATGATTTGCGCGGAGGCTATGCTGCTGTCGATGCCCGAAAGCGCCGCGCACAAAAGCGTGCCATCCGTGCCTATCTCCATGCATTGCATGAGCGGCCGAGCACACATCGCTTCGATATCATCGAAGTTGTTTTGGGCACGGACGACTCGCTTGTTCGCATTGTTCACCACCGTCGTATTTTGTTGTA